>NZ_JAANMZ010000069.1 GCF_011250555.1 Bacillus sp. MM2020_4 | reverse complement strand
GCATGTATTAGGCACGCCGCCAGCGTTCGTCCTGAGCCAGGATCAAACTCTCCAAGAAAGTTGATTAGCTCATTTTGTTACGTTGGCTTAGTTTCATATATATTGAAACTAAAAAATATTGTTTGTTTACACGTCTTTGTTTGTTTAGTTTTCAAAGAGCAAATGTCTCAATCGCTAAAAGCGACTTTATTATCATACCAAGTTATCAACTAAAAGTCAACAACTTTTTTCGTTCGACTCACGCCGTCTCAGTGACGACTTTTCATATATTACAGGATTTTTTTATATTGGTCAACCCCTTTCCTCAACTTTTTTAAAATTATAAAAGCCGCTGTATATCAGCGGCTCATGTACATCTAGATCACCCATTGTTGAATAGCTACTAAGGCGAACAAACCCGGAATGCCCAGGAAGCCCGAGACAGCAGATGTGGCAAAATTAATAGGGATGTGTATTCCGTACCGGTTTCCGGCCACATTTAAGAAAAATAACAAAAGGGCTCCAATTAGAAATTTTATCGCTGTATGTCCGACAAATCTTGCCGGCTTAAACGGAGCACCCGAGAACAACAAGATTAGGATAAGTCCTCCTAAAAGAGATATAACAATCATTGGTTCCAAAAAAGCTATCCCCCTTCTATAGTCACGTTTCATACAACATATGTACAAGTTAGTAGGAATAGAACTATGGAAATAGAAGGGGTTTAGTTTCATCTAAATAAAGTTACTTTGCGATGCTTTGCCTCTCTTAAAAGAAAAATGTATTTGGCTTCGGCTATTTTTGTTTGGCAAATGACCTCATCGGAAGGATCGAAGCTCTTTTCCAACAGCAGCTTTTCCTGTTGCCAATGATCCTTATAACTATTTAGCTGTGTTAACAATTTTTCATCATACTCTTTTCGAAGCTTCCCTTTACGCCGAAAAAACATAGTTGATTCCTCCGAAAGTCTTATACTTCTCTTCTGCCTTCTAAAGCCTTTGATAATGTTACCTCATCCGCATATTCTAAGTCTCCGCCAACAGGCAGCCCATGAGCAATTCTCGTGGTCTTAATTCCCGACGGCTTTAACAAACGGGAAATATACATGGCAGTGGCTTCCCCTTCGATATTAGGGTTTGTTGCCAGAATCACTTCCTGGACGGTTTCATCCTGAAGGCGTTTTAGCAAATCAGGGATATTGATATCCTCAGGTCCAATCCCATCCATCGGGGAAATAGCCCCGTGCAGCACATGGTACAACCCATTGAATTCCTTCATTTTTTCCATTGCAATAACATCTTTAGGATCTTGGACAACACAAATGATACTCTTATCCCGACGGAGGTCTTCGCAAATATAACATGGGTCTTGGTCAGTAATATGACCACAGACAGAACAATACGTAAGATTTCGCTTTGCATTCACCAGTGCCTTAGCAAAATCAAGCACCGTATCTTCTTTCATACTTAATACATAAAAGGCCAAACGTGAGGCTGTTTTTGGCCCGATACCCGGGAGCTTCATAAAGCTATCAATCAGCTTGGAAATTGGTTCAGGATAATGCATCTCTATTTTTCCCCTTCAAGAAAGCAAGGGTGCCTGATACAAAAGGATCTAACCCCTTAAGTCGTTTCAGCACCCCAGCTACATTTTTAAAATGGCAGATTCATACCTTTAGTAAACTGCCCCATTGTATTGTTTGTTAATTCTTCCACCTTTTTAAGCGCATCATTTGTTGCGGCAAGAACTAGATCCTGAAGCATTTCAATATCATCCGGGTCGACGGCCTCAGGTTTAATTTGCACATCTACCACTTCTTTATGTCCGGTTACGACAACTGTCACCATTCCACCGCCGGCAGTACCTTCAATCTTTTGTTCGCCTAATTCTTCTTGCGCCTCTGCCATTTTTTTTTGCATTTTTTGCATTTGCTTCATCATATTTTGCATATTTCCCATTCCACCACGCATCATTATGTTACCCTCCTGTAAATTAGTTTTAGTCGATGATTTCGACGAATTCTTCGCCAAATAATTTCTTTGCCTCTGTAATATGTGATTCTTCTTCCTTAGTCGATTCGCTGTACTCTCCTTCTTCGCCATGCTGACTGTTCAGAAAGTCTTCGCGAATTGGTAACCATTGGTCCTCAGGGACGCCCACGATGATAAATCGTTTGCCGGTTAATTTATTTATAGCAGCAATTACGGCTTCAGTGAAGTCACTTCTACTCATTGCCATTTGGCAAATCATTTCATGCTTAAATTTTATGATAAAAGCATCAGCTGAAGCAGCAATTGGTTCAGCATCATTTAACAAGGCCGCTTGCGACTTTAATAGCCCTGCTCTCATCTCTGCCCAATTTGTTTTAATTAGATTTAAATCACTCTTTGTTGCCTGCTTTAAAATTTCATTTATTTTTCCAACTGCCGGCTGAAATACCTTTTTTGCAGATCTTGGAGCAGGCTTTTGCGGCTGATGTGCCGCTTCTTGTACTGCAGGCGCAACACCGGTTGCTTTTAAATGCTGCAATTCCGACTCAAGCTGTTCAATTCTCGCTAGCAATTGATTAAGCTGTGGTGATTCTGCATGATCCACTTGTTTAGCTTCCATTTGACAAAGCTTAACAATTGCCACCTCAAGAAATACCCTTGGATGGTTTGTCCAGCGCATTTCTTGTTGCGTTTTATTTAACAGGTCAATTAGCTGATAAATCTGTCCAGTGGGAGTGATTTCCGCCATCTGACGAAACTCATCGTCAAGCATCACTCTTTCAAGTGATTCTTCAAGATTGGGTGCAGTTTTATAGAGCAGCATATCGCGGTAAAATAAAATCAAATCCTCAATGAATCGCGTTGGATCCTTCCCATGAAACAAAAGCTCATCAAGTGCTTCTAAACCACTGGCAACGTCACCATCTTGAAACGCTAGCGCTAATTTATTTAGGAACCCTTGGGACACAGAGCCTGTGACCGTTAAGGCATCTTCAACGGTGACACGGTCCTGACTGTAGGAAATTGCTTGATCTAATAAGCTTAAAGCGTCACGCATCCCACCCTCTGCTGCACGGGCAATCATTTGCAGTGCGCGATCATCACATTCGATACCTGTTTCAGCTACAATTAATTTCATCCGATTGACAATTGACCCTGCCGTAATGCGTCTAAAATCAAACCGCTGACACCTTGAGATAATGGTTAAGGGGATTTTGTGAGGCTCTGTTGTTGCTAAAATAAAAATAACATGCTTCGGCGGCTCTTCTAATGTTTTTAGCAAGGCATTAAAGGCACTAATCGATAGCATATGCACTTCATCAATGATGTAGACCTTATAGTTCACCGAAGTTGGAGCAAATTTAACCTTGTCCAGTACATCTCTCATTTCTTCGACACGAGAGTTGGAAGCAGCGTCAAATTCTAGCACATCCGGTATCGTACCGTTTGTGATACCAAGGCATGCAGCACATTCATTACATGGTTCGGACACGGGTGCCCGTTCACAGTTAATCGCCTTAGCTAATATTTTCGCCGCACTTGTTTTCCCTGTTCCTCTTGGTCCGGAAAAAAGATAGGCGTGAGAGATCTTTTCTTGAAGCAGGGCATTTTGCAATGTCTTGGTTACATGTTCTTGTCCTACTACATCAATAAAGTTTTGAGGCCGCCAAACACGATATAAAGCTTGATATGCCAAGACAATCGCCCCCTTCAAATTTTTCATCAACATTGTCTAGCTGCAGCGCCCCTGATCAAGGCGCTTCCGCTTTTTTCTATTATAACGTATCTAATTTCCTTTTTACAAAAAGAATAACAAAAAACTCATCCCAATTTCTGAGATGAGTTAATTTATGTACAATAGTATGACTCTGAAATTTAATTACTATCTAGCTCCATCGTCCAGCGTCTAGTGTACTTCGCTAAACGGACGATTCCGCTTTTATAACTGCCGTGCACCTTCCATCGACTGTCGCCCATAAGCGTTACTTAAGCAGTTAGCTCGGCCCAGGCAACCCTGCGGCACATGGGAGAGTCCACTTAATGCTGCTTCCTTCCGGACCTGACATGGTTCATGGATTCCCATTGCGCAGGACCAGGGCGTCAACACTACTTACTTAAGGCAGACCCTACAGACGATCAGCCTCAGGAAGGGATTCAGTCTCGCTAGAGCGGATTGCGAGTACAGGGCACCGCTACCTCCCCACCTAGCACGGCAAAGTTGATACCAAAGTTTAGTGCGTCCATATCTGACGCTCTCTTACTATACAACCATTCTTGAAAAAATGCAATCCAAATCAATTGTAAATTATTTCAAGTTGTTTGTAGATGTGTCACTTCTTTGCTGTTTCTCAAGCTTTTTTCTATCTCGTATCTTCCGAAAAAAGTCAGAAAGCATTTGTCCACACTCTGCCTCTAATACCCCTTTGGTCACTTCGCTTTGATGATTAAAGCGCGGATCCTGTACAAGATTCATCAGCGTGCCGGCACAGCCTCCTTTTGGGTCGCCAGCGCCGTAAACAACCCTTTTCACTCTGGATAAAATAATCGCCCCTGAACACATTGGACAAGGCTCCAGCGTGACATACAAAGTGGTATCTTCCAGCCGCCAAGATCCTGTTTCCCGGCAGGCTTGGTCAATAGCTAAAAGTTCCGCGTGGGCGAGTGCGTTTTGCTCACTTTCACGTAAATTATGGGCCCGTGCGACAATGGTTCCATCATGAACGATAACTGCCCCAATGGGGACCTCATTTAGCTCTTCTGCCTTCTTCGCTTCCTTTATAGCTTCCATCATAAAATACTCGTCATGGTTATGACCAAATTCCATGTTAATACCGCCTTTACCATCTCTATTGGGGACCATTCTTCTAATTTTACAATATTATATCATTTATCCATCTCCACCCTCATAAAATAGCGGTAGCGTATGTTTTTTAGGGAGGGGCTATGAATGCAAATCCATGTGATCAAAAGCAATGAATCTTTAACGACCATTGCTAGTTCCTATCATACAACCGTTCAGGATATTATCGAAGCCAATGAATTACCGAATCCAAATAATCTTGTCGTCGGTCAAGCGATTGTTATTCCAATTATCGGCCATTTTTATTTCGTGCAGTCAGGGGATTCTTTATTCACTATCGCAAGAAAGGTTGGTGTCCCCTATCAGGAGCTCGCCACAATCAACCGCATTAATGTAAATCAGCCACTTAATGTCGGGCTTCGTCTCTATATTCCTCAAGCGAAAAAAAGAAGTGCCGAGTTTAATGCATATGTTGAGCCGCGCGGCACCACTGTCGCCCCTGTATTAGAAAATAGTGCCCGCGATGCCGCACCCTATCTGACCTATTTAGCCCCGTTTAGCTTTCAAGCACGCCGCGATGGTACATTGAAAGAGCCATTACTAAATAACTTCCCGGCAATCGCAAAGGCCAACCGCAACGTCTTAATGATGGTCATTAATAATCAGGAGAATGACCAATTTAGCGATGAACTTGGACGTATCCTTTTAAACGATAGTGCAACGCAGAATAAATTTATCAATAACATTGTCGCAACAGCAAAGAAATACGGATTCCGTGATATCCATTTTGACTTTGAGTTTTTACGTCCAGCCGACCGCGAGGCCTATAATAACTTTTTACGTAAGGCGAAGCAGCGCTTTAAAAGTGAGGGCTGGCTGATGTCAACCGCGCTCGCCCCGAAAACCAGTGCCACACAAAAAGGCAAATGGTATGAGGGCCATGATTATAAGGCACATGGAGAAATCTCGGACTTTGTTGTCATTATGACCTATGAATGGGGCTATAGCGGCGGCCCTGCGATGGCCGTGTCACCTATTGGCCCGGTAAGAAAGGTATTAGAGTATGCGATCACCGAAATGCCCTCAACTAAAATCCTGATGGGGCAAAATCTTTACGGCTATGATTGGACCCTTCCATTCGTCCAGGGGACAGTGGCAAGGGCAGTGAGTCCACAGCAAGCTATTCAGTTGGCGGCCAGGCATCATGTCCCCATTCAATACGATACAAAAGCACAGGCACCATTTTTCAAATATACAGATGAGGGGAAACAGCACGAGGTATGGTTCGAGGATGCTCGCTCCATCCAGGCAAAGTTTGATTTAATTAAAGAGCTGAATATTCGAGGGATGAGCTACTGGAAGCTTGGGTTGGCCTTCCCGCAAAATTGGCTGCTTATCGTGGATAATTTTAATGTAACAAAAAGAGGCACTTAACTACTTTTTCGACAATAACTGCCGTGTCCCGGCAGTTATTTTGTTTTTTTGACATCCTTACATCATCTTCTACAATTTCCATATCCCTTCCTCCGACAGATTGTGATAAAATATTCTTTGTGTCAATGAATGTACAGAATAGATATACTCGAGTAAACCAGTTCAAACTGATTAATCATAGAAAGTGCAGGGAGCTACGAAGGAGGACTTATAATGGGGGATACACCCTTTATTACCGTTGAAGGGCCGATTGGTGTCGGTAAGACATCGCTCGCCAAGGCCATTTCAGAACAGTTTCAGTTTGCTTTATTAAAAGAGATTGTTGATGAGAATCCATTCTTGGGGAAATTTTATGAAAATATTGAGGAGTGGAGTTTCCAGACGGAAATGTTTTTCCTCTGCAATCGCTTCAAGCAATTAGGGGATATCAATACCCATTACCTAAGCCAAAACAAGTCAGTCGTGGCGGACTATCATATTTTTAAAAATTTAATTTTTGCCGAACGGTCCCTAAATCCTGACGAATACCACAAGTATTACAAAATTTATCAAATTCTGACCGAAGATATGCCAAGACCAAATGTCATTATTTATTTGAATGCCAGCTTAGATACACTGCTGAAGCGGATCAAAATACGCGGGCGTGAAGTTGAGAAGAATATCAGCCCCTTATATCTTGAGCAGCTTTCAATCGATTATGAAACTACCATGGCCTCTTTTGAAAGGGAACACCCTGAGATCCCCGTCCTACGCTTTAGCGGCGATGAGTTGGATTTTGTAAAAAGCGAACAAGATTTACAGTATATTTTTCAAAAGTTAACCGCATCGTTAAAAGAGAACCGTTGGACAAACAATAAAATAGAAACAGGGGGATGTTCGTGAGTATCGTTATTGGTGGAATGATTGGCCTTGGAAAAACAAGTGTTGCCGACACATTACGTGCACATTTTAAAAATAAAGGGATTGAAAGTAAGGTATTTTACGAAGCGGTCGATGATAATCCGATTCTTCCACTTTATTATGAACTGACACCTGAAGAATTAGATGCGCGGAGAATTCCGTTTCTGTTGCAATTATTTTTCTTAAATAAGCGCTTTAAGACAGTAAAGGATTGCATCAATTGGTGCGAACCGATATACACGATCCAAGACCGTTCCATTTATGAAGATTGGTATTTTGCCTATGTAAATAAAAACTTAGGGCGAATTTCGGAACTAGAATTCAAAATTTATGAAGAGCTTGTTGATAATATGCTGGAAGAGTTAAATGAACTTCCCAAAAAGGCTCCGGATTTAATGGTCTACTTGAAGGGCTCATTTGATACCGTCATTGACCGCATCATGGCTCGCGGCCGCAGCTTCGAGATTAACCCTGAACTGAAGGAGTACTACTTCGAGGTGTGGAAGGGCTACGATGAATGGGTTATGAATCAATATAATGCTAGTGAAGTGCTTGTCATTGATATGGATACCACGGATGTTGTGAAAAGCAATGCCGATGCTTTACGGGTTTGCCGTGATGTCGAAGAGAAGTTAAATGAGATTCTAAGTATAACAAAGACACCTATGTTTTAATAGGTGTTTTTGTTTTGCTAAAAGGCATAAAAAAAATCCGCTACATTAAATGTAACGGATTTTATCTCCAGTTTTTATGCGCGATTGTTAATAATAATGGAGGAGGAAGAGGGATTCGAACCCCCGCGCGGTTTGACCCGCCTGTCGGTTTTCAAGACCGATCCCTTCAGCCGAACTTGGGTATTCCTCCGTATCGACATGAGATAATTTATCATATATTTTATCCAATGTCAAACATAATTATGTTTATTTCCGGACAGGTTTTCACCCATCCGGATTTTTATTATTATTGTGGCTTGATAACCTCACGGCCGCCCATATAAGGACGTAAAACCGCAGGAATAACTACACTGCCGTCCGCCTGCTGATAGTTTTCTAACAGTGCTGCGACCGTGCGGCCAATGGCAAGGCCAGAACCGTTTAGCGTATGAACATGCTCCGGTTTCGCCTTTGGATCACGGCGGAAACGGATATTAGCTCGGCGCGCCTGGAAAGCCTCGAAATTACTGCAAGATGATATCTCACGGTACGTGCCGTAGCTGGGAATCCATACTTCAATATCGTATTTTTTTGCGGCTGTAAAGCCAAGGTCACCTGTACACATGGAGAGGACGCGGTAAGGCAGTTCAAGCAATTGCAACACCCGCTCCGCATCATGTGTCAGTTTCTCAAGCTCTTCATAAGAATCCTCCGGTTTAACAAACTTAACAAGCTCCACCTTATTGAATTGGTGCTGGCGGATCAGCCCTCTAGTATCACGTCCTGCAGAGCCAGCCTCAGAGCGGAAGCACGCACTGTAGGCTGCAAATTTAATGGGCAGCTCCTCAGCGCTTAGAATTTCATCGCGGTGGTAGTTGGTCACAGGCACCTCAGCCGTTGGAATAAGGAAATAATCTTCGCTACCGATTAAGAAGGCATCTTCTTCAAATTTTGGCAATTGACCTGTTCCCGTCATACTTGCGCGGTTGACCATGTAAGGCGGCAAGATTTCTGTATAGCCGTGCTCATCTACATGAAGGTCGAGCATGAAGCTCATTAACGCCCGCTCCAAACGTGCCCCAAGCCCCTTATAAAAAACAAAGCGGCTTCCAGTTACCTTTCCAGCCCGTTCGAAATCTAAAATCCCTAACTGATCGGCGAGATCCCAGTGCGGCTTTGCCTCGTATTCAAAGTCGCGTATTTGGCCCCACTTTCTAATCTCGACATTATCATCTTCGGTCTCTCCCATCGGAACACTTTCATGCGGGATGTTTGGAATACTGAGCAATAAATTGTCTAAGATCTCTTCTACACCACGCAGTTCATCATCAAGTGTTTTGATTTGATCGCCGACCTCACGCATTTCTGTTATTAACTGCTCCGCATCTTGCTTCTCACGCTTTAATGCCGCCACCTGCTGTGAAACTTCATTTTTCCCGCTCTTTAACTTTTCAGTCTCAACTATTAATTCACGTCGCTTCAGATCAAGCTCCTCAAACCGTCCTAAATCCGTTAAATCTTCACCGCGATGCGCTAGCTTTGCTTTTACTTCAGCAAAATTAGCTCGTAATACTTTAATATCTAACATTGTATAGACACTCCTTTTAAAAAAATATCTTGCTCCAGCGGCCAGCGGCTAGTGTACTTCGCTAAACGGCCGCTTCTGCATTAAAAAATAAAAACTCCCGCCCCTAAAAACAGGGACGAGAGTTAGTCGCGATACCACCCTGGTTGACAGCCAAAGCTATCCACCTCAAAAAAATGTAACGGTTTCTACCGAAAGTACTTACTGACCTCTACTGTGAGGCGTTCCATACCTTGCTCGAGGAGGGATTCACAAGGTTCACACACCGATTCGCACCAGCCACCGGCTCTCTAAAAGAGTGAATTTCTCATTACTAGTTCCTCTCATTGCTTTTAGCATTATTGATTTGTTTAATAATTTACTATAATTATTCGCAATTTGCAACAACCTTATACAAATTGTTTAGCTTTTGCTTCCTTTACCATCTCAACGAAATAGGCGGTAAGGCGATGATTATCTGTCAACTCTGGATGGAAGGAACAGCCAAGAAATTGTCCTTCCCGTGCAGCCACGATGCGGCCATTATGCTTGGACAAAATTTCTACATTTTCTCCCGCCTCAACGATGTGCGGCGCCCTGATAAATACGGCTGGAAAGCTGTCAGCGACATCTTTAATCGCAAGGTCCGCCTCAAAGCTGTCAACCTGGCGCCCAAAGGAGTTCCGTTCCACCTTAATGTCCATCACACCAATATGCGGTTCACTATAGCCGACAAGATTTTTTGCCAGAAGAATGAGGCCTGCACATGTGCCGAACATTGGTTTTCCTTGGCGGGCAAATTCTTTCAGGGCATCCATAAAATCATATTTGTCGATTAAGCGCCGCATTGCGGTACTTTCACCGCCGGGAAGAATAAGACCGTCTAAATCCTGTAATTCCTCTTTGCGTTTCACAGCAACTGCCTGGGCGTCACATGTGGCGATCGAATTCATGTGCTCACGAACAGCACCTTGCAATGCGAGAACACCAATTTTAATCATCTTACCATCCACGCTCCTGCATGCGGGCTTCAGGTGCTAATGATGAAATTTCAATCCCCTTCATGGGTGTCCCTAAATCCTTTGAAAGTTCTGCGATTAATTTATAATCCTGGAAGTGCGTTGTTGCTTCGACTATTGCTCTAGCAAACTTAGCAGGATTTTCTGATTTAAAAATACCCGATCCTACAAAGACACCATCTGAACCTAATTGCATCATTAATGCAGCATCAGCAGGTGTTGCCACTCCGCCTGCAGCAAAGTTAACAACTGGAAGGCGGCCAAGGCGCTTGATTTCAAGCAGTAATTCAAATGGTGCACCTAAAAGCTTCGCTTCTGTCATAAGCTCGTCTTCATTCATGCCAACCACTTTACGAACCTGTGCATTTACCTTACGGATATGACGAACGGCTTCCACAATGTTACCAGTTCCCGGCTCACCTTTTGTACGAAGCATGGAAGCACCTTCACCAATACGGCGGGCAGCCTCACCTAAGTCACGGCAGCCACATACAAACGGAACGGTAAAATCACTTTTATATAAATGATACTCTTCATCAGCAGGTGTTAATACTTCACTTTCGTCAATGTAGTCAACACCCATTGCTTCAAGTACACGTGCCTCAACAATATGACCAATTCGAGCTTTAGCCATGACAGGGATTGAAACAGCATTAAGTACCTCTTCGATAATTCTTGGGTCTGCCATTCTTGCCACGCCGCCAGCAGCACGAATATCAGAAGGAACACGCTCTAGTGCCATTACCGCAACTGCACCTGCTTCTTCGGCTATCTTTGCCTGCTCCGCATTGATAACATCCATGATGACGCCGCCCTTTTGCATTTCTGCCATACCGCGTTTTACGAGATCCGTACCAGTTTTCATTGTTAAAATCCCCCTTTGTTTTACTATTAAGAAAATTTCTTGTATACGTTTGGAATATCCTATTCATTCAATCGGAATTTTTATTCCATAAAGTCATTAAAGCAACAAAAAAGGACTCCTGTCAAGACAAGAATCCTTTCTTTTACTATCGGAAAATACGATTATTTAAAACCATCCTTTAACAGTGGAAGAAATCCCGTGCCATACATCTCCGAAGAAATTGCCAACTCCGCGCATCATAAGCACAAACCAATTTGCTTTTTCAACACCTTGTGCGGCAATCACATCTACTTGTACTTTTTCCTGGCCTTCACTTGTTAAGAAGCTAACCTTTTCGCCGTTTTTCGGTTGAATGGTTAAATAGCCAACCTTTTCCCCTTTTTTAATTGGTGCGGTTACCTCACCTTTTTTATTGATTTTATTTTTGTCTAATACCAATACAGATTTATAGTTTTTCTTTTCTCCATTAAGAACGACCATATCAATAGCTGACTTCGTGTAAATTTTAACTTGATCTTCTTTTCCTTTAATGACTGGTACCGATTTATGTCCTTTTACTTGATAATGTTTCGGAACAATCTCTTCTTTTGAATAATTGCTAAAGGCATAATCCATCATCTTTCTCGTTTCATCAAAGCGGGCTTTATAACCACCTGCACCGCTGGCATCCTTCGCATTTTGAACAACTGTGATAAATCTTTTTCCATCACGGCTGGCAGTACCAGTAAAACAATAGCCTGCGAAATCAGTTGTACCTGTTTTCAGCCCGTCCATTCCTTGGTAACCATATGTCAATTCCGGAAGCATCCAGTTCCAGTTATCCATCTTAATCTGGTCATCGGTACCTTCTCTAAAAACTTTCTTAGCGGTACTCGCCGTTTTTAATACATCAGGAAAATCATTTATTAGGTGGAAGGCCAATTTCGCAACGGCGCGTGAGGACATGACGTTTTCATCCTCGGCACCTGTTCCCTGTGGCTGCTCCCCTTTGTAATCAGCATTATTTAGCCCGGTTGAGTTAACAAATTTAAAATCCTTTAACCCTAATTTAGTTCCTTTTTCATTCATCATCTTTACAAAATTTGTTTCTGACCCGGCAATGATTTCAGCAATGGCGATGGTTGCTGCATTAGCGGAGTAAATGGCCATTGCTTCATATAATTCACGTACTGTATATTTACCATCAGCCCTTAATGGGACGTTTGAAAGATCGCGGTTTTGGGAAATTTTATAAACAAGGTCACTAGGTGTATATTCTCGATCCCATTTCACTTTACCTTTTTTAACAGCATCTAGTAAAAGATACTCTGTCATCATTTTTGTCATACTAGCAATTCCTAGTACACTATCTGCATTTTTTTCGTATAAAACTTTTCCTGTTTCTCCGTCAACCAAGATAGCCCCATCTGCATTAATATTCAATGCTGCTTCTGCCTTAGCTGAATTCACTCCAGCAAATAGGCTGAAAAACATGATGAGCGCCAGCGCACTAGTAACGCATTTCTGATAAAAATGTTTATTCACTTTATAGCCCTCCAACGTTTTTTTACACCTTGGTTATTTTAACACAACTGCTTGACAAATCATAGGCGGAGCATGGAATCTGCTTTCATTTAGGACTTATGACATAAAAGCATTTAGAGTGCTCTTTTTTCGCAAAAAAACAGAGAAGCCGTAACTTCTCCGTTTCAGTCATATTTACATTGAATAATTGGGTGCTTCTTTTGTGATTTGGACATCGTGTGGGTGACTTTCTCTAAGGCCAGCACCTGTCATCTTGATAAATTGTGCTTTAGTCCTTAATGCTTCAAGGTCTTTCGAACCGCAATAGCCCATTCCGGATCGTAAGCCGCCAATTAATTGATAAATCGTTTCTGCTAATGGTCCTTTATATGGGATGCGGCCTTCAATTCCTTCAGGAACAAACTTTTTATTATCCTCTTGGAAATATCGATCCTTCGAGCCCTTTTCCATTGCAGCTACTGAACCCATTCCGCGGTATACCTTAAAACGGCGACCTTGGAAAATTTCTGTTTCTCCAGGACTTTCGGATACCCCTGCTAACAGACTGCCTAGCATAACGGCATGTCCGCCCGCTGCTAGCGCCTTAACAATATCCCCGGAGTATTTAATACCGCCGTCGGCAATAATTGTTTTACCGTGCTTCATTGCCTCTGTGGCGCAATCATAGACCGCCGTAATTTGCGGCACGCCAACACCGGCAACAACCCTTGTTGTACAAATGGATCCAGGTCCAATTCCAACCTTAACAACATCGGCACCTGCCTCAAACAAGTCCTTCGTCGCTTCAGCGGTCGCCACGTTCCCGGCAATGATGGTTACATGTGGAAAGGCAGCTCTAAGTTCCTTCACTGTATCAAGGACACCTTTAGAATGTCCATGAGCAGTATCAACAACCAGCACATCAACGTTCGCCGCAACAAGGGCCTCGGCCCGTTTCATCGTATCACTTGTTACCCCAACAGCCGCACCTGCTAACAGGCGGCCTTGTTTGTCTTTTGCGGAGTTTGGAAATTCAATCACTTTTTCAATATCTTTGATGGTGATTAAACCTTTCAAAACTCCTCGCTCATTAACAAGGGGCAGCTTTTCAATTTTATACTTCTGCAGGATCTTCTCAGCTTCTTTTAAAGTGGTTCCAACAGGAGCCGTTACGAGATCTTCCTTTGTCATGACATCGGAAATTTTAAAGGAATAATCTTGATCTTGAATGAATCGAAGATCGCGATTGGTGATAATGCCTACAAGTTTTTGTTCTTCCATATTATTAACAATCGGTACCCCAGAAATGCGATATTTCCCCATTAGATGTTCAGCATCAAATACTTGGTGTTCTGGAGTTAGGAAAAATGGATCGGTAATAACCCCACTCTCAGATCTCTTAACCTTTTCCACCTGCTCTGCCTGCTGTTCGATGGTCATATTTTTATGAATAACCCCTAATCCACCTTGACGGGCAATAGAAATTGCCATTTCTGATTCTGTTACCGTGTCCATACCGGCACTAATGATTGGAATATTAAGCTTTACACTTGGTGATAATTCTACTTGCAGGCTTACATCTCTTGGCAGAACCTCAGACTTACCAGGAATTAATAACACATCATCAAATGTTAAACCTTCCTTTGAAAATTTACTTTCCCACATTTTAACGGCCTCCCATTTATAAAACTTAAAAGCGTAAACGCCCTTTTCCATCAAAAAATATTATTTGTAGGTTATCAATTGGACAAAATACTGTCAAGGAATATCTATTAGTTTGATTCTTCTGAAAAAGGTGATTTACTTTGAATAAAGGATTTAAGGGCTGGAAAAGCTTCAGTTGTTTCTTCTCGGCAGAATACTGCCAGCGTTATTTAAAAAGTAGTTATCAAAGGCTCAATTTTGAAAATCCTGAACAAAAGGGATATGAAAACTGTTATGCCTTTCTCTATTATCTCGAACATGGGCAAATATATTATGAACAAGCAGAAAAGGCACCGCTTATATTAAAACCTATTTTGCTTTTTTATGGTCTTGTCCATTTAATTAAAGCATGTATTTTAACGACAGACCCTACCTATCCTGAAACAACAGCGGTCTTAGCCCACGGTGTCTCTGCTAGAAAAAGGAAAAAGCAAAATTATCTATTCTTTCAGGATGAAGTTAAATTTCAAAAAAATGGACTCTTCCCCTTCATGTCAGATAAATTGTTTCACATGAAACAATTAGAAGGGGAAAAAGTCATTATGGAGGAATTATTACAGCTTATACCGGAACTCGATGAATTATTCTTTATACTTGAGGGAAAACGGACATTTGGAAGGTTATCACAAGAGGGTGATCGTTTCCTGATCCCAGAAGCAGTATTGGATCATTATCACATGACAGAAGATCGATTAAAGGAATTCTTGGGTCCAAAATTGGCGAAGGGAATAGAGTTTTCCGGTGAGGGGCTCGCGTTACTGATGGGTGATAGCAAATTCTTAGGTGTTTCACCATTAAAGTTCCATTTAGAAGATGGCTGTTACACAATACCGCTTAATAAAAACCACCTTTTTTCTTTTCCCGAACTGTTGATCCATTATTTACTGCTTTATAACTTGAGTATGATTGCCAGATATGAGACGGAGTGGTGGAGTGAATGTACAAAAATGATGCCGAATCAAGATTATCCATTTATTGAATCGTTTCTTGACATCACTTTGAAAAAGGGACCATTTTTGATTTATCAATATTTGATGAAATAATAACGAAAAAAAGGACAACCCAATTGGATTGTCCTTTATTTGCCTGGCAACGTCCTACTCTCACAGGGGCGCATGCCCCAACTACCATCGGCGCTGAGAAGCTTAACTTCCGTGTTCGGTATGGGAACGGGTGTGACCTTCTCGCCATTGTTACCAGACTATTTTACCTGAGGTATCATTCCCTCAAAACTAGATAATGCAGAAGAAGTTGTAAAAACGAATAATCAATTGGTTAAGTCCTCGAACGATTAGTATCAGTCAGCTCCACATGTCGCCACGCTTCCACCTCTGACCTATCAACCTGA
>NZ_JAANMZ010000068.1 GCF_011250555.1 Bacillus sp. MM2020_4 | reverse complement strand
GAATGTGTATAAGAGACAGGTCCAATACCGAAGAGGCGTGAGGGCACTGATTTTGACAGTAGTAGCATACTGTTTTAATCGGTGTCCTTTTTTATTTCATTTTTTGGAGGGATCCTGATGTTGGCTGAACAAATGTCCTTTTTAGCTGAAATTGATGAAAAAGAGGTAAGAAAACTAGTAACTAGAGATTTAAAAAATTATCGTGTAGCAAAGGTTCAACTTGAAAACAAAAAAGAATGCAACGAAGCTGGCATGACTCCTTTCCCCACTTTACGTGATTCTTCAAATATCAATGAATTAAAGGTTAAGCAAATCGAAAGAGCTTTAGAACATGCTTTAGATGATATTGAAAGAGAAATCATTACGAGAAAATACCTTTCTACTAGTCGTGTAAAAGATATTAATATTTACATGGACCTTAACATCAATAAGGATCCTTATTATGAATTAAAAAGAAGGGCAATCAATACAATTGCTGAAGCGCTTGGAATTATCTGAGCGCTATTTTTTTACGACAAAAACCCGATAAAAACACGACAAAATGAGGGATAAAAGTGGGGACTATTTTATTTTCCAATGAAGGTAAGATTTTCTTATCAGGTCAATATCTGGTGGGAGACGCATCTATCCCTTATCAAGGTGTACTCGAACGATTCTGCAAGATGATGATTCACTCCTGGTTAACGAGAGGGGAGTGTGGAGTCCCAAGCGCGCCAGGCAAAGAGGGTTCTTTTAAGAACTAGCGACCGAATTGACGCGGGGAAATTTTGAAATCACTTATTTCTAGTGTGATTTCTCGATCTCAGCCAACTCTCGGTGTATTGGGAAATATTTAATTTATTCAGCGTTTAGCGTAAGGTGTGATTCAACTAAAATATTTTTACTCCACTCCTGGTTGCAGAAGTTAAACCATGCAACTGACCGCAGCTCATACCCTTAACCTCCTGGGCAACGGTGATCCCAATCGCTAAAGGAGTGGATCGGGACGGTTCGCCATCCACCGAAGTGAGAGATGGTCATTATAATATCAAAAAGGCACCTTTAAGGTGTCTTTTATTTTTGGGAAAGAGCAGAAGAAGGTGATCCCTATGAACGTCGTTCAGCCGATTCGCGATAAAGATATTATTCATCAGATTAAAAAATATCTGAAAGTGAGAAGCGAGCGTAACTATATTCTCTTTCTATTTGGAATCAATACCGGTTTACGAATATCGGACATATTGCAGCTTAAGGTTAAGGACGTTCAAGGCTGGAGCATTTACTTAAGAGAAGGAAAGACAGGGAAGCCAAAGGAAGTAAGGATGCCAAAAGAGCTCAAGCGTGCAGTAAGAGAATATACGAAGAATAAAAATAAAAGCGAATATCTGTTTACTAGCCGGGAAAAAGACAAAAGAGGAAAGCCAAAACCTATCTCAAGAGGAATGGCATACATCATCCTTCAGGAAATAGCAGATGAATTCGGTTTGGATAGAATTGGCTGTCATTCATTAAGAAAAACGTATGGCTACCATTTTTACGATCAAACAAAAGATGTAGCTGTTCTTCAAGAGATGCTTAATCACAGTGATCCAGAAATAACAATGCGCTATATTGGCATAACCCAAGATAAGCTAAATAAGTATCAATCTAACTTTAAATTATAAAAATATCCTTTTTTATGTCCATTTGAGTTAGCTATAAAAATGGAGTTGTCTAATTGGTTTTTAGATAGGCTCTGACAGCTTCATATATCAACGTTTAGACGTTGTTAACGAGTTATACTCCCTATGTCTTGAAGATAACTCAGAGGGCTAAAATGGGCAAAATTTGAAGCGAAAACAAGCACTAATGATAAGCACCTTAGTAATTTTGAATATGGGAGATGTGAGGAGAAATTAATAAATTAAGAGAAAGATTTGTTAATGAATTAAATCACGGTGTCGATGGAAGTAGATTGATAGTAGTGGCTGTTAGGTTACCGTCTGGTGCTTTCGAAACAATTACTAATACATCATGTATCCCGGAAAAGCTTGGATATTATTTAAATGCGTATGATGATCAATTTAGATTAAAAGTAAATCCAGATGTAAAGATAGTTGGGTATATGATCGTTTAGGGAGGATTGAATAAGGTTATGACTAACTTTTACAAAACCTCTCGATGGAAAAGTAAGAGGGAGAAGATACTTAAGCGAGATGAGTATCTATGTCAAGAGTGTAAGAGGTTCGGAAGGAGCAAAGGAGCATCGACTGTTCATCACATCAACACAATGAGGAATAGACCGGATCTTCGTTTAGAAACTTGGAATCTGGTTAGCCTGTGCAATAAATGTCACGAACAGATGCATGATCGAAAGACGGACGAACTTACTGATCTCGGTGAACATTGGAGAGCACGAGCTAATAGATTGAGAGGTGAAAGGTAATGGATAAATCGGAACAGAACGAATCTATCCGGACTGTCAGCGTTATGATGAAAACCTTTGGCATTACCTCTAAAGAAGCATTCGCAATATTAGCTAAAGGTCAGCAGTTGGGTGTCTATACTCCGATAAACAATGAATGAAATAGGGAAAAATATTATTTTAATATTTTTTTACCCCCCCACCTAAAAATTTTTTTAAATAAATCTCCGGGACCGGGGAGGGGAAAGTTTCTCCAATAGAACGGTATTTTTGAAGAGGGGGGTGCAAAAACTTGGCAATTACACCAAAAGAAAGGCAGATTCGTAAAATTATAAAACAGGTAAATGAAGATATGGAGAATGTTGGAACTTATCGACCGCAATTTGATCGGACTGTCCGGACTTATGCTGAAATGTCATATGACTATAAAATCTTGATGAGGCAGTTCGAAGAAAGTAACGATCAATTTATTGAAGAGTATACAAATAAATCCGGAGCTACTAATGCGATGACTACGGCCATTTATTCAGAAATTAAAATGATCAGAAAAGAAATGGTTTCTTATGAAAGTATCCTGGGTCTAACCCCTGCCGGATTGAAAAAAATAAATAAAGAGATGGACCAGAAAAAGAAAACCAGCAACTTGGCCAAGGCGTTGAGTAAACTTGGAACATAAAAATTACAATCTGGTATTGGAATATGCTAGGAGTATTGTTGAAGGGAAAAAAATTGCTGGTAAGGAAATTGTCCAAGCGTGTCAGAGATTTTTAAATGACCTTGAAAATCCACTTTATGAATTCAATCCCAAAGATGCTGAATTTGTTATTCAAATCATCGAAGACACTTTCGTACATGATAAAGGCGAAAGACTAGACGGCACACCTTTACGTGGTGAGCCTTTTTTATTGGAACCGTGGCAGATGTTCATCATCTATAACTTGCTCGGTTTCTTTCTAATAGGAACAAAGATAAGGCGCTATAAAGAGGCCTTTATTTTTATTCCCCGAAAAAACGGTAAGACACGGTTTGTTGCAGCTCTATCGTGGGCGTTGGCATTACTGGAAAGAAGATCGGGATCCACCATCTATATTGTTGGAGCGGCATTAAAACAGTCTCTTCAAAGTTTTGATTTCATTAAGTTTAATTTAGATCAAATGGGTGAGATTGATAATTTTAGGATTTTGGACAATAACCAGGAGCACAGTATTAGAGGAGATATTGGTGATGGCTCTCTTTATATCCAAGCATTAGCTGCCAATCCAGATACTCAGGACTCTCTTAACTGTAACGTGGGTATTGCTGATGAATTACATGCATACAAGAAAGCTAAGCAATACAACATCATTAAAGAAGCAATGAAGGCCTACACAAATAAACTCATGATCGGCATCACGACGGCCGGTGATGACATGACTTCATTTTGTTACCAACGTCTTCAGTATTGCAAAAAGATATTAGATGCTGTGGTAAAAGATGAAGCCTATTTTATTTTTATTGCCAAAGCGGATGAAACTGAAAAAGGTGAAGTTGATTTTATCGACCCGGCTCAGCATGAAAAAGCCAACCCAAACTTTGGTATAACTATTCGCCCAGATGATATTTTGAATGATGCTATGCAAGCACAGAATGACCCCCAGCAAAGAAAAGATTTCTTAGCAAAGTCTTTGAACATTTTTACTTCTGCTTTAAGAGCCTATTTTAATGTGGATGAATTTAAAAGGTCAGATAAGAAATATAGTTGGACCATTAAAGATTTGCTCAAATTAAATATCGATTGGTATGGCGGGGCAGATTTGTCAAAAATGCATGACCTAACAGCAGCGGCGTTGTATGGCAGATATAAGGACATCGATATCACTATCACACACGCGTGGTTCCCAATTATCGCTGCTAAGAAAAAAGCAGAGGATGATAATATTCCATTGTTTGGTTGGAAAGACGACGGATGGTTGGATATGTGTAACACACCGACTGTCAATCATTCTGATATTGTTAATTGGTTTATCAAGATGAAGAATATGGGATTCAAAATTAAGAAGGTTGGATTTGACCGTAAATTCTCTCGCGAGTTTTTCTTAGAAATGAAAAAGAAAGGTTTTAAAATGGTTGACCAGCCACAATACTTTTATAAAAAGTCTGAAGGATTTCGTAGAATTGAGAAAAAAGCTAAGGATGAGAAATTCTACTATCTCCATTCACAGGCTTTTGAATACTGCGTCCAGAATGTAGCAGCCATAGAAAAAACGGATGACATGATTCAGTATGAAAAAGTTATGCCGAATCAACGAATCGATATTTTTGATGCATCGGTTTTTGCTTCTATTCAAATGTTAGAAGATATGACCAAAGCTTCCGATGCAAATAGTTGGCTGAAAGGGGGGTGATGTAGATTGAGTAAAAGAAATCGAAATAAAAACAAAATAAGGTCTGAACCCACTACTACTCTCGGAGTATTTATGAATGGTGGGGATACTTCGATTTTGGTACCGGGATATACCAGGCTGTCGGATAACCCAGAAGTACAAATGGCAGTTCATAAAATCGCTGATTTAATTTCCTCGATGACAATCCATCTAATGCAAAATACAGATAACGGGGATATACGGGTCCGTAATCAATTGTCCCGAAAAATAGATATAAATCCATACAGTCTCATGACTAGAAAAGCATGGATGTACAATATTGTTTACACTATGCTTCTTGATGGAAAAGGCAACAGTGTAGTTTTTCCAAAAATAAGAGATGGGTTAATTAATGATCTTGTTCCGTTGCAACCCTCTGGTGTAAGTTTCATTGATACAGATGAAGGTTATCAAGTCTTGCATAGAGGTAAATCTTATGAGTTTGATGAAGTTTTGCATTTTACTGTAAATCCAGATCCCGAACGTCCCTATATTGGACGAGGTTATCAAGTGGTATTGAAAGATATTGTGAACAACTTAAAGCAAGCGACAAAAACTAAAAATAGCTTTATGTCAGATAAATGGAAACCCTCTATCATCATATCTGTGGATGCCATGACAGAGGAGCTGGCAAGTGAAACTGGTCGGGATGAAATATTAAAGAAATATGTAAGCGATACTGGCGGCGGTAAACCTTGGGTTATTCCTGCTGATCTTGTTAAGGTGGAACAAGTCAAACCATTGTCTTTAAATGATTTGGCAATTAACGATGCAGTTCAACTAGATAAAAGAACCGTAGCGAGCATGTTAGGAGTGCCCGCTTTTTATGTTGGTGTTGGGGATTTTAAAAAGGATGAACACAACGCTTTTATTAATAATCGTATTTTGCCACTTTCACAAGGAATTGTGCAGGAGCTTACCCGTAAATTATTGATTGCACCTGACTTGTATTTCAAGTTTAATCCTCGCAGTCTATATGCTTATGATCTTAAAGAATTAGCAGAAGTCGGCAGTAATTTATATGTGCGTGGTCTGTATACAGGAAATGAGATTCGAAATTGGTTAGGAGATTCGCCTTATGAAGGACTTGATGAGCGTGTCATTCTAGAAAACTATATTCCTGCCGGTATGATTGGGGATCAAAAGAAATTGAATCAAGGGGGTGATGAATAGTGGGTAGAGACTGCAGGCAAACAAGAAGCCTGATAACAAATCTTAAAACCCGGGCAGAAAATGATAATCAGGAGATGTTTATCGAAGGCTATTTTGCTGTATTTAATGGAGCTACAGAATTGTGGCCAGGAGCATTTGAAGAACTTGCTCCGGGCGCGTTCGATGAAACATTAGGTAATGATATCCGTGCCTTAATTAACCATGACACAACTCTTGTTCTTGGAAGAAATAAGTCCGGGACATTAGAGCTTAAATCAGACAGTCATGGGCTTTGGGGAAGAGTGAAAATTAATCCTAATGATTCGGACGCAGTAAACCTATACGAGCGTGTAAAGCGTGGGGATGTGGACCAATGCTCTTTCGGATTTAATATTGGAGCTGAAGAAACAGAATGGCGAGATGATGGCACCGTTAAGTGGACCATTACTAAAGTAGATCTCCATGAAGTTTCCGTTTGTACCTTTCCAGCTTATGAGGAAACAGGTGTGCAGGCAAGAAAGGCTGAAATCGAACAGCACAGGGTAAGGCAATTAGAACAGCGAAAACATCAATTAAAGGAGCGATTGAAACATGGCATTACGACAAATCATGCTGGCAAAAAAGATTGAGCAAAGAAAAGCATCACTTGCGACTTTGGTTGCGAATGAAGAAGGGCTTAATACCCGATCAGCTGAATTAGAAGCTAGTGTTGAAGAAGCTGAAACCGATGAGGAAATGGCTGCAGTCGAGGAAGAAGTAGAAAAACTCGAAGGCGAAAAGAAAGATCATGAAGAGAAAAAAAGCAAGCTCGAAGGTGAAATTGCGGATTTAGAGGGAGAGCTTGAGCAGTTGAATAACAAGCAGCCATCCAATACAGAGAGGGGCAAAAAGGATATGGGAAAAGAAAATCGTGGTGTACAGCATCAATATCTAACAAGAGAGGTTGAAGATTTTTATAGTGAATTACGTTCACGCTTAAAGACACGTGCAAATGGGCAAGTTTTGCCTGCAGGTGAAGCTGGTGCAGAATTAGTTATCCCAGATATTATTGTTAATCGTATCCGTGAGCGTATTGGCGATTACACTACTCTCTACCCATTAGTAGATAAAATCACAGCGGGCGGACGTGTTAAATTAATTTTGGATGTAGATGCTGGAGAGGCTACATGGCTTGAACAACGCGGCGCTCTACCAGAAAGTGATGATTCTGAATTAACGGCTGTTCAATTTGATGGATTCAAAGTAGGACGTATTGTCTACATTGATAATAGTTTACTAGAGGACAATATTATCAATCTAGATGATTATTTAACAAAGCGTATTGCACGATCTATTGCAAAGGCGATCGATAAAGCAATATTAAATGGTACAGGAGCTGCTGGGAAACAGCCAGAAGGAATTATTCCTGCGATTCCAGAGGAAAATCAAGTGGAGGCAGAAGCTAATTATGCTGAATTGATTCCACATATCGGTCTTATTGATACTGGAGAAGATGCTTCAGGCGAAATTGTTGTGACCATACATCGTCAAACTTATTACAGCAAACTTGCTACACTATCTTTACACGTAAATTCTGAAGGTCAGGACGTCGTTATGCTTCCAAATTTATCACAACCGAACTTCCTTGGTTTGAGAGTGGTATTCAATAACTATATGCCAAAAGATAAACTTCTTTTCGCTGTTTATGACAAATACACTTTGGTTGAACGGGAAGGAACTCGTGTTGACATGTCGGGCCATTATAAATTCCGTGAAGATCAAACTGCAATTCGTGGGGTTGGCCGTTATGATGGTAAGCCGGTAAAGCCAGAAGCGTTTGTTCTTGTTACTCTTGTAGATTCTACTACTGAAGCATAAGAGAGTGGAATAGATAATGGATACAGATACTATTCTACAATTAGTAAAAGAAAGATTAGGCATTCGAACCATCGTAAGGGATAAATACATCTCAGCTATTATCGATGGAGTAATAGAAGAGTTAGAAGATGAAAAAGGAGTGGTACTTGTAAGTACCAACTCCAATCATCTTCTCTTTATTGTGGATTATGTAACTTGGAGATATCAAAGTAGGGATAGCGAAGGTTCAATGCCTAGGCACCTACAGTTCCGACTCCATAATTTAATTATCCACTCAGGGAGTGGTAATAGTGACGTTTGATTATGAACTCACTCTAATTGACCTTAATTATCAAGAAAATGAAATAGGCGATGTAATAACTGACGAAAGTAGAACTGTCATTTGGTGTGATAAGAAATCAGTGACCAGGTCAGAACATTATGCTGCAGCTGCAAACGGATTACGGCCGGAAATTGTTTTTGTCATCAATCAATTTGAATACGGCGGCCAAAAACAAATTGAATTTGAGGGTGTTAAATACAAAGTTATTCGTACCTACCAAACAAGCGATTCAAAAAACATTGGCAGTTTTGAAACCATAGAGATGGTATGTCAAGGGGAAGTAAACGATGGGAAGTAATGGAGTCAGATATGAATCTAATGCCAAGGAAGTAAAAAAAGCCATCCGGCAATTGGAGAAAAAGGCTTTACGAGCCACTGCCAAGGTATTAAGAAAACTCATTAAGAAAAAAGTCCCTGTTGATGAAGGTGTGCTTAAAAAGAATGTTGGTTCATGGGTAAAAGGAAAAGCATCCGAAGATCCTGTCCTCCAGATCGGAGTTTATGATCGAGCAAGGGCCAAAAGAAAAGGGTATGTTTATGCTTATCATGCTCATTTAGTGCAATTTGGGACTAAAAAAATGAAAGGCACTGACTATTTACGCGCTCCTGTCTTTGAGAGTATTGATGAAATACGTAATATTCAAGCTGAATTTTTAAAAGAAATTGAGCACATAAAAGCAAACGGATTGCCGGTAGAGGAGGATGAGGTAGCGGATGATTGAGCTCAGAAAAGTTATAAAATCCTATTTAAAAACCATTCATCCGAAGGTTTACTTTCAAGCAGCTCCCGATGATGCACCATATCCCTATATTGTCTATGATTTCCCCAATATTAACAGCGATGGGGAGATTCAGGAAATTACTGTAGTGGATATTGATGGTTGGGATCGTCCATCTACAGGGGATACAACCAATTTAGAAAATTTAATGTCCCTGATTAATGGAGATGGTGATTTAATGGCACCTACAGGATTAAATAAGGGAGTATTGAGTGACGATCAAATAGCAGTCTCTTTTTATTTGGACACTAAACTTCCATTAGTCGATACAGACCCCATGATCAAAAGAAGAAAGTATGTATATCAAGCAAGACAATTTTATAAGGGGTGATCCTTTTGCAAAAATTGAAGAAAGAACAAATGGAAAATATTCAAATCGATTATGGAATCGTTATTTTAAATTATGGCGAAGAAGACGCTGAACGTTTGGGACCTACAAAAGGTGGCGCGGAGTTTAATGCTACGAAAAATATCCGTGATATTGAGTTTGACGGGGCAATGGGTAAAACAAAAGGTATGCAAGTCATTGATGAAATGGATGCATCTCTTAAATTTAGTATCCTAGACACAAGTCTTTCCACCTTGGCCAAAACAATGCCTCAGGCAGATTATGATGGAGTTGCAAAAATTATTAAAAATGGCGCTGGTGGGGCTATCCCGGCATCCAAGTATTTTAAAAATATCACGATGTTTGCCAAGACGATGAAGGGTACCTATAAAAAAATCACCTTATATAACGCTATGAATGAAAGTGATTTTGTTTTGTCATCTGCTCCAAAGGCTGAAGGAGAAATTGCTCTTGAAGTTTTTGCCCACTGGGATCCTGAAGAAGTAGAGGAAAATTTATATTCGATTGAAGATGTTACAAGTATTAGTGAACCAGCTTAAAGGCAGGGAGATCCCCTGTCTTTTCATTTTGAAGGGAGAATTCTAATGATTAATAGTGAACAGGCTTTTGATATGCTGCCACATGTTGTGGAGATTTATGAAAAGTTAGATATGGATGCTTACCGAAGGAAGATGGTCCTCAAATACAAGGATAAAGATAAAGTAGATGCTGATAAAGTTGGTCTTGAGGTCATTTTATTTATTGTTAAAAACTCCCGAAAGGCGAAGGAAGAATTTTTCTCAGTGGTAGCAATTGCTGAACAAAAAACTCTGGAGGAAGTCAAAGCGCAATCACTGGCCAAGACCATTTCAACTTTCAAAAATGTTTTTACAGACAAAGAATTAATGGATTTTTTCAAAACAGCTATGCAGTAGGATATGAGGAAACCTTACGCCTCTTGCATAGCAATTATGATCTGAATTTTTTGGTAAGACAATCTCCTAAACACTTAAATAGGTTACTACTAAAAGCTTCGGAAAAGGAAAATGAGAATCTGATCTTTGATTTGTGGAAGTCTCTTTATCCGAAAATGATGATGGGACAAATTGAGTTTATAGCCTTTAGCGACTTTAAAGAAAAATTATCGAAGAAACAAACCTCTGATATTTCTTATGAGGAAATTGAAAAAGAAATGGACCTAGTCATATCTGCTTATGAAGGGCAGGTGAAATAATGGAAATATTTAAGCTGTTCGGTAGCATCTTTGTAGATAATGACAAGGCTGACCAGGCAATTGATGAAACTGACGAAAAAGGCAAGGGCCTCTCACTAACATTTGAGGGAATGGGGAAGGCTGCTAAGATCATGGGTGGTGTGATTGCCGTAGGGGTAGGTCTAGCGGCAACAGCAGTAGGTGGATTGGTTGTCGCTGGCGATAATCTGCAGAAGTCCTTGAACTCCTTAGAAATTCAAACAGGTGCCAGTACTAAAGAAATGAAGGGGATGGAAAAGTCTCTTATCAACATTTATAAGGCTGGTTATGGTGAAGATTTTCAGGATATTGCCGACTCTATGGCGAATGTGAGACAAGTAACAAGTCTAACTGGTAAGGAACTTGAGAGCACGACGAAGGAAGCTCTCAAAATGCGTGATGCGTTTGGATTTGAAGTAAATGAATCCGTCCGAACTGTCAGCGTCATGATGAAAAACTTTGGCATTTCATCCAAAGAAGCTTTTACCCTGTTAGCACAAGGGCAACAAATGGGTGTAAATGCCTCAGATGATATGCTCGATACTTTCCTCGAATATAGTCCTTTATTCAAGCAGCTTGGCTTCGATGCAGAGGCCATGCTTAATATCCTTAATGATGGGATGAAAAATGGGGTTCGTAATAGCGACGTTTTAGCCGACGCAGTGAAAGAATTTGGAATCCGTGTAAAGGATGGCTCTAAAACATCTTCTGAGGCATTTGAAGGTCTTGGATTAAATGCAAATAAAATGTCCCAAGAATTTGCTAGGGGCGGCGATTCTGCTCAATCTGCATTCGAAAAGACCATGGCAGCACTCGGGAAAATTGAGGATCCAGTGAAGCGAAATACCATTGGAGTAAGTCTGTTTGGGACAAAATTTGAGGACCTCGAATATAGAGCAATTCTCTCTCTTGGCCATGTTGAAAATGTAGCCAATCAATCTGCCGATACACTAAAAGATATTGATAATATTCGTTTTAATTCTATTGGTGAAGCAATCGAAGGAATATGGCGTCAAATCAATGCTAGTGTTTTGATTCCAATTGAACAAAAAATGATGCCTGGCATTAATAAAGCCTTTCAAACAACCAAAGATATTATTCCGAAAATACTAGATATGTTCAATGGGAATTCTTTGCCGTTAATAGAGTACATTACGAAAAGTTTCAGTAAAGATAAACAGATGCCGATTATCAATTTTTTCTTATCGATCAGGGATGGAGTAGAACAGGCTAAAGTTTATTTGGGACAAGCAAAGGAAGTAATTGATGCATTTTTTGCTGCATTAGATGGAAATAAAGGCGGGGCCATTTCGATGCTTTCCCGAGCGGGACTGTCATCTGATCAGATCCAATTATTCCTGCAGGCAGTTGATACGATTAAATCATATCTTAATAATTTAGCTGATTATTGGACTTATGTATGGTCCGGTCTTAAATATGCAGCAACCGAATTGTGGAATTTCCTTGGTCCATTCATCATGCCGGCGCTATCGGCAATTGTTGGCTTTATTCAAGAACAACTAGGATTAATAAAGCAATTTTGGGATGAAAATGGTCAGCAAATTGTCGAAGCGGCACGAAATGCCTTTCAATTTATTCTATCAATTATCCAATTTATCATGCCTGTTGTTCTTTTATTGATAGAGTCGATTTGGGGAAATATAAAGGGTGTTATTTCAGGCGCACTTTCGATAATTATGGGGCTAGTGAAAATTTTTGCCGGTATATTCACTGGCGACTTTTCGAAAATGTTTGAAGGATTGAAACAGCTATTCTTTGGTGCCTTTGAATTTTTGTGGAATCTTTTCAACCTTATAATGATTGGAAAATTCCTTGGTGGTATTAAGGCTTTCATTTCTAGCGGAATAGGATTTTTTAAAAATTTTGGAACTGCAGCCATTGATACATTTAAATCCTTTTTCGATAGCATCATTTCTTGGTTTCAGTATTTTCGAGCCACTGGGGCAAGTATCTGGGAGTCAGCGATTGCTGTTTTAAAAAATGCGATCACTTTGTTCGTTCAGTCAGCGCGGTTAGGTTTTAGTTCCATGCTGGAAACTGCAACCAATATTTTTAATGGTGTGAAAAATGCAATCCTTCATCCAATTGAAACGGCAAAAAATCAGGTCAAAGGATTCATTGATGAAATAAAGAGCTTTTTTCACAATATGAAGTTAAAACTGCCTGAAATAAAAACACCAAAGTTTAAGTTGAAAAACTGGTCTAAAAATCCACTAGACTGGCTCAAAGCTATGCCATCAATTGATGTTGATTGGTATGCAAAGGGTACTAATTATGCTCCTGGAGGGCTTGCAGTAGTCGGTGAACATGGTCCAGAGTTAATTAATCTGCCCCGAGGATCGCAAGTTAAGAATGCTAGTGAAACAAGAGGGGTTCTTGATAATGTTGAAAATAATAAACAACCAGCAATTCTACAAATCATTACCCCTGATCGCAGGGAAATTGCTAGATGGTTGGTTGAGGATATTACAAATTTTCAAGAGTTTAAATTAGATAACCAAAAAAGGTTCTAAGGAGGAATTTTTTTGAGAAGTTTCACATTTAATGGAATTCATAAAGATTATGTAACTGCTTCGAAAATTAAAAGGCCTTCTTGGGCCGAAATTCAGCGGAATACATTAACTTTCCCAGGACTACCTGGCGGATTGTTGCAGGATACGATAATAAAGCCAAAAATAATTCCCGTTACACTGTTTGTAAAAAATCAAAGTTTTCCTGATTTATTAAAATTGGGTGAAGATTTAGCAGAGTGGTTAATTACTGATCAATCTACTGAGCTAATTTTTGATGATGAGAGTGACCGAGTTTATTATGCTATTGTCGACGGATCGTTCGATCCTGAGCGAATAGCAAACACAGGGCAAGGTACTATAACTTTTATTTGCCTCGACCCCTACAAGTATGGCCGAGAAAAAACAGTAAACATCCTAAATGGCATGGCAACCATCGCCAACACTGGCACGGTCGAAACACCACCTACATTTGCTCTAAACGTCATCAAGCCGACCACTTTTATCGACGTGGTTACAGATGACGCTTATATGCGGTTAGGTCAGATACCGGGTACCGACGATGCGGTATTTCAACCCGTGACCACGCTATTAAATGATGGTATGGCCTCAACGGTAGGATGGGCAAAGTCTATTTTTGCGCCAGACGTTGGGGTCATTGCGTCCGATGGGACAATTATGTCAGACGGTGCCGATTTCCTTCCAGGTTCCTACGGCACAGGTTCGCTTTGGTACGGTCCGGCAGTTGCGAAAAGTCTATCATCACAGGTAACTGATTACCTATTCCGTTTCCGAGTCCAGCACGAAGTCACAGATATTGCATCTTTTGGTCGGACTAATCTGTTTTTACTTGATGTTAATAACAAACCAATCGCCCGGTTATCTCTTGTAAAGGACACAACTGGGGAATTATCAACACCTGAGATTAGATTGTTAGGGGCCAATGGAGAAACGCAATATGTCCTCAGACTCACACGTGATCAGGTGCAAAACTGGAAAGATGCTTATGTGTTCCTGGAACTAAAAAGAGAAGGTAACACCTTTACAGCAAGAGTCGCACGAACAAGAGGATACGGAGGTAGGGTTGAAGAAGAAGTATCACAAAAGTTTGTGGATACTGCCGGAATATTTATACGAAGTGTTGCCTCCGTTGCAGTAAACTTTATGAAATATGGAAATAGCCCGACTTTAAATCGAAATCGGGTCCAAGAAACATTGGTGCAGCGCATTAATCAGCAAACAGGAATTCCTTACATCGTCCAACTAGGCGATGTTGTGGAAATTGATCACAAAACAAACGATATACGCATTAATGGTGAAACTAGACTGATTAAAACATTCGGCTCTAGTTTTTTTAATTTGAAAAAAGGTGCTAATAACATCATGGTGCAGCCTGCCGATGCTGTTACGGCAAAAGTCACATGGAGGGAACGGTTTAAATGATCCATATCATTGATGAGAAAACGGATGATATTTTAGCCGTTCTTTCTGAGGCTGATTTTTTCAACGATGAATATTACGAGGATTTAAAAGCTGTAGAGACGTTTAAGTTTTTTATGCCAGCTAACCACTCTAAGGCGGGCTTTTTAACTTCTCGCAGACGAATCGTGATACCAGGAGAGGACGGGGAATTTAAAGAATTTATCCTGACTGAGCCTTATCTAATCAATAATACAAAAGAGTTTTACACAATGGGCTCTTTTGTGGATTTGAGAAAACAGAAAGTAATTGATCCAATAGTGTTAGATGGCCAGACACCATCCACAGCCGGTGATTATGTCCTTAGTGGTACTCGTTGGCAAATAGGAATAGTCGAATTTACCGGATTAATGACCGTTGAATTTACCGAACCTTTGGACGCTTATGAGGCTATTAAAACGGTCGCCCAACTATTTGGTTTAGAATTACGTTTCCGCGTCGAGGTTGCTGGCAGCAAGGTAGTTGCCCGTTATGTTGATATGATCCAGCGGCGCGGAGAGTTATCCGGAAAAGAAGTGGTTTTTGGTAAGGACATTGAAGGCATTGAGCGCAGGGAAACGGCAGGAGAGTTAGTCACAGCGCTTAAATGCTATGGGCCTGTCCGCGATGATGGTACCAGGCTAATGGTGATTGTGGAAGACCAAGAGGCTTTCCAAAAATGGAACGATGAAGGTCGCCATTTGTGGGGAATATATGAGCCACAAACAGAAAACACGGACATGACTGAGGCGCGTTTGAGATCATTAGGGCAAACCGAATTAGCCAAAAGGGTAACACCCCAAATCCAATACTCTCTTAAAACTATTGCCCTCGAGCATGTGTATGGATACGAACACGAAAAAGTGAGATTGGGAGATACTAATAGAGTCAAAGATGAGGACAAAAACCCGCCGATTTATTTAGAAGCGCGGGTTCTTTCGGTAAAACGAAGTATTAAAAATCGCTCACGGAAAGAAGTAGAATATGGCGATTTTATTGAATACAGTAAAGAAGATGTACAGGCTGAATGGAAAGTGCTGCGGGCGCAATTTCGAGAGCGATTAAAAAAAGCTAAAGAGGATGCACTTTCCTACACAGAGGAGTACGCATATTCAAAAGCCGTTATCGATACAAAAGACGCCAGCGTGTATGCTGATTCGACGATCTACACGGATGCGGCAAAGTCACAGGCGATTGATGCGGCTAAATCAGATGCTACAGCTAAGGCAAATACGGCGGAAAATAATGCTAAAGGATACGCTCTTACGGAGGCTCAAAAAGCACAGGCAGAAGCTATACGACAATCTGCTTTAGATGCCCAGGCTAGAGTTAATACAGCCAAAACAGAACTCGAAGCCGATATAGCTTCCAAAGTTGATGCGACTTGGGTAAACGGGCAGTTAGTTTCTAAAGCTGATAAAGCTAGTACTTACACTAAAACGGAAGTTGATAATGCTTTAAACAGCAAAGTTTCAACCACTACCTACACCACAGACCAAAGCGGAGTTGTTACCCGCTTGA
>NZ_JAANMZ010000067.1 GCF_011250555.1 Bacillus sp. MM2020_4 | reverse complement strand
CCTCCCAAGCTTTTAGAACCTCATATTTATACTCTGCAGAAAAAGCTCTTTTGGACATAAAAAATACTCCCCTTAAGTAGCCAGATTTTTATTTTTTAATCTGTCTACCTAAAGGGGAGCATATCAATTTGTGAGTGTTCTATCGTTTTTTAAATTAACTGGTTTTTACCTAAAGATACCGGTGGTCGGGGTCGAACTGACACTACCTCCTTCCTCTTAAAAATTCCCGGAATTACTATAAAACTCGCAGAACCTTACTTATTTTTTATCTATTTTTCTTAGTTTTTCCATATAGTCCGTACTCAGAAATCCGCTCCCACCTCGAAGTATTTCTTCCACATAATGTTATGGCGGCGCTATTTCAGGTTCTTTATCGACCACGACAAATGTTAGAACGTTTTTGAGAGGCCTACCGTTTACAGTGATTCCGATTAGTGTAGGCCGGTAGCAGCCTGCATTTACCCCTTCTCTTCCATATAAATAAGGAAGAGCTTTTGGTGAAATTTCATAAACTTTACCTTCAACCGTGCCAGGTTCCTCGACAATATCTGCTCGGCCTCCGTCGTGAGACCTTCTAGTAAATTTCAATGAATAACCATCCAACACGCCGCAACCGATAACCTTTTTAAAATAGTGATCAACACCTTCAGTTCGGAATCTAGCATCGTCCATACAACTGCCATACGCAAAATAATAGATAGCTTGTTTTTGTTTACATAATTGATGGACGCACCAGTCGCCATTCTTTATCTGTTTCAGGTTTCGGTTTACCTTTTCATTTGGTAAAATATAGACATATGCTTCTTGGCTTTCTGTAGCGCTATAAACAAGCTGCATTGTTCGGAGATAGTAATTATTTTGACCAGGGCCATGGTATCCCTCGAGTACATCAAGGTCCTTCAACTGGAGTTCATCTACCTGATAAAGCTCTCCGAAAACCCTGCCACTAGCCGAAGGTACAAAATATGGGTAGCCATACTCTGAATCTATCAGCTTGCCAACTGTCCAACACTGTCTTGCTAAACATGTCGCACCATTCAATAGATGATGATTCCGTTCATTTTTCCTTAAAGTTCCATAAACGAATACTCTATATGGTTTCACCATACCTCACTCCTCCCATTTGTTACCCTATCGATTTGCCTTAAGGTTCGTTGCAAATTTCTGCTGTCATGAATGACCGCAGTGATTAAATTAAGCGTGTTATAACAGGCTTCGACATTTAAACTCTCTAATGAAGTATGCTCATTCATATAGCCGGCTGAAAGGTTTACACTTTGAATACCATGTGATGCCCAAATTCTCGTATCGCTGCTTCCACCAGGAGTCGTTTTCCAACCCATCCAGCCCAATCGTTTAGCAGAATCCTCAAAGAAACGGCCATATAATTCATCGCAGAAAGGTTCATATCCACCACATGAAGTGACAATGTCTCCTGTACCACGACGGTCTACTACGATTGCTGCATCTACATCCCACAAGAAGGTTTCATCGATGCTGCGTGCCCCCATTAATCCGATTTCCTCTTCTACTGTAAATATGAATTTTATTTTTCCATTGAATGAGGTTGGCTGTAAACGACGTGCTAACTCCAACATGACCGCTACGCCTGCTCTGTCATCCGCCCCCAGAATTCCTTTGTCACTTGACCATATGGAGCCATTTTTTACGATTGTTCTACCAGGTTCAATCCGTTCTACTGTATCAAGGTGGGCATTCAGTAACAGTGTTGGTCCGTGTCCGGTACCATATGTTTTTTGTGCAAGAATATTCCCTGCTTGATCAACTGTTACATAATCAACATGATGACATAATGCCTCCTTCACGACTTGGCGTATTTCTGTTTCATTGCCACTTTCTCCTTCAATCGATAGAAGTTCTTCCAAGCGTTTAAAAAAGAACTGTTTACGGATAAATTCTATTCCTTTTTCTAGCCAATCTTTCTGAATGTAGGAAAGGTTTTCCGTGATATCAAGCAGTAAATTCCTTTGAATCCTCAAATTCAGGAACCGATTTCTCTTAAAAATATGGGGGATTCCCACTGCCAATAATAGCTCCATTACAGCTTCTACATTCACTTGCCTGATAAAACCAATGGTCGGATTCCTTCGGTTGTGTCCATCACAGCTGCCTTCTGTGAAAAAACCAAGCCGATTCAGCTGTCTTACCATGCCAGCTATATACGTATCAAGTTCCTTTACCTTCGGTTGGTCTTGACCCGGACGAAACCATAAATCTTCTCCCCGTCCTCGATGGTTATTATCAACGATTTCTACCCACCGATCTTCCTCAACAACAGGACTGGTAAGGGACAACACTCCTTGTGATAACGTAAATGAAATCGATAGTTCTTCCAAAGATTCCTGCAAAAATGCCAGGTTCACTTCTGTTTCATTTCGACAATCGAAGATGTTCGGACGCACCTCCGTTACGATAAAACCATGACGTATGAATAATTGATTCCAGCTTTTCATTTGACCATCTCCTCTTTTCTTGATGGTTTCAGTATATAAAAAACGCGATGACACCCCTGTCATCACGTTGGTTTCTTATTCAATTTCTTCATCCACCCGATACATCAGATAGAATCGACAGGACCCGGTAAAATAGTAAGCGGTTTCTCCTTGATGCCTTTTCGTTTGGAATAATGGGGGAAAACCACAATTGATTAATCTGTGTTTCAATCTGTTGACCGATTGAATAAATGTATTTTGTTTGATCGTTTCAACGACAGAAAAAGCATTCCTTGTCACCGGATGGTCTTCGGAACTTTTTATGAGAAAATACCTTAACATATTAGCTTGTTCTTGGGTTAGGGAAGCTTCTTCTCCTTCAAAAAATGCGGTAATCGTTCGATCACTATAATAGATAATGATGGTATTGGCTGGCTGAGATTGAATGAGTTCCTCACATTCTACCTTCGAACAGGTTGTTTTTCCTTCATTGCTTACCTGATAAAATGCATGTCTCTGTAAATAATCTTCATTTTCCTCCATATTTATAAAAAACGAGGAAATCTCTGGAATGGGGATTTTTTGATTTTCCGCTACTGGTAATAGTTTCATTTCTGCATAGGTTGCCTCTGCAATCTTGAAGGCACTATTGGTTAAATATAAGTGTGCATGAATCACTTGTTGGTTGTTTAATTGATACGGATGGTCTTTATGGTATTTTTGATTTGTTAAAGCTTGCTCAAAATAGTGTATGGCTTGGGAATACTGAAGTTTCTTATAGGATAAAAATCCAAGACGGTAGGCAGCAATCATGTTTGTATCATCATATTTCAACGCCTCTTCCAAACACTTTGCAGCTAAGTGGTCGTCTTTTTGATATTCGGTTTTCAAATAGGTTCCGTAATGAATAAGATTGTAAATTAGCTTCTTTTTTACATAATTCAACGTGTGTGAATATTCCTTGTTATTTTTTCGGACAAGCGGTTGCAACCTTCGAACCATTTCCTTATAAAGCCCTATTTTTGCAGCGTAATTTGAATGGCCGTTATTGTCTTCTTGATCATGTAGCTTTTGTTCCAAATCCTCTAATTCTTCTATTGTCTTTTCTCGATAATGCACATACCTCTCCTCCAATACGGGCTTCAATCCAAACATTGAATATACATGTACAAATAGTTTACCATGTTGTTCCAGCTAGATGAATGGATAATTTTGCAGGAGAGTGCCTACTAAAATCCGAATTTGTAGTAACACTGTTTATCTTTCTTCATGAATGAACTCACATTACCTGTCTAAAAATAATATCAAACTACTTTTATATAGAAAGTCCTCCATCTACGGGGATAACAGCTCCATTTATATAACTGGCATCATCGCTGGCTAAGAATAAATAAGTATTGGCGATATCTCTTGGAGTTCCCAGCCGTTGAAGGGATACTTTCTCTTTCATTCCGGTAAGAACCTTTTCAGGCATTTTTTCTGTCATTGGGGTCATGATAAAGCCTGGCGCCACAGCATTCACATTAATTCCTTTTCGACCAAGCTCTTTTGCCCACGTTTGAGTCATGGCAATAACGGCTGCTTTCGTTGCGGCATAATTGGTTTGCCCAAAATTTCCCATTCTTCCCACTATACTGCTCGTATTGATAATTTTGCCGAACCCCTCTTTCACCATATGGGGGACAACAGCCTGGGTACAATGGAAGACACCCGTTTGATTAATGGATACCACCTGATTCCATTGCTCCTCCGTCATTTTTACCAGGGTGGAATCCTGTGTGATACCTGCATTGTTAATCAAGATATCAATTTTCCCATATTGCTCTAATACCTCGTTGACCATCCTATCCACTTGGCAACGTTGTGAAACATCCACACCCAATCCCAAGCCGTTAATTTCTCTTGCAGTTTCCTCCGCTAAATTCTTATGATAATCTGCGACCACAACATGGGCGCCTTCACTAGAAAACAACAGACACGTTTCTTTTCCAAGTCCTCCAGCACCACCAGTTATGATAGCAACTTTCCCTTCAAGTTTCATAAGATCCCCCTTCTCACAGATGCCCCTAACAAGGCCCTATGCCTTCTATCATCATTATGATTATGACTTTGCATTCAGTTGATGTGACGGGTTATTATTTGGTTCAACCGTTACAATATGGTTTGCGATAAAATCCTCGATTTCCTTTTCAGAATAGCCCAAGTGCGCTAAAATCTCCTCGGAATGTTCACCGAGAGATGGAGGAATGGTAAACTCATTTACAGGATTTCCTGGTAGCTTTATCGCAAGGCCTGGAACAGGCACATCCGTATCGCCAATAGGTATAGTCCGAATCATTTCTCTGTGTTGGATTTGTGGATTTTTGATTACTTCCTCTAAGTTATTTACTGGACTGCTGGCAATACCCTTTTGTTGTAAAAGTTGAAAAGCTTCCTCTTTTGTATGTTGAATGGTCCATTCCGCAATGATTTTATCCATATTTTCTCTGTTTTTGAATCTTCCCTCTTCCGTGTAGAATGGCGAATGACGTTGACTCCATTCACTTTTACCAATTAATTTAGCCAATTCGCTCCACTTTTTTTCAGGTGCATTTATATAGGCTCCTAAAAATACATATCCATCCTTTGTCGGAAACGCTTTCGAATATTGAAAACGATCACTCGTTCCCCACCTTTGTTGATTGATTCCATGCAGTTTGGATTCGGCGACGCTAAACCCTAATAATGAAACCAAACCATCAAGCATGCTTATATCCACCAAGCGGCCTTTTCCCGTTCTTTCCTTATGAAACAAGGCTAACATGGTCCCTAAAGTGGCCTGCAGTCCCGCGATATGATCAGCGATAAAAAATCCGACATAGGTCGGTGGGCCATCAGGATGTCCTGTTAATTCAGCTAATCCGCTCATGGACTGTATAACGCCATCATAGGCACCGTAATCCCGGTAAGGGCCCGTTGACCCGAATCCAGTAATATGGACCATGCTAATTTTCGGATTAATGGCGGAAATGGTTTCATAACTAAAGCCTAATTTTTCGGGTACATTGGCACCATAATTGGTGACTAGGACATCCGCCGTTTCAACTAAGCGAAGGAGTATCTCTTTCCCTTTTGAACTTTTCAAGTCTAAGGAAATCGATCGTTTATTCCGATTTTCTGAGGCAAAATACAAACTAATATCGTCATGCAACGGGGCAGATGTTCTTCCCACTTCCCCTTCCAGTCGTTCAATCTTTATGACATCAGCACCATAATCAGCAAGTAATTGGCCACAATAAGGTCCAGCAATATAATGGGTTAAATCCAACACTCTTACTCCAGTTAGAACGGTCATAAATTTCACCTCATTTTTCAAATGATAATCTATCAGAATAGTTATACATCATTCCTCGTTTGCTGAGCCGGAATCGTAGCAATCGCCCTCACTTTAGAACTCACAAGTGCATTGCCACTAAGTTCATTTTTGCGGAAGTTCCCAGGAGATGTACCGACAATTTTTTTAAACGTCTTGATGAAATGATAGATGTTGTTGTAGCCGACATCAGTACTAATTTCTGCAATATCCAAATTGGTGTTAACCAATAACTCTGCGGCTTTATCAATTCTTACTTTATTTAGATAGAGATTGATGGTCATACCGGTATTTTCCTTAAATGTTTTGCAAATATAATTTTTGCTATGACCGACGAACTGTGCAAGGTGGTCCAATGAAATTTCAATCTTATAATTTTGTTGGATCATCTCTTTTATTTGCTCCACCACTTTTGACTTTCGGGGATTTGCCGATATCTCAATTCTTTGAAATCGAATCATATAGTAAAGAGCTGCAATCAATGTATGTGTGGCGATTTCTAGATACCAGGGAAGTGTGTCAATTCCTTCTTTAAAGACCAACTCAAGCATTTCTTCAATCGTATCTGATCCTTGGCATACAATTGGAATCTGGTTAAGCCTTTCTTCAAACTCGTTATCAAAAACAACATACTTTGCTTCCAGCATTCGTAGCGGCTTTCCGTCTACCTCTCGCGTATCAGTTATACCGTGGATATCATTCGGTCTGGTAAAAAGATACATCCCCCGCCCCAGTTTCACGGATTCATTCCCTACGATAAAATCTCCTTCTCCGCTAATGACATAGTAAATCTGAAAGTACTCATGTTTATGAGGGATGAGACTACTACCTGACGGATATTCACTTTTGGCAAGCCAAAGTATATTGATCATATGCTTGTTCATCTATTTAATCACCTTACTATCATTTTAGTACTATACTATTTCTTGACCCTCCTCTCAAATTCCTCTCGATCGGTTCATCAAGTTGTAGCACCACCGCTTAAGATGAGGCAATGACCCGAAATGAAACTGGCATCATCACTGGAGAGGAAGGATACGGCACTAGCGACTTCATTTGGTTGTCCAAGCCTTCTTAACGGGATCAGTTTCATATGTTCAGCGATGATTTCTTCCGGAACATGATGGTACATATCCGTTTCAATATATCCGGGAGCAACACAGTTCACGGTAATATTTTTGGGACCGCCTTCCTTCGCCAGCGTTTTTGAAAATCCAATCAATCCCGCTTTTGAGGCGGCGTAATTCGCTTGGCCTGCATTACCAAAGGCAGAAACCGATGAGATATTGACGATTCTTCCATACGACTGATTCCGCATAATCGGGATGACGTATTTACAAAGGTGGTAGGCACCCTTGAGATTCACATTTATCACAGCATCCCAAGCTTCATCCGCCATCTTGTGGAACATACTGTCCCTTGTGATACCAGCATTATTGACGAGGATGTCCACCGTGCCAAACCGTTCAACAACTTGGGAAACAGCGGTGCTTACGTGTGCTTCGTTGGAGACATCACACCTAATAGGCAAGACCTTATTACTGATTTCACCGAGGTTCGAAATCATTCTTTCCACGAGCCCAACATCATATTCGAGTACCGCTACGCCTTCAATACCGTCCTCCAAAAAGCGTTTGACGATTGATTCACCGATCCCTTTCCCGCCTCCTGTAACAATCGCGTATTTTCCTGACAATTTCCCCATGTTCATAACCTCCTATATATATAACTTTGCCTCCACGAGCTTCGGGGCTGCCGTGCATGTGATCATCTTTGTCGCTAAGACCCTATTCCTGTTTATTTTAGATGACACCAAGTTGTACCAAGTGATGAAAGTCATCATCAGATAGATTGAGTAAGCCTTGATAAATCTCGTTATTATGCCACCCTAAAGGAGCCCCAGCCCATTTGACTTGCCCTGGTGTCTTTGAAAACTTGGGTACGATCCCCTGCATTTTTATATCCTTATTAAGGGCATAATCAAAAACTGAAATAATATTTTCTCTTTCTCGCACATGTGGATCATGATATAGGTCAGCAACTGAATTTACGGTTGAATAAGCAACTCCGTGCTTTTCCAAGCGTTGGCGTGAATATTCAAGTGTGTGTTCCGAAAAGAATGAATGGAGATATTCGTCTAATTCATCGCGATTTCTTACTCGTAATTGATTGGTGAGAAATCTTGGATCATTCACTAATTCTGGATGTCCGATGGCGGTCATTAATCTTTCAAAAATATTTTGGGTCGATGCGGGTATGACAATCCATTTATGATCTTTTGTATCATATAGATCATTTGGGGCAACAACAGGATTATACGTCCCTCTCCGTTCAGGAATTTTCCCCTCAAGATCATAATCCACGATGTAGTTCTCCATCACTCGTACCAGTGGTTCATATAAGGATAAATCAATTAGTTGGCCTACTCCTGTCTGCTTATAGTGATAAAGGGCTAGCATGACAGAAAACGCACCATAAACCCCTCCCATTGCATCGGCGATGGGATAACCTGAAAAAATGGGCTTCCGATCTGGGTAACCAGTCATGTAGGTTAATCCTGAGAACGATTCAGCCACCCTAGCAAACCCCGGTTTTTCAGCGTATGGTCCATTTCTTCCAAATGCCGAGAAATGAATCATGACCAGATTTTCTTTTACTTTTACTAAATCCGCGTAATCAATATTCCATCTTCTTAACGTTTCAGGCCTGAAATTGGTAATCACCACATCAGCCTTGGAGACGAGTTGATAATAGAGTTGAACTCCTTCTTCTTGGTTAAAATCTAATGTAATCGCTTTCTTGTTTCTATTGGTCACCTTCCATGTGCCTTCTCCAAAATGACGGGTTTGATCCCCTTTCCCTGGTTGTTCAATCTTAATCACTTCTGCTCCGAAATCACCAAGCAAGTTGGCTATTAAAGGTGCTGCCAAGACTGTAGATGCATCGATTACCCGAATTCCTTGTAAAATATTATTTTCTGACAATCCATTAACCCCTTTCCATAGCCTTTTCCAAGCATTTCAATGGCGTTATTTACTAAATCTATCAATTGCGAATGACTCATGCTGGTTACATAATCATCTTATTTGTCACAGATACTTCTTCCTCATACAATAAACAAGCAGTCAGACTATCTTTTGAGGTATGGATTAGACTTGGATTTATGCTCTTACATTTTTCCATTGCTACAGGACAACGTGTATGGAAACGACAGCCTGTTGGAGGGTTTGCAGGACTTGGCAAGTCTCCTTTTAGAATAATCCGCTCCCTGTCCCGCAATTTGGGATTAGCGATCGGTACGGCTGATAACAATGCCTTTGTATATGGATGATGAGGGTTTGCGAATAATTCCTCTTTCTCCGCGAATTCTGAAATTTTGCCTAAATACATGACGGCTATTTTATCACTGATATGCTTGACGGCTTGGATCCCGTGGGCGATAAATAGATAGGATAGGCCCATGTCTTTTTGAATTTCTTTTAATAGATTTAAGATTTGGGCTTGGATGGAAACGTCCAATGCAGAGACGGGCTCATCACAGACAATCAATTTTGGCTGTAAGGCAAGGGAGCGGGCAATCCCAATTCTTTGTCTTTGTCCCCCTGAAAATTCAATCGAGTACCTGCTGCCATGATAGGCGGCCAGACCTACTCTTTCCAGTAGTTCATCGACCCTTTTCCTTCGTTCTTTTTTTGTTCCCACTTTATGAAGGACTAGAGGCTCAGCAATAATATCCGCGACCGTCATCCTGGGATTAAGTGAAGAATAGGAATCTTGGAAAATCATCTGCAGATTCTTCCCCAATTCTTTTTTGCTCTTATATTCAGAAAGTTTCCTTCCTTCAAAATAGATGTCCCCAGCTGTCGGCTCTGAAAGCCCCACAACCATTCTTCCTATGGTTGATTTCCCGCATCCAGACTCTCCCACCAAACCCACGGTTTCACCGGGATAAATTTTAAGATCGATTCCATCCACAGCTTTTACAAATTGATTTTTTTTACCAAAGAGCCCACTTCCAACTGGAAAGTGTTTTTTGATGCCTTTAAGTGTCAAAAGCGGCTGATTTTCTGTCATCTTCCCCCAACCCCTTCCATGGTGAGTGGATTCCAACAGGAAACACGGTTCCCTGTTGAATGTTTTTTCAATGCAGGAGATACTTCGTGACATTTTTCCGTTGCAAATGCACAGCGTGTCACGAAGTTACAGCCATTTGGCAATTCAAGCGGATTTGGCACAACCCCTGGAATCGCATCCAATATTTCCTTTGAGGGCCCGTATAATGATGGAATACTATCCATTAGCCCCTTTGTATAAGGATGTCCGGGATTTTCAAAGATTTCCTCCACTGTGCCTTCCTCGACAATTTTTCCGCAATACATGACTAGCACACGGTCAGCAGTTTCAGCTACCACCCCAAGGTCATGTGTGATTAATAGAATCGAGATGCCAAATTCCTTCTGTATTTCTCGTAAAAGATTTAAGATTTGCAACTGTATCGTCACGTCAAGGGCCGTTGTCGGTTCATCAGCGATGAGGAGTTTCGGATTGCAGGCAAGCGCGATGGCAATCATGGCTCTTTGCCTCATTCCACCGGATAATTGATGTGGGTAATCATTGAGACGCCTTTCCGCATCAGGAATACCGACTTTATTCAGCAGCTCCAAGGCTATTTTTTTCGCTTCTCGATAGCTTACCTTTTTATGAAGAACAATCGATTCAGCTATTTGTTTCCCAATCGGGTGGACTGGATTCAGGGAAGACATAGGATCCTGGAAAATCATCGCAATGTCATTTCCACGAATTTTTTGTAATTCCTTTTCTTTTAATTTCAAGATATCTCGGCCTTCAAACAGGATAGAGCTTTCCGAACGATATTTGATGGCACCAGCATTTAATCCCATAATAGAAAGAGAAGAAACACTCTTCCCACTTCCTGATTCACCCACTAAGGCTACAATCTCACCTTTCTTAATAGAAAAAGAAATATCATCGACCGGCTTAATCTCTCCTTTTGGGGACGGGATGTATGCTTTTAGTTGATGGACTTCCAGTATTGGTGTATCTGCATTCAAATGGTCTCTCCCCCTTTGTTACGATGTTTTTTGTTTTGGATCGAGCGCTACCCTTAAACCGTCACCGAGAAAATTCCCAGCCAAGATGGTAAACAGGATGGCAATCCCAGGGTAAACCATCATCCATGGATTCACGTCAATCAAGCTGTAGCCTTGCTGAATCAAACTCCCCCAGCTTACATCGGGAGGCTGGGCGCCCAAACCAAGAAAGCTAAGCGTGGTTTCAATCAGAATCGCAATACTGAGATTAAAGGACGCTTGAACAACAATGGGTGGTGAGATATTTGGAATAATATGTTTAACCATTATCCATACAGATCCCGCCCCAGAAATTTTGGCCGCCTCCACATATGGCTCTGAACGTATTTGCAGGGTCTGTCCTCTGGCCAGCCTGGCAAATTGTGGGGTAAAGACAACCCCAATCGCCATCATCGCATTCCAAAGGTTAACACCTAAGGCGCTTGTAATGCCCAAAGCAAGGATAATGGCCGGAATGGCAATGATCGCATCTACAATCCGCATAAAAATATCATCGATCATACCGCCAAAATACCCGCTTAAAATCCCCAAAGGTACTCCAATAAAAAGGGGAATCATAATCGAGAACAAGGCTGCCTTAATCGCAGTCTGTGAACCTACTAGCAGTTGACTAAAAATATCAGATCCCAATCCGTCTGTACCCAGCCAATGCTTAGCACTAGGCGGCGACATGACCTGTGATAAATCTTGTTTGAAAGGCTCGTAGGGTGCAATAAATGGTGCCAAAATGGCCATAATGGTAAGTAGGGCAAGAAAGATAAAACTGGCAAAGGCAAGTCTTTCGGCCATTAATCGTTTAAAGATTGTTTTAAAACTCATCCTCTTAATCCTCTCTAATATTCGATTCTTGGATCTAACAGCGCATAAACAATATCTGTAATAAAGTTAATGACGATAACCATCACAATCATGACAAGGACAACACCCTGGACCATTGTGAAGTCACGCTGTTCAATGGCATTGACAGCAAGCTGCCCCATTCCTGGAATAGCAAAAATACTTTCAACCACAACCGTCGCTCCTAACGCGTTGCCAAACATGAGACCAATCGTTGTGATAACTGGTACCATAGCGTTCTGGAGCGCATGTTTAAATATGGCCCGATAACGGGTCGCCCCTTTTGAATAGGCCGTACGAACAAATTCTGCATCCATTGTTTCCATCAATGAGGAGCGCAAATGCCGTGTAATGATGGCAATCCCGGCTAAACTCATGGAAAAGCCTGGGAGAATAATAGATTTTAAGAACAATCCAGGTCCATCTGTAATACTGGTAAATCCAATGGCCGGAAACCAATTAAGTGTTAGGCTAAAAAGGATGATGAGGACCATAGCAACTAAAAAGTTCGGTATCGCTGTCCCTAAAGTGCCAAAGAAACGCGCCACATAATCCATCCAGCTATTTGGGAAATAGATCGAGGTAATAGCAAAAAACATCCCGCCAGCAATGGCAAAAATCATTCCCACCACAACTAGTTGAATGGTAACAAAAAGAGTATGCATGATAGCTTCATCCACAAGTTGACCTGTAAAAATGGATCTCCCTAAATCCCCATGAATCGCATGATTTAGCCAATGAAAATATTGGAGGATAACTGGTTGATCAAGTCCTAATTGGCTGCGCAATTCTATCACTTTTTCATGCGTGGCACTATCACCAAGCATGGCGAGGACTGGATCACCTGGTATTAATAAAATTAACGAAAATACCAAAAAGGTGGTAAAAAACAGCATCGGGATAACATAGAGCAGGCGGCGCAGCAGAAATTTCAAAAACATGTTTACCCTCCTTTGTAAAAGAGAGTGAAGTAGGATAGAAATCCCACTTCACCATTCAAATTATTTTTGATCTGCCCAAAGCTGTGAGAAGATCGGCTTTCCTAACAAGTTTGGCTCAAAGCCCTTGATTTTCTTGTCCATTGCATGTGTGATCGACCCGGAGAATAATGGAATTGAGAATCCTTGTTGGATGATCGCCTCGTTAATGATTTTTCCATACAGCTCTCCCCGTTTATCCTGATCATACGTGCCGGCAGCTTCTGAAATAAGGGATTCCAATTCTGGTGTAGAAAGCTTTCCAGGATTATAAAAGCTATCTTTTGAGTACAAACTATTAATCGTCATTTGTGGGTCTGGCCGTCCTGACCAGTTCCCTGTCAGCGCATCCGTGTCTTTATCCGTCATAAACTTTTGTACAGCTGCATTTGCTTCTAATGGCTCGATCTTTACGGTTATGCCCACTTTTTCCAGTTGTCCTTTAATGGCATTGGCTAACCTCGTCCAATAATCAATTGGATACGTTACGAGCGTGAACGAAACATTGGTAAGACCGGCATCCTTTAGGAGCTGCTTTGCTTTTTCAGGGTCATACTTGATGGTGATCCCTTGGTCATGTGCCCAATACCCTTTAGGGAATGGCTGAGCGGTGGCTTCCCCTTGACCAAAGTTAATCGCATTAATGATTTCGTTACGATCAATTCCATATAATACAGCTAAGCGGGCCGCTTGGTTATTAAACGGTTCCACATTTGTTTTGAGATAAAGCATGTTGAGACCTAAAGTTTGTTCTGTACTTAAGACCACTTTAGGGTTTTTCTCTAATGAAGGAATCATCTGTGCTTGCACTCCCGGAACAAAATCAACTTGACCCGTTTTCAAGGCATTGACTTGTGAATTGGCATCAGGAATGACTTTTACCGTTATTTTATCAAGGTACGGCTGGCCCTCTTTCCAGTAATCCTTATTTGCTTCGTAGTCAATCTGGCCATTTGGAACATGATTAGTCACTTTGAATGGACCAGCTCCCACAGGATGTTGGGCGTAATCTGCACCATACTTATTTACAGCTGCTGGAGAAACCATCATTCCACCGCGATCCGTTAAGGCTAGCAAAACAGAAGAATCAGGCTTAGCTAAATGAAGTTTTACTGTCTGTTCGTCAACAACTTCCACACTTTCGATACTCTTTAAATCACTGACTTGTGAATCGGCTGAATTGACGCGTTCTATATTAAATTTGACCGCTTCTGCATCGAAGTTCGTCCCATCTTGGAAGGTTACGCCCTTTCTAAGATGAAGAATCAATGTCTTGTCATCTGGAATATCCCAAGATTCAGCTAACCCTGGTTCAGGCTTCAAATCAGGGGTGAATGTTACGAGTGTGTCATATATGGGCCATAACAATGAATGGTCATTACCCGTCGTTCCTTTAATAGGATCAAAGTTTGTAACATCCGCCACATATGCAACCGTAATGGCTCCACCTCTTTGCGGCTTCCCCTTTGATGCATTGTCTGAAGGGGTACTTCCTTTAGAGGTTGAACTTTCAGAGGTCGAACTTTCTGAACTATTACATCCTGCCAATACCATCGTCAAAGCAACTAAAAGCAATAGGATAGCTTGAAAACTTTTCTTTAATTTTGGCATTCTTGCAAATCCCCCTATTTATTTACTATTTTGAAAGACTTGTTCCCAGTTCAATCGTTTTTGACGCTCAGGATCATGTACAACCTTACATGTTGTATGAAAAAGCATTGTTGCTCTGTTTTCCAAATCGTATTTCGGCCAATTAGGTAATTCCGTTATATTCGGATCACCATGATGCGCAAAAGCAATCCATCCCAGGTGCATCTGTTCAGCTAGTTTGTACCGATGAGGATCATTTCCTGTCATATTCTCCGTTTCTTTATTACGCAGGTTATTCCAGACAAAAGGAATCTCAAGTGCATGAAATGCCTTTAAATCTCCATCGGATACGCTACTTTCATAGTCAAATCGGTACATCCACACAGGAGCCCCAAGTCTTGCTTGACTAGCACAGAAAAAATAGGCCGGAACTGTAAATACATAGTGGGTCATGGCATCTTCATAGAGTGACCGATTTACCTCCTTACCTTGCCATACATATTGGGATACATTCTTCCAATAGGGGTGGAATGAAAGTTCGAAAAAATTCTGCAATGTACTTTGATCCATTTGTTCCCACATGGGATCGAAATGGGTAAAAAGGAGTGATTCATCCTTAGTTGTACCGACTAATACAGGAATATCGCTTGCAAAGCCTTCATCCAGGACTTTTTCCGGATTGGCGGACATGTTTATTCCATCCCCAACAGGGCCAAATGCCGTTCGTGGAAAGATGTTAATAGCCTTTAAAATAGTTTCTCCTGGAATCTTTTCTAATTCTGACAGGTCTTTTGGATTCACCTGAAGTTCTGAGAGAAGTTGTTCCGTCATTTCATTTGCTTTTTCAACGGGAACCTTACATCTAGCAGTGCCACTTTGCAGGATGGCTTTATGAAAAAGCCCTTTTGCAATTGGCATGGATAAAAGATTACCCACACTGACAGCTCCCGCAGATTCACCAAAAATCGTGATATTATTTGGATCTCCGCCAAAGGCTTCGATATTTTCTTTGACCCATTTTAATGCAGCCACTTGGTCGAGGAGTCCGCAGTTTCCTGAACCTCGATAGGCTTCACCCCCCATATCGCTTAAATGAAGAAATCCAAAAACACCAAGACGATAATTGAGTGTGACGATAACCACATTTCCTTGTTCCGCAAATGATTTTCCGTCATATAAATGGCTTGAACCAGACCCATACATAAATGAACCTCCATGGATCCAAACCATTACAGGCCGCCGTTTAGTATCTGAACCTGGTGACCAAATATTGAGATATAAACAATCTTCACTTGTATTCGTTGGCGAGTCACCTAAAAACTTCATTGCTAGGCTTTCGGATTGAAGTGATGCTGGACCAAATTTTTTAGCTTCCCTCACCCCTAGCCAAGATTCTGGTGGCTGTGGTGCACGAAATCGGAGAGAATGAATCGGTGGTGCCGCATAAGGAATACCTTTCCAAATGCAAATTTCTCCCTCTCGTATCCCTTCCACCATACCAAAGCGGGTTTTTGCTAAGACCACTGACATTTTATTCCTCCCCTACTTTACTGAATAACGAATTGGGCCCATGACCCACCAGTTTTCAGTCGGATCATTTTGACAATTTAGAAAAAGAATTGGACTTACGTCACCTTTTTTACATAGAGGCGATCCACAAAATCCATATGTATTGCTACTTTTTCCAACGTCGGCTTCCTTGTAGCATATGTGTTACTTGAAATTCTGAGCGAAGGTTATCCAATCGAGATATAGAGCGTTGCTGGCGCTTTTTTGTTTGAATGTTTCAAATTTCCGAGAATGAAATAGCGGCATGACGCTTTGGTAGAATGCTTGTGCAGTTTCTTTTGAGGTAATAGTAGCGGAACAGTGCGTGAGTCCTTATCTTTCTTTCACAAACTAAAAATGAAGCGTTTACAGTTTATTTTGCTAGTGAAATGTAAACCTTTACGTTTTTCTCACCACCTTTAGCTAGTGTGAAACACTCGAATAATATATAACAATTGATATCCATCAATTAATC
>NZ_JAANMZ010000066.1 GCF_011250555.1 Bacillus sp. MM2020_4 | reverse complement strand
GATATAAATTTCTTTATTACCATATTTCACCATAAGTTCTTCGTTTCAATGTTTTTTAGCATGAACTTAAGGATAAATTTTATTCTAGTACTTAAGAACTATTTCGTGTACCTAAATATTTAATTAAAACAGTTGCAGATAAAAAAATTCAGGGTTATTCTACTCAAACATTGAAGGTGTATAGTGTTCAGTTATCCTTATTGATTAGATATCCAGATCTCTAATATTACGACTGAATCTAATAACTATATCTTGGAGGAATTATTGCCTTGAATCTAGAAATGAAAACATTAGATAATGAACCATTAGAGTAGGATTACTGAAGAAGGATTATATTTTCAGAGGTCGAATAGTTGAAAGATATTTACTTTTATTGGAACTATTTTTTGGGGAGATCTTTATGAGTTATAAAATTGTTTTTTTTGATATTGATGGGACTATTACAAATCACGAAGACGGCAGCATTCCTCATTCTACTATTGAAGCTATAAACACTTTGAGGTACGAAGGGATAAGGGTGGTAGCTGCAACAGGAAGACCACTTTCAATGTGTAAGGAACTACAGGAATTAGGTATAGAAACATTTATAACAGCAAATGGTGGCTACGTGAAGCACCTTCGAGAAGTTATACATAAAGTACCAATGGCTAAAAGTATTATTCAAGAAGTTATGGAATTTGCCAAATTAGAGAAGAACGGTTTGTCTTTCTATACAGAAGAATTCAGTATGAATGGCGTAACAGAGAAGAAAATCTTAACGGCCTTGAAGGAAACTTTGTCTCTGAATGAATTTCCTGAAACAAATGGCTCAATTCATAAAGAAGATGTATTTTTATTGTGTTTGTTTGCAAATGATGAAGCAGTTGAGAAGTATAAACTAAAGTTTCCGCATCTAACATTTAAAAGATGGCATCCATATGTGTTAAATGTTTTGCAGGAGGATGTTTCAAAGTCTTTAGCTATAATGAAAACTTTAGAATTCTTTGGTATCGATAAATCGGAAGCCATCGCATTTGGTGACGGTGAAAATGATATTGATATGTTGGAATTAGTAGGGTTAGGTATAGCAATGGGGAATGGAAACGAAAAATTGAAAACTGTTGCAGATTTTGTTACTAAACCATCAAGTGAAGATGGAATAGACTACGCACTAAAGAAGTATGGAATTATTTAAATTATTATGACCTGTTTCGGCCAGTAACGTTCAATTAAGAGTATGGCTGTTTTTCTTAATGAACAAACAAAGCAGTTTAGGGCAAGAAGAAATATCATAATCTCATAAAGTATTAGTGTGATAAAATACAAAATAAACCATTCGGGAGGGGATACAATGTTTATACATAAAATAAACGACGACTTATCATTAAAATTAATTGAAGTAAGAGATGGCGAAAGGTTATTTGAATTAACGAATAAATCAAGAGGCTATTTAAAAGAATGGCTTCCCTGGTTGGATATTACAACAAAACTCGAAGATACCATTGCGTTTATCAAAGGTTGTTTAAAAAGTTTTGCTGAAAATAGTAGCTTACATACAGTTATATTATTTAAATGAGAAATTGTAGGAATTGCAGGCTACAATAACATTAATTGGTCAAATAATACAGCATATATTGGATATTGGCTTGGTGAAGAATTCCAAGGAAATGGAATAATGACCGAGGTGGCTAAAACATTGACCGATTATGCCTTTAATGTGTTGAACCTAAATAAAGTTGAGATTAGAGCTGCTTTGGGGAATAAGAAAAGTAGGAGTATTCCTGAAAGATTAAACTTTGTAAATGAAGGGTGTATTAGAAAAGCAGAATGGTTATATGACCATTATGTGGACCACGTTATATATGGAATTTTGGCAGAAGAATGGAAAAAATAAGAAAACCTACATCAGCTAATGGGTACTTGAGTTTACGATAGGGTTGCTGCGGCGATCCTTTTTTCTTGTTGAGCTACCGGGGCAGATTAGTGAAAGAAGGAATTATTTATTTCTGTATCGAATGAAAATATTGTTAAAATCAACGGAAGTTGCAGATGCGTAGGGGGATAATGTGGAATCTAAGTTAATTATCATACGAGGAAACTCTGGAAGTGGAAAAACAACGACTGCCAAAGGTCTTCAAAATCATTTGGGGCGTGGAACGATATTGGTTTCTCAGGATACCGTTCGCCGTGAAATGTTGAAGGTTCAAGATAGAGATGGAAACCTATCAATTGATTTGATTCGGCAAATCGCTGAATATGGTAAAGATAAATGTGAATTTGTTATCGTTGAAGGAATTTTGTATAAGCACCGTTATGGGGATATGCTGAATAGTTTAATCCACTTCTTTAATCATAAAGCATATACTTATTATTTTGATTTATCCTTTGAGGAAACAGTAAAACGTCACAACTCTAGGTCAAAAAAGATGGAATTCGGAGTGGATTCTTTGCGTGCCTGGTGGATTCCAAACGATTATCTAGGCGTGTGTGGGGAAACAGTATTTACTAATGATTTCTCACAGAACGATGTATGTAAAATGATTTTAAATCAACTGCAAAAGTAATTATTTAGTATGAATACCAATATTCTTCTACAATGAATTTGTAATGAGTGTGTAGGGGGGATTTTAATGGTTAGAACTGTAATAATTGAGGATTATAACTCAGATTGGACTAAGGACTTTGAGAGGGAAAAAAGTGAATTGATTAATATCCTAAATGGTAAGATTATATCCATCGAACATATAGGAAGTACGTCGGTAAATGGATTAGGTGCCAAACCTATATTGGATATTGCTGTGGGCGTAAATAATTTAGAAGATGTAGACAAGTTTATTGAGCCTTTAAAACAAATTGGATATGAATTTAGACAACATAAGGAATTTCCAGAAAGGCGTTTTTTTAGAAAAGGCGAATGGAGAGCAGGAACACATCATTTACATTTTTATGAATTTGAAAGTGAACACTGGAATAACCAACTTCTTTTTAGGAATTATCTTAGAACTCACCCAGATGATCTAAAAAAGTATCATCAATTAAAAAAGGAAATGGCTGAAAAGTATCACTTTGATAGAGTTTCATATACTGAAGCAAAGGGACCATTTATACTAGATGTATTAAAAAAGGCTCAAAAAGAAATAGAATAGAACCAAAACTAATTAAGCTAAACGGATGCAAGAGTTAAAAATCAACTGACATTCTCGGCAGCTATTCTTATTGAAGGAACGGGGCAGGTGTGCGGCCGAGCCTAGGTCGTATCATATAGCGGGTGGGATTCCCGTCGAGTAAGAGCTAGCCATTCGCTCGTAGCGAGTCTTGGAGGGCCAAAGGTAACTCTATTTTTTAAGCGTAGACAGTTAGGTAGCGGGCCGAAAGCCAAATGGTTGAAGGGATTGAGCTCCATAAACGTTAGTAAACCGAGAGGGCTGATGCCTTACCTGCGTGCAGAAAGCAACATTTTTTTCCTTCGTCAAAGGCAAGAAGGATAAAACCTCTCTGGAGTCAGAGACCTTGGCACGTTACACATTGATATGATACGGCAACTTGGGACACCCTACCGGTCTTTTCTATATTTTATAGAAGAGTATGGTCTACAAGCAATAATAAGCAAGGAATGGATAGGCTACACTTAGTTGGACAGAATTTTTAAGGTCAAGTAGACTACAGATAACACATTTGAGGAGAATCTACATGGCCAAAAGAGAACGCCGAACATTTACTGAAGATTTCAAGCAACAGATGGTGCAGCTGTACCAAAATGGAAAACCCAGAAAAGAGATTATTCGTGAGTATGACCTTACTCCTTCTTCATTAGATAAGTGGGTGGGTCAGACTCAAAAATCAGGTTCTTTTAAGGAAAAAGACAATTTAACAGATGAACAAAAGGAATTGATGGAACTCCGAAAAAGAAATAAGCAACTAGAAATGGAAAATGATATTTTAAAGCAAGCCGCGCTGATACTAGGACGAAAGTAAATGTAATCAAGAATAACCAATACAAATACTTGATATCAGCAATGTGCAAAGTCCTACAAATCCCTAGAAGTACTTATTATTATGAAGCAAAGGAACGGATTGCGGAGGATCCCGTTACCTCTGATGTGGTCGATATTTTTCACGCAAGCCGTCAAAACTATGGAACACGAAAAATCAAAGTAGAATTAAAAAAGCGCGGTCTAACTGTTTCCAGGCGGAGAATCGGACGCATAATGCAGGAGCAGGGCCTTGTATCTGCATACACAATCGCTCAATTTAAACCTCATGCAAAATCCTGTAATGAATCAGAACAGAAGAATGAACTGAATCGTGAGTTCGATCAGGAACAAGAAATGACCGCAATCGTAAGTGATTTAACGTACGTAAGAGTTAATCAAAAATGGAACTACGTATGTATCTTTGTCGATCTCCTTAATCGAGAAATCGTGGGTTTTAGTACGGGATCAAATAAAGATGCATTACTCGTTTTTCGAGCATTAGCTTCTATCAAGGTTGACCTTAATAAGATACAGCTTTTTCATACCGATCGTGGAAATGAGTTTAAAAATAAATTGATTGATGATGCTTTAAAGACATTTAATATCCAACGATCTTTAAGTATGAAGGGTTGCCCGTATGATAATGCAGTAGCCGAAGCGACATTTAAAATCATCAAAACAGAGTTTGTGAAAGGCAGACATTTTAATAGTTTAGAAGAATTAACAAGGGAATTACAGGACTATGTCCACTGGTTTAATAACATACGAATTCACGGAACCCTTGGATATGAAAGTCCAATTGATTATAAGCATAGACACCTTAAAAAAATTGTCTAGTTTAATGTTGACATACCAGAAACCAAATGCCGAAGTAGGGGGTCGGATAGCAGCGTAGTACCAATGAAGTTGGGTAATGCCGATGGAGGAAAGGCTAGCTACCGGTTATCACCCTTACTAGGGACAGATTTACTGCACACAGATGTAGGTATAATAAATGGAAACAAAACTATTAAGGATAGCAGAATTAGCAAAATCTGAGCCTAAAATGAAATTTACATCACTAGCACCCTTATTAAATGAGCAATCGCTAACACAGTGCCATCATGAACTAACTAATAAAAAGGCGACGGGTGTTAATGGAACGACTAAAGAACAATACAGCGAAAACATGGAAGAAAACATAATGGATTTAGTAAGTAGGCTCAAGAGCAAAAGTTATCGACTTGTTCCAGTAAGAAGAATGTATATCCCAAAACTCAATTCAAACAAGAAGAGACCTTTGGGGATACCTGAACATGAGGATAAAATTGTACAAAAGGGTATTACCAAAATACTAAATACCATCTATGAAAATGACTTCCTAGATTGTTCATTTGGGTTCCGCCCTAATCGAAACTGCCATGATGCGCTTAAAATATTGAACCTTTATATTGAAAAGAGGTCAGTAAGTTATGTAGTGGATGTGGATATCAAAGGTTTCTTTGACAATGTGGACCACAAATGGATGATAGAATTCTTGAAACTCCGAATCGCTGATCCTAACCTTCTGAGAATAATCAGCAGGTTTCTTAAAAGTGGATACATGGAGGAAGGGAAGAAGTACAAGACAGATAATGGTACACCGCAAGGTGGAGTAATATCTCCGATATTAGCCAATGTTTATCTCCATTATGTTCTGGACTTATGGTTTGAGAAAGTGGTTAGGAAACAATGTAAAGGACAGGCTTACATAGTAAGATACGCAGATGACTTTGTTTGTTGTTTTCAACATAAAAGTGAAGCTCAGCAATTCTTTCATTCATTAAAGCTTCGATTAAAGAAGTTTAATTTGGAAATAGCCGAGGATAAAACTAAAATTATTCCCTTTGGAAGGTTTGCGGAAAATAATGCAAAACGTGATGGGAATAGTAAACCAGCTACGTTTGATTTGCTTGGGTTTACCCACTATTGTGGGAAAAGTAAACAAGGGAAATTTCGGGTAAAACGGAAATCTAGCAGGAAGAAAGTCCAAGGTAAACTAAGAGAATCTAAAGAATGGCTAAAAGCTAATAGAAATAAAGATATTCATACGATTATGGATAGATTTAGACGCTCACTTGTAGGCTATTACAACTATTGCATCACGGATAACACTCAAGCTGTTAACAACTTCAAAGAGAAAATCGAATACTTACTATTTAAATGGCTAAATAGAAGAAGCTAAAGGAAGTCCTTCACATGGGATAAATTTAACCTTTTTCTGCGTAAATATCCACTTCCTTCACCAAGAATCAAAGTGAACATCTATGAACTCAGAAAAGAGATTAGCTACATTCTGTAAATGATAACTAGGAGGAGCCGTGTGCGTGAATAGCGCGAGCACGGTTCTGTGAGGGGGGAGAACACAATCTGCCGTAAGGTAGAGAGGTTCTCTTCTACTCGACTAGTTAAAGAAGGATTGATCAATGTTGAAGAATTATCTGTCATTTTTATTAAGGAACAGATTTTAAGAGAGAGATTAAAGAATAAATTAAACAAACGGTCGTAAGAAAACGGACTGGTAAATCTTGTACAAACCGATTAGTAACTATTATTTATTATTTTTTTCAAAAAGTTAATGGAATATTATGTTAAAATACGATATGGGGGCTGCATATGAAAAGGTTAAATGGAATTAAATATTATAATTTTTCATTGTTTATTCTAGTATTGGTACTAACAGCTTGTAATCAACGTCCACATTTTGAATTGTATGAAGGAAAACCCTTAAAGATAGCAGTTATTGGAGAATCACCAAAAGTGAAAGAAGAACAAGTTAGGTTTGAAGAAATTACTTTCGATGAAATACTAAATAAGGAAATAGGTTCTTATGATGCTGTTTTTATTACGGAAGAAAACCTTATCGAAGCTGATGAAAGCCAGTATGCAGATGTTTACTTAAATTCAACCATTCCATTCTTTTTTATTTCAACTAAAAGTCATATTCCTTTTTCCTTGAAAGATACAGAGTACGATCATAATTGGAATTGGGCTGCTGGTAGTAATTTTGCTGTTGGAATGCTTACTTCACAAGAAAACGGTAAATTGAAGAGTTGGGGATATGGTTTATATAACGATGAAAAGACTGATGAAAATATAAAAGATGTTTATTCAAGAATTTTCAAGACAATTGATGGGCTAAATCTTTAAAATGAATAAGGAAATTTATTCAAAGGACTCCTTTAAAAAGGTACTATGGAAAAAGAAACATAAATTTCAGGGAGATTTTTAGTGCAATTATTTAAATTGGGAATAGGTCAAATTATTGGGAATTACAATTCTGTTTCAGCTTATTATTCAAAAATAATTAAAACAGAGGGACAGACCAATATTGGTTTTATTGATATTGACAAAGGTGGTATTGTAGGGTATCACAAAGCACCAGTGCCTCAGCTTTTCATTGTGGTTAAAGGAGATGGTTGGATTGAAGGAGAAGATAATATAAGAATTACGTTGAAAAGTGGTGAAGGAGTTTTTTGGGAAAAAGGCGAAGGTCACTTTAGCGGAAGTGAGACAGGTTTAACTGCCTTAGTTCTTCAATCCGAGAAATTAGCAATGCCAAATACATAAAAATAAAAGTTGTTCATAATGAATACTTCTTATTTATTTCTAGCATAAACTTTGTGAATAAATACACTTAAACTAATGGGGGCAATAGTGGAAAGGCAACGGAGTTATCCGTTGCCTTTTGCCATCCAATCTAAAAGTATTTTCTATAAAACTCCCTTCTAAGGCTCCCGCTTAACTGAGCATAAATCCTTGTAGTCTCGCTTTTTTTGTGTCCTAATAAACTTTGAATAACATCAATGGGAGCTCCGTTGTTTAAGCTGTGGCGTAGTTGATGAGGATGAATTTCTTTGTTAATTCCTGCCCGACTTGATATTCGTTTTATGATGTACCTCATCTGTCCAATACTCATCCTATGTGGGTGCCGTTCAGTAACAAAAATAGCTGGATCTTTATCCTAGCGAAGGTCTAAGTAACGTTTTAGCCAGATTTCACATTTTATATTAAAGTATACCTCTCTCTCCTTGTCACCCTTTCCAAGCACAATGGCTGAACGATTTGACCAATTAATACAATTTTTATCTAGAGAAACGATTTCCCCTATTCTACAACCTGTTGAAAACATAAATTCAAATAATGCCTTTCCCATTGAATTTAAACAGGCTTCCCTTAAATGTTCAATTTCTCTCTCCGTTAGAAACTTCGGAATCCGTTTACCTTGTTTAGGTTCTTTTATTTTTGCTGCTGGGTTTCTAGATAAATGCCCTTCCTCGTGTGACCAACGAAATAAAGATTTTATAAAGCGAATCGATGAGCTAAACTTGATGGCTTTAGGTTTTCACTGGATTTTGCTAAGTATCCTTTCAGTTGATCAGTCGTCAATGACTGCATATCCACATCGTTAAAGTGTTGAATCAGCAACTTGGACTGGAGCTTATATGCATTTAAAGTCTGAGGAGAGAATCCTTCAATCCTTTTGTCCGATTCATATAATTCCCAGGCTTTTGATAATAACAAAATAATTCCTCCTTTTCGGTTATATTAGAGGAATTATTGCCCTGATTATAGAATTGAAAACGTGGTATTGAAGTAACTGGGCATGTTAGCTTAATAAGGAATTTATAAAAGAAACAATATTAATATATGACCGTTTAATATGATAGTTTTTTATTATGAAAAAATATGAAAAAATTGAAGCTAAATGAAAGGTTCATTCATCTAATAGATATAAGGCATACATAAAGAGGAGGAACAGCCATTATTAGTTTAATAAAAAGGGCTCAAAAGGGCGATGACCAAGCGTTTCTTAAGCTCTTTCAGCAATATCAGGATGATATATACCGAATGGCTTTCACTTATGTGAAAAATCAAAATGATGCATTGGATGTAGTTCAGGAGACAGCATACCGTTCGTTTAAAAAAATCGATACATTGAAAAATCCTGAATATTTTAAGACTTGGTTACTCAAAATTGCCATCAACAGTGCAATTGAACTTGTTCGGAAAAATAAAAAAGTGATTGAGTTAAAACCGCAATACGAAGAGTTTATCGGTTTTGAGGATGAGGATATCTCTCTCTTTGTTACCCTGCAAGACTTACTAGAGCAGTTAAATGAGGATGAAAAGAGTATTATTATTTTAAGGTTCCACCACGACTATTCATTGAAAGAAATTTCGGACTTACTAAATATGCCTTTAGGGACCACAAAGTCGGTTTTATATCGTGCTTTAATTAAACTCCGAAAAAAATTTAAGGGGGCACAAATTTGTGAATAACATAAAACAGGCCTTGGAAAAGATTGAAATCCCAAAGGACTTGAACAGTAGAGTTACTTTAGGGGTAAAGCAGGCCAAAATGGAAAGGCAGAAGAGACGAAACCCAAAGTGGATGCTTGCTTCAGTCGCTGCCGTAATGATTATTGGTACAGGTTTAAGTTTAGGCGGTTCACACATAGCAGATGCGGCAGAATCAATTATCAGCCAATTATTTGGCTCAAAAGAAAACTTAATGAAAACTTATCCTGATGACGAACCTGAAAAGTTCGATTTGATAGATCAATCCCTAGTGGTAGCCCAAGAAAATTTAACTGAAGAAGAATTTAACGAATATACAAAACTGATGAAGGAATTGGTAGCGTTAAAAAGCAAGTTGCAAAAAGAAAATAGGGAGCCGAGTGAAAAGGAAGCTAACAGATCTCACGAAATAAAGGAAATAATGAGACCCTATGAAAACAAATTTATGCCAATATTTTCTCAACAATTGGCAAGTTTTACATTAACCAAAAAACCAGCATATTTACCACAAGGATATGAATTGGATTTCGAAAGCTACGGCATTGCTAATAAAGGTGAGGAACCAGTTGTTTCATTTGACTATAGAAAGGGAGAGTCTTGGTTTAATACACAACAACTGAAAATAAATCAATTAACGGATTTAGAAAGGCCGGGGGCTGGTTTATTTAAAAAAACTGAATCTTATTCCTTAAATGGATTTCAATTTGATTATGTTTCTAAAGAACAGTCGCAGTGGCTTGGTGGCTTGAGGATAAAAGTACCAGAAAAGGGGTATAAAATCGTATTGATTACAGATAAATTGTCCAAAGAAGAAATGGAGAAAGTATTGTTGTCTATGATTGAAAAGTAAATGGCCTTTTCAATATTAGAATGATTCCTAAGTATTTTCATCCCAATATGAATTGATTGAAGCGACTGCGAAATTAAGCAATCGCTTTTTCTTTATACAAAGTGGCGGGGTAGAAAAACTAAAGTTAGTGAACAAATGTACTTAAACTATAGGGGGTAATACACATTATAAGGAGTAATTTTACAGTGATAAATGAGGAAAAAATTATTGAGCTTATTACAGAAGATAAATGGATGATGAATATATTAAAAATAGCAAAATCATTGAATTTGCCAGATTGGTGGATATGTGCTGGCTTTGTTCGTTCAAAAATATGGGACACATTACATAATTTCAATGAAAGAACTCCAATCCCTGATATTGATGTAATTTATTTTGACCCTACAAATATTGATGAATTAAAGGAAAAAAAACTTGAGGAAATGCTTAAAACCCTTATGACTAATATTCCTTGGTCTGTAAAGAATGAAGCAAGAATGCACATTAAAAGCAATATGCCTCCTTATTCTTCTTCTGTTGATGCTATTTCCAAGTTTCCAGAAACAGCCACGGCATTAGGAGTAAAATTAGATGAAAAAGACAATGTGATATTAATAGCCCCTTGTGGAATCGGCGATGTTGTCAATCTTGAGGTGAAGCCGACTCCATATTTTACAAAGACTAAAGAGAGAGTTGAAATTTACGAAGTCCGTATATCAAAAAAGAATTGGAAATCAATTTGGAAAAGGTTAAAAGTGTATCATATTGATATTTCTTATTAAGCTAACGAAGCAGGTTAGTGGAATAATAAGGTGCAAGAAAAAAAGCAACTCTGTTGCAGAGCAACGGTTCGATTTTGAGTAGAAAATTTGAATTTACAGCCCATTAAACTTTTTAAACTTGCACTATTTTAGAAATTAAATAAGTAATAAGAAAAGCCAAATATTGAGAAATCATCGGATTTTGTTCCAATGATTACTGTTCTCTATTTTCATTTCGCTTTTATATAAGGCTCTGTTACCTTCCTGAATTATTAGTATAATGGAACTAAGAACGAATATTCGGGGGGGTAAGAATGAACAAGGCTTTTAGCAATCTACTGAAACATATTGATAAATTACCGCATACCCAAAAAGAAAAAGTATATCAATGGGTAAAACGCTATGTTCAGCCTTCTTCCTCTGTGGGTGGTCGTTTAATCAATGAAATGAGAGAAACTCGCTTCAAGGAAGGATTTGAGTGTCCTCATTGTTCATCTGAACACGTTGTTCGGTTTGGAAAGTATAATGGTCGGCAACGCTATCGCTGTAAATGTTGTTGCAAAACTTTCACTGACACGACCAACACCGTTTTATATCGTACTCGAAAAGGTAATGAATGGATTATATTTGTTGATTGTATGTTCAAAGGATACTCCTTGCGAAAATCGGCTGAAATCGTAGGGGTTACTTGGGTTACGCTTTTTTATTGGAGACACAAACTTTTAAACGCTTTAAAGCAAATGGATTTCAAGCATTTTGAAGGTATCGTTGAAATTGATGAGACCTATTTCCTATACTCTGAAAAAGGAAAACGTGGTATTACTAACCGCAAACCTCGAAAACGAGGCGGAAAATCTAAGCATAGAGGTATCAGCCACGAACAGGTTTGTGTTCTCGTTGCCAGAGACCGCACAAAAGCGACTGTCTCCAAAGTAGCTTGTATGGGTCGTATTGTGAAAACAAAGGTTGATACTTTAATTGGCTCTAAATTGTCTGATGAAAATGTGCTTGTAACAGATGCTTGGAGGGCATATAAAACTTATGCCAATGAAAAAGATTTAGAGCATTATCGGATTAAGTCAGACAGTGGCAAACACGTTATTAAGGGCTTGTATCATATCCAAAATGTCAACGGTCTCCATTCTCGTTTAAAACAATGGATAGACCGTTTTAAAGGTGTGGCTACAAAATATCTTGATAATTACCTTGCTTGGTTTTATTTGTCGATAGTCGTAGCAATGAAAGCACTAAACAGCATATTAAAGAATTCCTTCTCACATCATTTGTATATGAAATGACTGACACATATGATAGTTTAAGGTTGTCAAAATTTAACATTTAATTTTATATAACTGAAATAATTGAAAACTTCAATAATTAGTTGGGGAATTGTGGTAAATTATACAATGAGAGGGGAGAGGGAATATGACATACGAGATTTACGCAGTAATTATTTTAATAGTTGGAATAGTAATAGCCACTTTATTTAGCCTAAGAAAACCTAAAGCAAAGAAACTCAGAATTTGGGGAATAACCACTATGCTCATAATAGCACCAGTTGCTTCGTGGTTAATCAGTAGTATCTATGGGTTGAGTGAAGGTAGTGGATTTGCAATGATAGGGCTACTTATCATTCTGCTTCCAATTATTTTTATAGTAGGAATTATTCTTTATTGGATTGGTGGAAGGGTCTGAAAATTCAAATGTAAGTTTAAAAGAAACGGGAAACCTTTGAGAAATAGAGTTTCCCTTTATTATTGCTTAAAAATCAACAATGAGATTTAACAGAGCCTTATATAAAAAGAATGACCATAAACGTTATTTAAAAATATTCTCTATAATAAACCACGATACATAAAATAGAAATTACGGTATAAGCAACTGATGTTAAAAATACTACATTTGGCGTAAACTGGTGTTTTTGTTCTTCTTGTTTAATTCTCGTTGTTGCTTGAACAATCATATCTGTATTTCGGGATGTAAAGCCACCTTTTGAAGTAAAAAACCAAATAATGATACTAACTACTATACCAACAATAAATGAGAAATCAATGAATTTTGCATTAGTATAGAGGGTAAGAGCATAGGTTATTCCTAACAAAACAAGGGTTGTTATTAAAGCACTAATTAACTTTTTCATTAGTAAAATTCCTCCAATTTTTTATCATCCTATATTTGTTAATTTACCTTTATTTTAACAGAAAACTTTTAATTTTTGTAAAAGTATTTGGAGTAATTTCCCAACTATTGCATATAAATTATTTCCTTAAAATTTAATTGCTTTTATTGCAATACCTAATCTTTGTGAAGGAATATTATCTTCAAAAGGTTAGCCCCTTCTTTTGAAACAAAAGAAGGCGTATTGTGTAACCTCCATTACGAACAGAGGGCGATTGTTTGATAAGAGCAGTCGCTTTTCTTATTCCACTAACGAAGCAGTTTAGTTGAATAAGGCATCCTATTTTAATACTCCTGATATATCCAAAATTTTCGTATCCCCCTTTCAAGTAAAAAAAGTATAATGTAATAAAATGGAATCAAGTCGTTAATGGGGGGATGAATATGTTTTTCTTTAATAAAGAAGAGATTTACATTGGATATTCAATGGAGGAATTATCAAGGGTTAGAGGAATTTTAGAAAGTAAGGGCATTAAGTATACCTATAAAGTTATTAACCGTTCAAGTCAATGGTTGGGGCGGGGTACAACAAGAGGAAACTTTGGAAGAGCTGGAATGAACAGTAACTATGAAACACAATATGTCGTTTCTGTTAAGAAAAAAGACTCAGAGAACGCAAAATATTGAGTTCATACTGTTTTACACCCATAGAAGAATGTATCTTGTTAAACTAAAGTCGCAGGATAGTTTAACAAAGGGAATAATGTTAAAATATTATACATTTGATATCTGGAGGTATTTTATGGAGTCACTTATTATGGTTTTGTTCGTATTTTTAGTTTGTATTTGTATTGGTTCGGTATTGAACATACTACTTAAGACGACGAAAAAAAGGGATTGGCTTATTACATTCTTATTAAGTTTAGTTTTATCAATAATAATAGTGCCTCTATTAAATACATTTTAGAACATCATTTTGGGTGAAGATTAACAGATGCTTATTAAAGTAACGGGTGCAAGAGTTAAAGATTGGGATGGCTGTGGCGATCCTTTTTTCTTGTTTCACTAACGGATGCAGTTTAGTTTAATAAGAAATCATTTCAAATATTGTATTAAAAAGGTAATATTGAATTAAGCTAAAGTAATCAGCTGCCATTTTTGGCGGCTTTTTTAATTAATAACTAATTGCTTATCTGAAATTTTTTAAATGAAAAATCTTAAAATAGAACCTATAAAGAATACAAATCGTCTAATTACTAAAAAAACAATGATTGTGAGGAGAAAAATGATTGATAAGGTAGATGACTCTAAATCAGAACCCCTAAATTATTTAAATCGAGAAGAAAGGCTTAAATGGTTAATGAAAAAGTATGGCAATGATGTTATTAAAATTGCTTATACCTATTTGAAACAAAAACAACTAGCCGAAGATGTGGCACAAGATGTATTTATAAAGTGCTACGAGAAAATGGAATTCTTTAGAAATGAATCATCTTATAAAACGTGGCTTATACGAATTACTGTAAACAGATGTAAAGATGTTTTAAAGAGCTGGACTTTTAAAAATTTGTATTTTACTGACTTTTTTAAGCCAAAAGAAACCTATTCTTCTCTGGAGAATCACTTTTTTGGCGGCGAGGAAAATGAATTAATTTCAAAACAAGTAATAGAGCTACCAGTGAAATTAAGAGAAGTCATTATCTTATTTTATTATCAGGAGTTTTCAATAGAAGAAATATCGGATTTGCTAAAGATTAATCCTAATACGGTTAAAACTAGATTGCATCGGGGACGCATTAAACTTAAAGAATCAGTAGAAGGAGCGTGGGCAATTAGTGGAAAATAAATTAGGTAAATTAAAAGAAAAAATGGATGAAACAATTTTAAGAGATGTGTACTTTGATGATAAGCAGTATCAACGAGTGCTGAACTCAATTAAAAAATCCAAATTTCAAAAGCAGCCATCTTCATTGAGGAACAAATTTAATGCTCTGCTCAGCATTTCTGTAGTTTCTATAATGTTTTTAGGTATTACATATTTTGTTGGAACACAGCTTCACTTTTTCGATGGAATACAAGGGAAACGAGAAAGTGACTCAAAGGGGAATATACCAAAATCCCCAAATAAAGACACAAATGCGGAAGCTGAATATATACCACCAAAGCAAGAAGAAAATTATTATGAAATGACTAAAGAAGAGATACTGACCAAAATGATTAATACCGTAGACAATTTTGAAACAGCTATTGGAGAATACAAAATACACTACAACAATATTCCAGGCGATTCTGTAGTAGAATATTCTATAAGTTTGAAAAATAAACCAGGAGGATTCGGTAAAAGGACTGATACAGTAAATGGGAAAGAGGAGGTTGCTTTTCAATATTATACAGTTGGTTCAGTATGGACATTATCTGAACAAACAAAAACCTATATTGAATCGAAATATTTAGAAGAAGGTAGCCCAGGAACACCATTAAAAATAGAGGATGCATTTTCAGTTCATAGTGATGGGAACAATTTAACTAAATATAGAGAGAGACCTCCAATTGGTGTAGCAAATGAAACATTATTTCCTTATGAAATTGCTTCCAATTATACAAGAGACTTAAATTCTTGGAACGTTGAAAAACAAAATGAAGAACTATTAGGACATAATACACTTGTTATTAAAGGGAATATAAACCGAAGAGATTTCCAATCTTTCCGTTTTTGGGTGGATAAGGATACAGGAATCTTGGTTAAGTATGAAACGTATAATTCGGCTGGAGACGTTGTTGATTATTTACATCCTACGAAACTTGAAATTAACGTTCCTATTGACAATAAAAAATTCACACCAAATTTAGATGGATATAAAAATTATGATCTGTCACGGCAAGAACAACCTCATATGACAACTGGTAATATCGATGATTTAATCCCTGAAGAGATAAAGGGACAATGGGAAGAAGCAAAGAAAAAACCAAACGAAACAACTGTGCTTAAATTAAATGGAAATTGGTATATATATGTCCAAAAGGGATACCTTGTAAACTATATAGAAGCAAATGGTAATCAAGGTACACTATATCTAGCTAAAACCTCTGCTCAAAAATCACAGCATAATTTCCAAGCCTTTGCAGAAGGGTATAAAGTTGACTCTCTAAAGATTGTTTATGAATAATTTCTAAAAACTTACCCAATTGCAGATTTTTACTAGTGAATGCGATGCCTTTTTAAAGTATCGCATTTTTTTAACAAAGCGGATTGTGAAGTATTGTACTTAAAGTAACGGGTGCGTTACTCTAAGATCCATCTGCCATTTTTGGTGGCTTTTTTTAAGCTAAAAGTTATAGAAAGAAAGTAATATTTCATCGTAAGAAATATTTAGAAAAATAGAATATAATGGTAGAATATGACTAAAAAGCTGCAAGCACTGCAAGGAAGGCGGACTTTTTAACTGGGTTAAGAGTTGGGTTTGAATTAATGTGGGCAATACTTACAGCCGAGCCAAGGTTAACAATGATTCTTTTCCAGTTATTTTGTGATTTCCTTAGCTTTTGTTGCCTTAAAAAAGTTGACCACAATGACCAAATTAATGATTTTTGGAGGAAAAATTGATGGACAATAACAAATATCTATTGGACCAAAAAAATTATATTCATAC
>NZ_JAANMZ010000065.1 GCF_011250555.1 Bacillus sp. MM2020_4 | reverse complement strand
TATAGACGAAAATTCGTCAAATTTTTATGTTAAATCTTACATAGTATGCTGATTTTTCCATTAAGTCATTCAAAATTTCATATAGAGATTGATCATATTTTCTAAATTTTACTTAACTTATAATGCACTTTTAAAATAGATTAAATAAAGATAAAATATGTTCAAATAAATACTTCCCAAAGGAACTGATATTATGAAGAAGATTATTGTGTACTTTCCGTACAAATTACGACAACAAACAAGTGGATCCGCGGTTCGTCCTGTTAAAATACTAGAAGCATTTAAAGAATTAGCCGACAATAATGGTTATGAAGTAATAGCTATTAATGGAGAATCAAGGGATAGGGAACAGGCCATTTCTAATTTATATATGAATGTTAATCCAAAAGAAATCTTATTCTGCTATATGGAAAATGCGACAATTCCTATCTGGTTGACAGACACAGATCATCTTCCACGGAAACCTTTAATTGATGTAACGTTTCTAAAATATCTTAAAAAGAATAATATTCCTCTGGGGGTATTCTATAGGGACATCTATTGGAAATTTAATTCCCTGTACAAAGTTAATCCATTAATAAAACCGATCATGCAAACTATTTTTAAGATTGAGCTGTCTTTATATAAGAAATATTCCAGTATTATTTATCTTCCAAGCCTATATATGAATGATTTTGTCGGTGTAAAACCGGATATGGTGACAGACCTTCCTCCAGGTGGTGTAAATAAGTTAAATTATAACAAAAAAACAGAAACAAATCTTGTACAAGCCATCTATGTTGGAGGAATTAACCCCCGCTACGGAATTTATGATACTTTAGAAGCATTCAGACTAATTAATCAAAAGTCAACAAAGATAAAGTTAATTATGGTGTGCCGCAAAGAGGAATTTTCAACCTATTCGGAACTGATGGAACCATATAGTAATATGGATTGGCTTGAAATACACCATGCATATGGGGAACAGCTTACACCCCTTTACCATAGAGCTGATTTTGGAATTGTCCCGATTAAATGCGATACCTATAATGACTTTGCTGTAGCAGTTAAATTATTTGAATATATTTCGTACGGTTTACCTGTTCTCGCAACTAATTGTAAGGCCCAAGTAAATATTATTGAAAAAAGTAAACTGGGTCTTGTAGTTCCAGATAATGCTCCAGGGATTTTTGAGGGATTAAACACATTTTTAGACCCACAAATTCGAGACCATTATAAAGAAAATGTAAGAAATGCTCTATTAATGAAACATCTCTGGATTCATCGTGCTGAAAAGGTTTTCTATACACTTACACAAAAAAGCGGAAAGTAGGTCTGCAAATGGAAATTCTTATTCTTGTACAAGACTATCCTAATGCTAACAACAAATACGCAATGAATTATGTTCATACTAGGAATCTTGAATATGCCCAACAAAATTTAAACATAACAGTTCTTTCTTTTAGTGCTCAACAATCCTATTATTACGAGGGAATAAAGGTAATTCCACTTGAGAATTTCAAGACAGAATATCGTAATCATCTTTTTAATCTTGTTATTAGTCACGCCCCTAATCTCCGAAATCATATTAGGTTTTTAAAAGAATATAATCCTCGCTTTGGAAAAATCTTATTCTTTATTCATGGGCATGAGGTAATGAGAATGGCAAAATATTACCCAAAAACTTATTCTTATTTAGGTACTAACCATATAAAGGATTTTACGAGGGATTTATACGATATATTAAAACTAAAAATATTAAAGAAATATATTACCTCAATGTTTAAAAACCAAAAGTTAAAGATTATTTTTGTAAGTAACTGGATGCGTGATGTTTTTCTTGAAAATATCCCTATTAACAAGCAGTTATTATTAGATAATTCATATGTAATATCAAATGCAATGAATACCATTTTCTTGGAGCAAAGTTATAAGTTAGAGCAACCAATAAAAGCTGATTTTATAACGATTCGTCCTTTAGATAATTCTAAATATGCAGTTGATTTGGTTGTAGAGCTGGCAAAGAAACACCCTAGTCTCACCTTCCATATTTATGGAAAAGGCGAGTATTTTACTTATAATGAAAAGCCTAAAAATATCGAAGTCTTTCAGGAGTTTTTTAGTCCTAATGATATGGCAAAACTTCTAAATCACTATCGCTGCGCTTTACTTCCAACTAGATTAGATGCACAAGGAGTCTTAATGTGTGAGGTTGCCACTTACGGGATGCCCTTGGTAACTTCAAATTTACCTATTTGTAAAGAGATGCTTTATAACTTTGATAATATTTTTTATTTTAATAACTCAGAAGTTGAAATTAATCTAAATGAAGTTTTAGAAGGAATAAGTTTATCCAAATTATCAAATGAGAAAAACAGCAGATTTTCAAAGGGAAATACAACTATAAAAGAGCTGGAAATAATAAAAAAAATAATAGAAGCATAGAACAACATATACATTAAGGGCTTATTCAGCTAAACTGAATAAGCCCTTTTCTTCATTTCAACATTTATGATTGGACATATTTCATTTATTATTATCAGGTAATCTAGAATCATGTTAATTATTTCTTTAAGAAGGAATAAATACCATCCACTATAGCAGATGTGGCCTTTTCTTGAAAATCCTGCGTTTGGATTAGAGCTAATTCAAACGGGTTGGAGATAAACCCAAGCTCTACCAAGGCACTTGGATGTGAATTTTCCCTTAGAACATGCACATCCTGATATTTTGCCTTTCTATTAGGCAATTGGATTTTATTTACTAAAGATGTTTGAATTGAATTAGCTAGCGGTATATCTCTATTATAATAATATAAAGTTTCAAGTCCAGAAACCGTACTTGCAACAGAAGAATTATAGTGAATACTAACGAAGATATCCGCATTATTTATCGTGCTTACTTTAACACGATTTGGCAAGGAAATAAAGACATCGGTACTCCTGGTAAGGATAACTTTTGCACCCAATGAAGCTAATTTTGACTCCAATAATTTGACAGTTTTTAAAGTAAGGTCTTTTTCCATAGCCCTTTTTCCAAATCGGTCAACCGGTCCTAAAGCCCCACTATCATAACCTCCATGCCCTGCATCTAAAACGATTACTTTTCCTGAAAGCGGTAATACTATTGGACTTTGCTTATATAAAACAGCCGTAACAGGTACCCATCCTCTTTCATTATTATTAATAATCTCGTACCAACCGTTTACTTCCCTTATCACAGATGTCTCTTGATTTGCGGTAAGAAATCCAATTATATGCGAGGTGGCTGAAGGTTCATAATATATACTAGTATCATTTTTAACGATCGCACTTATCTTTTGAAGCACAGGACTTCCAGTTTCTAAATGGGTTTTGTATATCCAACCTTTTACTGCATTAGATTCAATTAAATACCATCCATTTATTTCCTTTAATATTCTGATACTAGTGTTTGAACCTAAAGTAGCTACAATAGTCGTCCTTGTAGTTGAGTTTAAATAGACATCAACGTTATTCACTGTTGTAACTACTTCACTTTTTAGCAGGCTCCCATAGACCCAACCATCCAAATCTGTTGAAACGATTTGGTACCAGCCATTTATAAACTTCTTAATCTTTACCGGCTGATCCTTATCCAACTGTCCTTTAATAGCCGTTCTAGTACTGGCCTCTTGATAAACAGCTAAGTTATTTACAAGTACAATTGCCCTATCGTCCATGAGGGTAACTAATGGTGCCGGGCTTCCATCAGTAAGATGTTTATAATAAATCCAGCCTTCTTTATTCCCCGATTTAATATAATACCATCCATTAATTTCCCTAAGTATATTACCCGCTTCACTCTTAACAAGAGTTCCACTTGCTGGCGAATTAACACTTGCTTCCTGATAAATATTTACCTTTGAGGCTTGTACAGTAAATGTTGCTTTTAAAATATTTCCGTAAACCCAACCCTCAAGTTCGGTGGCTTGAACTTTATACCAGCCGTTTATTTCTTTTGTAACGGTTATCGGTGTATCCTTTTTTAACGTCCCAATTACAGGCGTTCTAGTACTTGCTTCTTGGTAAACATTTAGTAAGGAAGAACTGATGATTGCAGGGTAACTATCGACATTTATTACAGCAGCAGGGCTTCCCTCTGTTAAATGCTTGAAATAAATCCAGCCTTCTTTAACGCCAGATTTAATATAGTACCATCCATTTATCTCTTGGATAACTTCGCCTGTTTCTCCTCTTTTCAACTGATTTATTACACTTGTCCTTAAGCTAGACTCCTGATAAATATTTACCACAGAAGCTGAAACGGAAAATGAAGAATTTAAGAGCCCGCCATAAACCCAACCATTAATGTTTTGTGATGTAATTTGATACCAGCCATTTATTTCTTTAATAATTTTTACAGGGGTATTTTTGTTAACTCTTCCTATTTTGGCACTTCTCATAGATTCTTGCTGATAAACGTCCAATACTTGAGATTGAACAATGGCAGATTTTCCAGTGTCAACATTGGCAATGGGACTACCTTCAGTTAAATGTTTACCAAATATCCAGCCCTGCATATTTGTTGACTCTATGAAATACCAGCCATTTATTTCTCTTAATATATTACCTGAGTCTCCTTTTTTCAAGGTACCTTTGACAGAAACTCTTACACTAGCATCAACATAAACATTTACCATTGTTGAGTTTACAGTAAAATTACTATTTAAAAGGTTCCCATAGACCCAACCACTCACTTTTTCTGCCTTTACTTGATACCATCCATTTATCTCATTTTGGATAGTGACAGGATCATTTTTGTTTAATACTCCAATGATAGCTGTCCTTGTACTTGCTTCTTGATAAACACTTAAGCTATTTGCCAAGTTAATCGCAGTTCTTTGGATAGGTGAATTTTGAATATCAATTAAATAGTCAGCTATCCACCCATTTCCGTTGGTCAACTTTACATTTACCCAGCCGTTGCTTGTTCCTAGTACAGGAAACGAATCTCCTTTGTTGGCGCTTGATATAATACCATAGTTTAAACCGCTTCCGGATCTAATATTGACCGAATTACTGTTTACTACACCTGTTATCTCAGCCGCTGCGGAGGTTTCTCCAGGTAAAAGAAAAATGAAACTAAAAAGAAAGAGAAAAAGAAAATTCAAAATTTTATGATTCAATGTAAAAAGTCCCCTTAATAAATTTAGTGAAATACTATCTATTTCCACTGCCATTTATTGGAGCTAACAAAAATGATGTGACAAGCACTATACTGAATGTAAAAAAAACTGATATCCCCCTTTATTAATCTATTATACTTTATTTTTTATGTAATGACTGACAAAAAAGCCGTAAAAATTACAAAAATTTTGATAAACTACATCATTCACACATAAAAAACGGCGAAATTTTAATTAAATTGTCGTAATAAAATAATTTCCAATTACTTTAGTGCTCGAGTAACTTATTGTATGGTAGGTGTGGAAATAATCTTCTTGCCATATATCGTTATATTAGCAAAAGGTTTCTCAAATAAAATAAAACACCCCCTTTAATTTGGATAAAAACACCAAATAAAAAGGAGTGTCAGCTGAACGTTTTAACACTTATTTAACAATTTTATATAGGGTATTAAAAATAATTTTAATATCTGTTACTAATGACCTCTTTTGCAAGTACTCTAGGTTTAATTTTAATTTATCAACCATAATTTCTTCTATATACGTTTTTTCCGGCTCTGTACTCATGGCAAGAATTTCATTTTCATCCCTGTATTTGATTGACGCGTAATCGGTAATTCCAGGACGGATTTCAAAAATTCGTTTTTGTGTTTTATTATAGTATTGGGTATATTTAGGAACTTCCGGGCGGGGACCAACCAGACTCATATCACCTTTAAAGACATTTATTAATTGAGGTAATTCATCCAGCTTTGATTTTCGTAATAAATGACCAACCCTTGTGATCCGGCTATCTCTTCCTACTGTAATTTGTGCACCCCTACTTTCTGCATCTGTTACCATCGTTCTAAACTTTAATATTTTGAAATTCTTTTCAAAGCGCCCCACCCTAACCTGCTTAAACAAAACCGGACCTTTCGAATCCAGTTTGATTAGCAGGAAAATAATCAAGAAAAATGGAGATAAGAGAATTAAACCAACAAAGGACATGACTATGTCGAAAGCACGTTTTACAATATCATTGAAGCTGCCACTTTGTGTTTTGTATTGGGATACTGCTTTTCCATCCATTTTTATCACCTATTTTTTAAAGGTTTTTGCAAGACTTTCCACAGCTTCAATCACATGGTCAACCTGTTCGTCAGTCATTTTAGGATACAACGGAATTGAGATTGCTCCATTATATGCAGCTAAAGCATTGGGGAAATCCTCCATTTTGTACCCAAGTCTTTTGTAGTAAGGATGCATTGGAACTGGAATAAAATGGACACTTGTTCCAACACCTTTTTCTTTAAGCTCTTCGATAAATTGCGCACGATCTATCGTAAACGCATTCTCGTTTAAGCGAATCACGTACAAATGCCACGCATGAACATTTTCTTCATCACTATGTGGAATGGTTAGACCCTCTATTTTCGAAAATGCCCCATTATATTTTTGAGCAATTTCTTCACGGCGTTTTTGCATATTTCCGAGCTTTCCTAGCTGCACAAGTCCTAAGGCGGCCTGCATATCGGTCATATTGTATTTAAATCCTGCCTCTTCCACTTCATAATACCATGTTCCTTTATCACCATAGCGATTCCAAGCATTCTTACTCATACCATGCAGGCTCATTACACGCATTTTATCAGACCATTCGTCACTATGGGTGGTGACAAGTCCGCCTTCACCGGTTACAAGATTTTTGGTAGCGTAAAAACTAAAGCAAGTGAAATCACCGATGCTGCCAATCATTCTTCCCTTATACTTCGTATACACTGCATGTGCTGCATCTTCAATAACGACTAATTTATGTTTCTTCGCAATTTCCATTATTGGGTCCATATCACATGGATAACCAGCAAAGTGAACAGGAATAATGGCTTTTGTCTTGTCAGTAATTTTTTCTTCTATTTTCGCCGGGTCAATATTCATGGTCACAGGATCAATATCAACAAATACAGGAGTTGCACCAGTATGTATGATGGTATTTGCTGTTGCCACAAACGTGTATGGAGTTGTGATTACTTCATCCCCGCGACCTATTCCTGCAGCTAACTGTGAAATATGAAGACCTGCAGTACAAGAATTAAGTCCAAGGGCATGTTCAGCATGAACATATTCCTGAAATTGCTTTTCAAACTCCACTGTTTTAGGACCTTTACTTAACCAATTGGATTGAAGTGTATCAATCACTTCTTTAATTTCTGCGTCTTCAATTAATGGTAAGGCATACGGAATAAATTCCATTGTTTTCACACCTTCAATAATGATTTATTTTTCGTTCATAATATCAATAAACTTTTGCGATAACACGTGGTAATCATGGGTTTGACTAACAAACTTCTTTCCATTTGAACCCATTTTATTTAACTCAACAGGGGAGTAGTTTTTTATTGCGATTACTGCCTCGGCAAGTTTCTTAGGATTCTCAGGCTCGATGGAAATTCCAGCCTCTGCTTCTGCCACTAAATCATTTCCAGCTTCAATGCCATGAATAATCGGTCTGCCTGCCATTAAATAGTCCAAAAGCTTGTTCGGGCTAACCCCAAATCGATATAGCGGACTTCTTCGCCAGCCGATATATAAGGCATCCATATGTGCCAAGAAATCGGGTATGGCCTTTTTATTAATAACCGGTAAAAAGTGAATATTCGTCAAATTTCTTTCTTTTGCCTTTTGGATTAATGTCTCTCGTTCCGGTCCCTTACCAACAAGGATAAAGGCAACCGGCTCATCCTTAACAAGTTCAGCTGCATCAATCATATATTCAAGGGCATTGGCGATTCCATGCGTCCCTGCATAACCAACCAAAAACTTCCCTTCCGCTTTCAATTGTTGAATGAGTTTCATATGATCCTCGGGAATTTTTTCCTTTGCATCATTCCATTGCTCCACATCGATTCCGTTTGGAAGATAGCGGAACTTCCCTGGTTCTAAACCATGCTCAATCATATGCTGGTCAGCCTTAGGCAAAAGGGATACGACTGTATCAGCGTAAGCGTACGCATCATTTTCCCCCTTTTGCATGACCATGATAAAGGGGTGCTTCGCTGACATATTGCCGAGCTCCATCGGTGATAAGGGCCATAAATCATGAACCTCAAAAATTAATTTTGCTCCAGCCTTTTTAGCAATTTTTCGGGCGGGATAAATATCTAAAGGATAAGTGGATGAAGCAATGACAACGTCAGGATGATATGTTTCAGCAATAAAACTTGCCTTCGCTCTTAAGGCCTTTAAGAATATCATCATGTTAATAATTCTTTTCGCCCCATTACCTTCATATGGCGGCGTTTTTATCCAAATATAACGAATACCGTCTAAAAATTCTTCCTTCCAACGCCCTGTCATTTCAGGCTGGATCGTCCGAATATGGGAGTATGACGCACCAATAATGGTTACCTCATGACCGCTTTTTACCCATTCTTTTGCTAAGTAATAGGGTCGGTACTCCATCCCGTGGACATTTGATCCTGCATAATGATTAATCAGTACTATTTTCATTGCATTCACTCGCAAATTATTGATTTTTTAACAACTGGGCTTCTGGGACCTTCCGTAGCCCTCTGGCAGGAATACCAGCTACTATTGCTTCCTTCTCTACATCCTTCGTAACAACACTGCCGGCTGCGACCGCCCCATCCTCATGAATTATTTTTCCTGGTAAAATGGTTGAGTTTGCACCAATGCGACCACCTGTTTTAATGGTTACACCTTTAAAGTGCTCATATCTTTCTTTGGATCTCGCCATATAATTATCATTTGTCGTTACTACACATGGTGCGATAAACACATAATCCTCAATTGTTGAGTAGGCAGTTATATAGCAATTGGTCTCAAGCTTACAGTAGCTACCAACGGTACAGTCATTTTCAACAGCTACCCCTCTTCCTACTATGGTTTTCTCACCGATTGATACTCTTTCACGAATAGTAGCTAGGTCAGCTACAAACACATCATCAGCAATCGTAGCATTCGCGTATACAATAGATGATGTTCCAATAGTAACACCATTCCCTATTACAGTCGGGGGCAACTTCTTCACATCAGGCAGAATGGAGTTCTTGGCCCGCGCCGGCTGTTTTCCAATTACTACATTATCTTGTATCATTGTATTATTTCCAATTTGGACGCCATCATAAATGATGACATTATTTCCAAACCTGACATTTTCGCCAATTGAAACATTTTCACCGATAATAACATTTAATCCCTTTGTGATATTGTTCATTCATTTCGCTTCCTTTTATGTAAAAATAAAGTCTTTTTTAAACGTAAGGGTAATGTACCCTTACGTTTATTCATGTGACTGACAAAATTTTTTTTTGTGTCACCCTTTTACGGTTGGCAATTTCCAATAACGTTTCTCTTAGCTTTTCTGGATCATCCATTTGCATAGAAATTTCTTTCAAGATATCTTCTGCATTTTCTTGAGTTGCTTTTCCGATATATATTTTAGGATACACTTTTTCAGGATGTATTTCATCTTTGTTTAGAATCTCTTCATAAAGTTTTTCTCCGGGACGCATACCACTATATTCAATTTTAATTTCATCCTCAGTAAAGCCAGATAATTTTATAAGATTTTTGGCCAAATCCACAATTTTAACGGATTCACCCATATCAAGTACAAAAATTTCTCCCCCACGGGCAAGTGTTCCGGCCTGAATAACTAATCTTGCTGCTTCAGGTATGGTCATAAAGTACCTAGTCATCTCAGGATGAGTGACTGTGACAGGGCCGCCCGCTGCAATCTGCTTCTTAAATAAAGGAACAACACTGCCACGGCTTCCTAAAACATTCCCAAATCTTACAGCAACAAAACGTGTTTGGCTATTACGGGCAAGATTTTGAATGATGATTTCTGCCACCCGTTTTGTTGACCCCATTACACTTGTAGGGTTAACTGCTTTATCTGTTGAAACTAATACAAAGGTATTTACTCCTGCAGCATCTGCGGCTTCAGCAACATTTTTCGTACCAAAGATATTATTTTTAACTGCAGCCTCAGGATTCCGCTCCATAAGGGGGACATGTTTATGTGCAGCAGCATGAAAAACAAATGCTGGCCTATGTTTAAATAAAATATCAAACATCTTACCTCTATCTTGAACATCAGCAATTTCTGTAAAAAACTCAATTTCCTTGGCATGTTTTTTTCTTAATTCCATCTCAATAGAATAAATACTATTTTCACCGTGACCCAACAAAATAATTGTCTTTGGTTTAAATAGACATAGCTGGCGGCAAAGTTCAGATCCAATCGAACCTCCTGCACCGGTAATGAGGATAGTTTTACTTTCTATTTTATCTTCAATCCCTTTGATATCTAATACTACCGGTTCTCGACCTAATAAATCTTCAATTGATACATCCCTAATTTCACTGACTGAAATCTTCCCAGATGCCAAATCACCGATCATAGGAAGGATTTGGACGTCCTTGCAAACCTTTTTTGCTTCTGTTACTATTTCGTGTAACTTGTGTTTGCTTAAGGATGGTATTGCTATTACTACATGATCAATATTAAATCTTTTTACCACTTTTTGTAGGTCCGTGACAGTACCCGCTACCGGCAATCCTCCAACCTGTAGACGCTGAACATTTTCATTATCATCTAAAAACGCAACTGGCTGAAGGTCAGTTGTTGGATGATCCTTTAGCTGCTGAAGAAGCATCCGCCCTGTTGAGCCAGCCCCAATAATTAACGTACGCTTTGCCTTTTCAGGTCGAATGCCCCTTGTCCGAAGTTCAAAGGAAATCGTTTTTGAAAATCTCCACCAAAAGCGTACAAACCCAAGGAGGAGTATATTAAGCATGTAAGTCACTGAAAGTCCTTGAAAGTATACATTTTGAAATGTAATCTTCTGAACAAGGGCTGTGATAATAACAGAAGAAGTGACTACGTAAAACAGACCTACAAGTTCTTCCATGCTTGCATATTTCCAAACACTTCTGTATAACCCAAATATATATGAAAATGCGTGGTGGGTTATTAGCAAGGTTATGGATGTCGTAAGAATCATCGTCTTAAGGATGGGGATCGTTAATATATATCCGGAAAATGGGTTAATAATAAAATAGGACATATATATAGATAGTAAAACTACTGCAGAATCAATGCAGACAAGAGAAATCATTCTTGTCCGGTATTTCATACAAATACCTCCTCATAGCAATGAAAAAATAAAAAGCCTTTTCATATATACCTTCTCTTTAAATACAGATGTTATTATAGCATAAATCGCTTTTTTGTACCTAAGATGTTGAAACTTTAACATTTGTAATACTTAGACTTTGCATTATACAGACATATTACTTTGCATAATTCATCCAATTTTCCCCTTAGCAAAATAAAATAAAGGAAAACCACTCTCCAAGCCTTTATAAACCCTCATACACCGAAACATCGATTATAAACACTTGGGACGACTTTAATCCTATAAGAGCATCTACTTTTTGAATTCTAAGGTTCTCGAAAGAGAAAAAACGAAGCAAATTGAGGGTAAACTGATAAACCCTTACCAAGATTTGGCAAGGGTAATTATAAGCACTTTATTATATCTCGAAATCGGTTGGTTCCTCTTTTGTATAACCAAAGTGATAGAGAATAGCTTCAACGATTCTTTTGGAAGCAAGTCCATCACCATAAGGGTTTGAAGCTTTAGCCATAATGTTATGTGCATCTTTATCCGACAATAGCTCATCTGCAAGACTAAAGATAGTTTCTTCATCAGTCCCTGCAAGCTTCAATGTACCTGCTGTAACACCCTCAGGACGCTCGGTTGTATCTCTTAAAACGAGTACTGGAACACCTAACGAAGGGGCTTCTTCTTGGACACCACCTGAATCGGTCAAGATCAAATATGCTCTGGAAGCGAAATTATGGAAGTCAATTACATCCAATGGTTCAATTAAGTGGATCCGATCATTCTCCCCCAGCACCTCATTTGCAATTTCACGAACGACAGGATTCATGTGTACAGGGTAAACGACTTGAATATCTTCGTGCTTCTCCACTAATCTTTTAATCGCATGAAACATATGCCTCATAGGTTCACCTGTGTTTTCACGCCGATGTGCCGTCATTAGGACTAGACGATTATCCGCTAAATTATTCAATACCGGGTGAGAATATTGAGTTTTGACAGTCGTTTTTAACGCATCAATTGCGGTATTCCCTGTGACGAAAATTGACTCTGTTGGTTTATTTTCCGCTAAAAGGTTTTCTTTTGATTGGCTAGTTGGTGAAAAGTGAATATCCGCTAAAATCCCTGTAAGCTGGCGGTTCATTTCTTCGGGGTATGGTGAATACTTATTTCGGGTACGAAGTCCTGCCTCGACATGTCCAATTGGGATGGAATTATAAAAAGCAGCCAAGCTAGCTACAAAGGTAGTAGAGGTATCACCATGAACTAAAACAATATCGGGTTTTACCTCTTGAAATACTTTATTTAATCCTTCTAAACAACGGGTAGTTACATCGATTAGTGACTGCCGTTCCTTCATAATATTTAAATCATAGTCAGGTTGAATTTCAAATATTTTCAACACTTGGTCCAACATTTCCCGATGCTGCGCAGTAACAGTTACAATAGATTGTATTTTATCAGGATGGTTCGCTAATTCTTTCACAAGTGGAGCCATTTTGATAGCCTCTGGTCTTGTTCCAAATACAGTCATTACCTTCAATTGATTCTTCATAAAAACCTCCAAAAAGGTGATCTGCTATTTCTCATGTTTCAAGATAATTTTATCAGCCACCTACATAATAGCAGAACAAACATACTCCAACAAGGCTGGTTTCGGTTAAGAGTAGAACCAGTGTATTTTTATGAAGAATGTTAAGCCTGGATGGCAATATTAAATAAAGGTAAGCTGCGGCCCACGCAGTTGTTGACTTTTTAATTAACATTTGAATTTTCTTGTTTCTCTCTTTAAAGGTATCTTCATGAAGAAAGTGGACTTTTTGATTTGGTTGTAGATGTTTTTTTGAAGAATTGGTACACTCATACCTATAACATATGAGAGGGACGAACAGCGTGCTTTTTAATTCCTTTGAGTTTATCCTTATTTTTTTACCAGTCACTTTTTTAGTTTATTTTACATTGCTTTATACTGGACAAACGGTTATAGCAAAGGTGTTTCTAGGTGTAGCCTCACTTGTTTTTTACAGCTGGTGGAATATCAACTATCTTCCGCTCATTTTGATTTCAATTGCTGTGAATTATACGTTCGGTGCAATTTTAACAAAAAGTTATAAAAAAAGTAACCGAAAATCTATTCTGACATTTGGAATTGTTTTCAATGTAGGGTTACTGGGTTACTTCAAGTATACTGATTTCTTTTTATCGACCATTAATTCATTGGTTGAGAAAAATTTTCCGCTCTTACATTTGGCCTTGCCACTTGCAATCAGTTTTTTTACCTTCCAGCAAATTTCTTATCTAGTTGACATTTATCGTAGAGAGATAGAAGGATACAAAATTTATGACTATGTCCTAATTGTCACATTTTTCCCTCATCTCATTGCCGGTCCGATTATTTACTATAAAGAAATTATGATGGAATTACATAAAGAGAATTACAGGGTGAACGTGAAAAATATAGCAATCGGGATCTTTATTTTTGGAATTGGTTTATTTAAGAAAGTGGTGATAGCAGATAGCTTTTCCATTTGGGCTAATCAAGGTTATTCTCATGCATTTGATTTAAATTTTTTTGAGGCTTGGATTGCGTCCTTATCATATACATTTCAACTGTACTTTGATTTTAGCGGCTATTGTGACATGGCCATGGGAGCAGCCCTATTATTTAATATAAGGTTACCAATTAACTTTAATTCTCCATATAAGGCATTGAATATTCAAGATTTCTGGAGAAGATGGCATATAACATTAGGAAGGTTTCTTACCAAGTATATATATTTTCCACTGGGTGGTAACAAGAGGGGGCTAATCCGGACGTATGTCAACCTCCTGATTATTTTTCTGGTAAGTGGGTTTTGGCACGGAGCAGGCTGGACATTTATTATTTGGGGAAGTTTACATGGAATCGCTATGCTAATTCATCGAATGTGGAAAAATAGCGGTCGGTCATTGCCTAAACCATTAGCTTGGATGATTACGTTTCTTTTTGTGCATTTTGCCTGGGTTTTTTTTCGTGCGGACTCAATTGAAAGTGCGTTCGCTGTAATCAAGAGTATGGTGGTGTTTAATGACTCAATTTGGTCTTATCGTTTTCATTCAGAAGGTAATAGTTTATTAGAAATTGGTCAGTTATTAACCATACCTCATGGTACAGCCATATCAGTTTTATTGATATTTTTTGTAATCTTTCTTTCTATTTGGTATGTTCCAAATTCAAATGAGCAAAAAGAAAAATTTAAACCTACAATTTCAAGAACAATCCTGTTTGTTTTGGTGGCCACAGTGGCTATCTACATAAGCTTTAATTCGAACTCTAACAGTGAATTTTTGTACTTTAATTTTTAGGAGATAAAAATGAAATCATACAAAAAATGGTTACTCCAAACTTGCATATTAACCATACTGGCCATGACTCCATTTCTTGGCATTATAGGTTTTAATTACTTTATTGATCCTTTATGGTTATATTCACATCAAAATTCTTTTAATAACGTGCAGAATCCTTTTGATGAGAGATTATTAAAAACGCATAGTATAACATTCAATCCAAAAAATTATAGTGCTGTTTTGCTAGGTAGTAGTAGAGTAACGTATATGAATGAACATGAGTTTCCAATGAAAACTTATAACTATGCCGTGAGTAGTATGCTAGTCGAGGAATATGATCCATATTTGACTTATGCTGAAGAAAAAATTGGGAAGCATTTTGATACAGTATTCATAGGACTTGATTTCTGGGGTACAAATGTTAATCGACCAAAGGTACAATCCAAAGATCTTAATACATATATAAAAGAAATGGATAAACCGTTTTATCGAGTAAAAAAATTATTTTCCTTTAACACTTTTGAATACGCAAAACAAAACTTCAACTCATCAAAACAAAATAAGATATTATTTAATAGCTTCCGAACTTATAATCGAGACAATGTTGCTACAGCTAAAGCAGTAACAAATGAGGAAAAGGCAAAATTTTTTCATGATTTTGAAGTAGAACAGGAAAAAGAAATTTATAAATATGATAATTCATATAAAGAAATGTTGATGCAATTAAAGAAAAGTCATCCTGAAAATAAATTTGTTGTTTTTTTAACACCGGTAGCTGAAGCGCGTTGGCAAATTGAATTCCAAACTACTGAAAAATGGAGCGATTATCAAAGGTGGATTACTGATGTAGTGGATGTTTTCGGAGAATGTATTAATTTTATGACACCTAATTCAGTTACAAAAGATAATAATAATTTTTATGATACACAGCATGCATATCCGGAAATTGGCACATTGATGATAAAGCGAATATCGGATAGGAAAGGCTATATACCACATGATTTTGGGATTAAAATGACAAAAGAAAACATAAACGAAATGTTTAATGTAATAGAAAAGAATCGACAGAAAAGTTTTTAACTCAACTTTCGCAGAATAGGCAGGTATACCTTGATATAGTTAGGTAAGCCCGCACCCATTGATGTAGTTGGCTTTTAATTAACTTTCTGAACTGCCAGGGGTAAGTATACGAATCAAATAGGAAGCACCTCTTCTTTATGGTATTGTGATTCTCAACAAATCAATTATACCAAACGAAGAGGTGCTTTTTCATGCCTATATTTAAAGTCAAGCACCCTTCATCAACGGCTTAAAACGCTACACATTTAAACTCATAGCATTTTTCAAGCGCAAAGGTTGAGTAATAGTTTTTGATTATTAAAAGATATTTGTACATAATCCTCTTCCAGGGAAGGAAAGGGGCATTCTTAACTAAAACATAACCGACCAAGTATTAGATCCTACACACCATCCGCACTTAGCCCTGCCTACGTTGATATGCTGGCGTACGGTCATTGGTGTTGTCCTCTTCGGAGTTATCAATCTATTATTTCATTACGCGAAAAATGGAGGGATTTAATTATGATTAACTGGAAAGTACGCATTAAAAATCGTTTATGGGTTGTGGCACTCGTGTCACAACTTTTTATTTTGACTGAGGTACTTTAGTCGGTGCTCATGCAGCTAGCATAACAGATTTTGTTTTGACTGATCAAATTAAGGATTGGTTTCTGTTAGTTGTTAATGCGATATTTGGTCTGCTATTCACGCTTGGGGTTGTGCAGGATTCCACCACAACTGGTATGGAGGATAGCCAACATGCCAAAGGGTATAACAAGCCACAATAAGCAGCCCACACGAATAATACTTTGTCACCATAAATTATTATTAAAGGAGAGGATATGTATGAATATAATACAACGATTTATTCCTGCATCTAACAAAGAAACTCGCCCGGGCATAAAAATGACCCCTAAATACATCACCATCCATGAAACAGACAACCCTGGTGCAGGGGCAGACGCAAACGCTCACGCCCAATTACAAGAGCGTGGCAATGACCGAGCGGCATCTTGGCACCTACAAATTGATGACCAAGAAGCTATCCAATCTATCCCATTTACCGAAGTTGCGTATGCAGCAGGTGACGGTAAAAATGGTCCAGGTAATACATTATCCATTCATATTGAAATTGCCGTTAACTCCGATGGTGATTTTCAAAAGGCTGTGAGCAATACTGCAGAAGTGACGAAACAACTAATGGTTCAGTTCAATATCCCCCTCTCGAATGTTGTCCAGCATAATCACTGGACAGGGAAAAATTGCCCGAGATATCTTCGGAGCGGGGAGAAGGGAATTACATGGAGCAATTTTATAGCCATGCTTGAAAACTACAATACTAAAAAAATCCAAGGAAAGGGAGTGGAAGAAGTGCTAAAACCGGGTGACAAAGGCGAATCTGTAAAAGTGCTAAATTATCAATTAGCAAGCTTAGGTTATATCTCATGGGCTGATCGTGAGGGTGATGTGTTCGGCAACAGCACATTAAATGCTTTGAAAAAATTCCAAAAGGAACAACGAATTAAAGAAACAGGCGAGTATGATGCTGCAACTGCTTTACAGTTTGCTAAGATTTTAGCGATTTATTACGATCGTCTGAAGCAAGATAAAATGCTGTAAAACGAAAAGCCCCTATCTCACACACGAGATAGGGGCTTGCATTTCTATTTGATTTCTTGGAATCTTAGGATCAATTTACCTTCATGTTCAACTGTTTCAAAAAACTCATTATATGGGCTTGCAAAAATCTTCCCCTTATCATCTTTGTAAACGACTAATTGTTCATCTTTTTCGGAATGAAATGCAATACAAATAAACTCATATTCGTTCCCTTTATAATGCCGATATTTTTTCATTTATTTACCCACCAATAGCATATTGGCTCCCTCTTTTTTCATATTTACATTATGATTTACCCTTAAATAAAAAACAATCTTTTCGACAAAAACAGACAATATAAAAAGCCCTTATTATGGGCTTAAAAAGGTAAATTATCAGCGTCATTAAATGCCTTCAATTGTTCTAGCCTTTCTAACTCTAAAACAGCCTCAGTAATATCTTCTTTTCTATGTATTCGCAGCTCCTTTTGCATTCCTCATTCTCTGTTCTGCAATAAAACAGAATCCTTTTTGATATCGTTGATATAGATTATTAATAAGATTGATAACAGAGCGGTTATTCGGAAACCAAGATTTTAGTAAATCTAACACGACCTTTTGCCAGGACTTTCTTAAATATTCATATGGAATAAATTAAGTGGGTGCCCACTCATTGCGGATATCAATTACACCTTCCGTTACTAGTGCATGAATATGAGGATTAAATTTCAAATCCTGTCCAAAAGTATGAATCACTGTAATTATGCCAACCTATAGATCACGTTTGTTACTTTTACGTTGAAAGTAAAATTGAAAGACTTCAGCTTTTTTCGGTCTTGAAAGAAGATATTTCTCAATTCCTCGGTATTGTAAACACCATATGACTTTGCGGAACATAAAAAATCATTTCCTGTTGCTTATCTTACCAATCAACACTATTTTTCTTACCACATTTATGGCAAAAGCGACTTTTAGAAGTAAAGCACACAAAAACCGGATTTGATCCTCCTTCGCATCCGAGGCACTCATAACGTGCGTATCCCAAATCACGAGTTCCACATCTAATCGCTTTCTCTACTGTTTCTTTAATATCTTCACGATACGATACCGGAAAAAGGTAAGAATTCATCCTCCAATAACCATCAAAGTGATCATTTAATATTCGTTTGATAACTCCTCTATTAGCATATACCATTGCGATGGGACTTTTAATGCCAACTTTCTTTAAAAATAGATACATTCCCCAGTAACATCAAAAATATTTTCTAGGAACTTAACGGAATAAATGAGTACGTGAATAAACTCTTCGGCAATAGTAGCAACGGCCAAACAAAAATATCACCCAAGATATAATAGCTAAATTGATTCCAAAAACTCCCTCCCAGCCCAAATTCCCAAGTCAAAAAGGTCATTCTCCACTTCTCATTAATGAATTGAATAAATTAAAAAACTGAATATATTGCTCTTTTATATCCGCAATTTTTGGGATAAAAAAGAACCCATGTAATGGCAATCTATAAAAGATTAAAAAACACATAAAAGCGACAATGAAAAAAAGATGATAATATTTTAGTCTATGTTCATTTTTGTTTTCATAACTTTCTCTCCGATAGGTTAATTCCTTTCTAGTGTGATTCTTTCATGAGTATTACTTTTGAGATGATAAAAGTAAATGGAATCGCAACAACTGATGCCAATAATGGTGAAACATTTTCATTCATCCCCATTAATTCAACCAAGATAATAGATTGTAGCGGATGATACTGATATATTCACCATGTTTGTGAGGGGAAATTGAAGAAACTTTTTTAACGTTGGCTTAGTTTATTCGTAAAATAAGAATTAAGATAAAAAGAACCCACCATACTGATCAAAAAAGAAAAAATATGTACTGTCATATAATTTAAATGAGTAA
>NZ_JAANMZ010000064.1 GCF_011250555.1 Bacillus sp. MM2020_4 | reverse complement strand
CAATTTTTGTTATCTTTTATATATTGACTACTCAACCGTCACCGATTTAGCAAGGTTACGCGGTTTGTCAACGTCACAATCACGGTGCAGAGCTGCGTAATAGGCAATTAATTGCATTGGTATGACAGAGATAAGCGGTGTTAATAATTCGTGTACTTCTGGGATGACAAAGCTATCTTCATCCATTTCAAGACCCTTCATCGAAATGATGCATGGGTTTGCTCCACGGGCAACGACTTCTTTTACGTTTCCGCGAATACTTAGGTTGACACTTTCTTGAGTAGCAAGAGCAATGATCGGTGTACCTTCTTCAATTAAAGCGATGGTACCATGCTTTAATTCACCACCAGCAAAGCCCTCTGCTTGAATATAGGAAATTTCCTTCAGCTTTAAGGCACCTTCTAAGCATACATAGTAGTCAACACCACGGCCAATGAAGAAGGCATTACGAGTGACTGATAAAAATTCTCTAGAAATGTGCTCGAACAACTCTTTAGAATCACAAAGAACTTCCATTGCGTTGGCAATGATTCCTAGTTCATGAATCAAGTCAAAGTCAACGGTGATTCCTTGGCTTTTCGCTGTCACTTCCGCTAAAATAGCTAACACGGCTAACTGTGCAGTATAGGCTTTTGAAGAGGCAACCGCAATTTCAGGACCTGCATGAAGCAGTAGTGTATAATCCGCTTCACGTGATAAAGTTGATCCTGGAACATTGGTAATCGTTAACGTACGATACCCCATTTCCTTCACTTTCACAAGTACCGCACGGCTGTCTGCTGTTTCCCCACTTTGTGTAATGAAGATAAACAACGGCTTCTTCGTTAGAAGCGGCATATTGTAAACAAATTCACTGGAAATATGAACTTCTACTGGAAGTTTTGCCATACTTTCAATAAATTGCTTTCCAACAAGCCCTGCGTGATAAGAGGTCCCCGCTGCGATGATGTAGACACGGTCAGATTCATTCATAGCAGTGATAATTTCAGGGTCAATGACTAACTGTCCTTGCTCATTTTGATACGTTTGAATGATCTTACGCATCACTAGCGGCTGTTCATCAATCTCTTTTAACATGTAGTGTGGATATGTGCCTTTTTCAATATCACTTGCATCAAGTTCTGCTGTATAGGGCTCACGGCTAATAATGTCGCCATTTAAATTTTGAATCGTCACGGCATCCTTTGTCACAAGAACGATTTCTTTGTCCATTAGTTCTACGTATTGGTTTGTTACTTGTAGCATCGCCATCGCGTCACTTGCGACAACGTTAAAATCAGTACCTAAACCAACAAGCAGCGGACTTTTATTTTTTGCCACATAAATGGTTTCACCGTTTTGTTCATCTAATAGCGCAATCGCGTATGAACCGTGTAAAAGTGTCAATGTTTTGCGGAAAGCTTCGATCACTTCTAACCCTTCGTTTACAAACAACTCAATCAATTGAACAATGACTTCTGTATCTGTTTCACTTATAAAATGAACATTTGTTAAATATTCACGCTTTAAAAGATCATAATTCTCAATTACACCATTATGAACAAGGGTAAAGCGTCCGGTTGCACTTTGATGTGGATGAGAATTCACCTGGCTAGGCACCCCGTGTGTTGCCCAACGTGTATGACCAATTCCGATATTCGCCATTACATCCTTATCAACGATCATGCGCAAATCGGCGATTCGACCCTTTTCTTTAAAAACGTGAATGCCCTTTTCATTTTTTACAGCAATCCCAGCGGAGTCATATCCTCTATATTCTAGCTTCTCTAAGCCTTTTAATAAAATTTCTTTAGAGTCATTATTTCCTATATAACCAACAATTCCACACATTTTCTTGTTCCTCCCTAATTCAGGGGGCAAGTTGCTTTCTGAGGGCGGTCTTGCCCCCTTATCTCTGTTTTTTTGTTAGGTATCTGTCTATACCTTTTTAAACATTATTGGTAGTATGCGCATTTTCCCCTCTTTGTGCACAGAGTTGCCTCCATGTTTTAAAGAGGAAATTTTCGGTTGTGCGTCTCCAACCGGGAGGTATCCGCCGAATTTTCGATAAACCTCCACCTCGTCAACTAATCTAACCACTGAAGATTAGTTCAGGCGCTTTTAAATGACTATTTCTTCTCCTGCCCTCCTTTCTACGTTAAAATGGTTTCCCTTTGCTTTATTCATAACAAAGCAGATTAATCTTACATGATTTGTCAGTCGTCCGTCAACTAAAAATTCCATTAGTAACATTTTGTTCAAAGGCCATTCAAAATAAAATATGCAAAAGGGAACAGTTTTGTACCGTTACCTTTTGCATATTTTGTAAGTTATTCTTTTAATTCCATCTCTTCTTTTACAACTGTGACAATGCGGTCCACATAGGTTGCACATAATTCTTCTGTAGCTGCTTCTGCCATGACCCGGACAAGCGGTTCTGTTCCGGATGGACGGACAAGGATTCTTCCGTTCCCGGCCATTTCCGCTTCCACTTGCTCAATAATCTCTTTTACTCTGGCATTATCTGTCACATGATGTTTATCTGTTACCCTTACATTTACAAGCTTTTGCGGATACTTTTTCATTTCACCGGCAAGCTCTGATAAAGGTTTTCCAGTTGACTTCATAATATTGACTAATTGCAGCCCTGATAGTAAACCGTCACCAGTGGTATTATAGTCTAAAAATATGATATGACCTGATTGTTCCCCGCCAAGATTAAAGCCATTCTTCTTCATTTCCTCTACCACATAGCGATCACCCACTGCAGTTGGTACACTATGAATGCCATGGGTTTCAAGGGCTTTATAAAAACCAAGATTACTCATGACGGTTGAAACAATCGTTCCATGCTTTAAGCGCCCTTGTTCTTTCATATGCTTACCACAAATGTACATGATTTGGTCGCCATCAACGATCGTTCCGTTTTCATCGATGGCAATTAAACGGTCGCCATCGCCATCAAAGGAAAGCCCGACATCTGCACCCTTTTCTTTCACCAAAGCGGCAAGTGCCTCCGGATGTGTAGAGCCAACACCTGCGTTGATATTTAACCCATTAGGTGATGCACCCATCGTGGACAAATCAGCATCTAAATCAGCAAACAAATGACTGGCTAACGACGATGTTGCTCCGTGAGCACAATCTAAGGCCACATGGATGCCGGAAAAGTCTTCCTCCACCGTATTCTTTAAATATTGCAGATACTTTTGTCCACCTTCAAAATAATCCATAACTTGACCAAGGTCTGCTCCAGTTGGCCTTGGCAATTGATCTTCGGCTACATCAATTAAGGCTTCAATTTCTTCCTCTTGTTCGTCCGATAGCTTAAAACCATCCGGTCCGAAAAATTTAATTCCGTTATCCGCCACTGGATTATGGGAAGCGGAAATCATGACACCAGCTTGTGCCCCTAATGCTTTTGTCAAATACGCAACGCCTGGAGTTGAGATGACTCCTACACGCATGACTTCTGCACCAATTGAAAGTAAACCGGCAACAAGGGCTCCCTCGAGCATATGGCCTGAAATACGTGTATCACGGCCAATCAAAACCTTCGGACGATCCTTGTCCTTTGTCAATACATAACCGCCAAAGCGGCCTAATTTAAAGGCCATCTCAGGTGTTAATTCGCTATTTGCAACACCGCGTACCCCATCGGTACCGAAATATTTTCCCATTTTAAAAATCTCTCCTTCAACATATGAATTGCTGAATATTATGCATTATTCGTTATCGTGATTTTTGCTGATGATTTATCAGGTTTCCAATTAATATTAGATGGGCCTTCCACCTGGATTTTCACATCATGGATTCCTTCTACTAATCCCGTCAAGTCAATAAACACAGTAAAGTCTTCCTGTCTTAATCCCGTTACTGAGTTGCTTGGACCATTTACGACTAAATTAACTGTTTGACTTGCCGGGTCAGTAATCTCCGCTTTATATTTATCTGGTAACCCCCGGACTTTCAAAGGGACACCTGATACCGTTTTCTCTTCTTGCTTTTTGACAACTACCGTTGCCTTTACCGTTTGCGGGGTTACCTTTGTAATCCCGTTTGAGATGATGACAGGTAAGGTCAGCGTGGTGTTCTCGGAAATTTTACTAAGATCCACTTCCACTCGGACACTTTCTGTATTTTTCAAAACCTCTTCATTTCCCATAATGGTCGCTTCTTTTTCATCCAGTTCAATCGACTCAATCGTGACGCCTGCAGGAGATGTTCCTTTATTCACCACATTAATGGGAACCGTTTTGCTGTTACTTTTAATAGGAATGGTCACCTTGACGGTCTCTGGCTCGACGATCACATTCAACTTATTCAGTACTTTGTCCAATACTTGAATGCGGGCTTCTTTCGTTGTCGTTTCTGACAATTTACTTTTTTCATCAATGGTTGCCTTCACATAGGTAATCTGGTCGATCACATCTTTGGCACCTGTTACCTTCACTTTTTTGGGTTCAATAATGGGTGCTCCGGCCGAATACCCATCTTCAATTTGACCCGAGTTCATTTCGGCTTCTACTTTAAATTCCTTTGTAATCTTTTCTTGAACCGTTACGTTGACACTTGCTGGTTTCAATGTTGCCTTCAACTTATCAGATAAATCCTTTACTTTAAGCTTTACCTTTTGCTTTCCAATCTTGGCATTCGTTAAATCCACATAGACCTCAAAGTTTTTTAATGTCTTCGCAGATTGGACATGTGAAACCGGACCTTTGATCGTGATATCCGCTGTCCTGGGAATGCCGGTTACAACTAAATTATTGACATCGTAGTAAACCTTTACGGGCATAGCCTTGATTGTCTCTGTGGTTTGCTTCCCTGGAACATTGACATCAGAGAACTTTTTATCGGTAGGAGCCACAGAAAAGTAAAACAAGACAGCTAACAACAAGGCAAGGATTTTTATAAACCACGGGTTATCCATCAGTTTATCCATTATTCTTCCCCCTCCAGTTCCAACGAGCTGAAGTAGCCTGTTTTGTTTTGTTTTGTATAACCATTTCACTGGCGAGCATTTCTTTTAATTCCTCTAATTTAATATCGCGATGCAGTTCGCCATTCTTTGTTAAAGAGATATTACCAGTTTCCTCCGATACGACGACTGTCACGCTGTCAGTCACTTCACTGATTCCTAATGCAGCGCGATGCCTCGTTCCCAGTTCCTTTGAAATAAATGGACTCTCGGATAAGGGAAGATAACATGCTGCAGCTGAAACATTACTTTTTTGAATAATGACCGCACCATCATGGAGCGGTGTATTTGGAATAAAGATATTAATGAGCAATTCTGAAGAAATATTAGAATTTAACTGAATTCCCGTTTCTATGTAATCACTCATACCAGTCTCACGCTCAATTGAAATTAATGCCCCGATTCGGCGCTTTGCCATATAATCCGTTGCCTTCACAATCGCTTCGACTGTTTTTTCCTGGTTATCATCATCCTGCGTTCTGCTGCTGGAGAAGAAACGCCCTCTTCCTAATTGCTCAAGTGCCCTTCTAAGCTCAGGTTGAAAGATAATGATAACGGCAAGAAATCCCCAATTTATGGCCTGCTGCATCATAAAGCTTAATGTCGTTAAGCCAAGCCACTCACCGACTACTCTGACAAGAAGAATAACGAGAATCCCTTTTAATAACTGAACAGCCTTCGTTCCTCTTATCACATTAATCAGTTTGTAAATGACATACCATACGAGGACAATATCAACAATACTAGCTAGATACTTCCATACAGTGAAATCAGCAAACTGCATTGTTCTTCCTCCGTAACTTTTTAAAAACTAATATGGCGTTACACGCCACCATCTACCATACCTTTTCCATAGAAACGTCATAGTGAATACAACCAATTTATTATAACACGAGTATTCCCATATCTAAAGCTATCGGTTTCACGGAGCTTTTCGAAGCAATACACGATATACCTATTATATGTAACAGCTTAAAAAAACAAATCACTCGGAATAGAGTGATTTGTTCACTTATTGGGTTTCCGGCTGGTTAAAGACATCAATCACTTCTTGTGCTGTCCGTTTCATGTGATACCATATCCAGTCAAAAACTTCATTTACTTCTTCAATTTGTCCTGTTACGTGGCCAGCGGAAGCAAGATATTTTTCACCATTGATTACTGTCACATTCCCTTGGATTTCACCTTCGATTTTCAATTTCCCATTACGAACGACGACATCACCCTTGACCGTCTCACCTTTTGGGACGATAACCGTATTATTCTTCACGACTAAGTTTTTTTGCTTTGACACCGAAAACTCACGGTCTTGATTCCAGGTGGAAAATATACTTCCCATCATTAATAGGATGAACACCGAGGCAGCCGCAAGCATCGGATGATTTCTGAACCAACGCTGCATCCATACCTTTTTCTTTTCTTTCGGCAAACGCGCCAAAACGTTGGCTGTGAAATCTGCGGGAGCCTGCATGTGGGAAAGGCTTTTGACAAAAGCAACTGTCTTTTTTAATTCATTAAAGATCGTTTCACATTCTTTACAGCTCTGGAGGTGTTCCCTCAGTATTTGTTCCTTTTCAGGTACAATTTCTTCATCTAAATATTCATGCATTAGTTCGATGATTTGTTCTGGACACATATTCGGTTTCACCTCTTATCACACATAACGTAATTGTTGTCTTAACGCTTCTCGGCCACGGTGTATTCTCGTTTTTACCGTTCCGAGTGGCAAATCGAGAATTTCACTTATTTCATTTAAGGATAACTCTTCTATATATTTTAAAACGATAGGGGATCGATATTTTTCCGGCAGCTTTAAGATTTCTTTCTGTACGTTCTCATGAAGCTCTAAACTTTCTACCTCCGACTCCGGTAGTGGTGTATTGGACGGAATCTGTGAATACATCGTTAAGCCTTCTGTTCCTGCCACTTCTGCATCTAAATAATAGTCCGGCTTCTTTTTTCGTATCCTATCAATACAAAGATTGGTGGCAATCCGAAAAAGCCAGGTGGAGAATTTTAAATCCTGATTAAACGACCGGATATTCACAAAGGCTCGAATAAACGCCTCCTGTGCCATGTCCTCTGCTTCATGTCGATTTCCAAGCATTCTAAAACAAAGCTGATAGACACTGTTTTTATATATTTCAACGATTTCACCATAGGCATCCTGATCTCCTTTGATGACTTGTTTTATTCTTTTTTTCACAATAGCTTCCATTAAGTTTCCTCAGCTCCAATGCTGCTATACGATACTACGAATCGCTAGCGAAAAAGTTTCGTTTTGAGCGAAAATCTTTCAATACCTATAATATTAACAAAAATTTACTATAGTTGGGTAATTTAAGTTTAAAGTTTTTCCAAAGGGAGATAAAGATACTAAGGCGGTGTGCATCCTCCTTTGGCAGGAGTCGGCCCGTTTGTGTAAAATAACTAGGACTGAGGTGATCAAGCTGGGTGCTCATTTTCGCGGGTTAATGGAAGAGATAGAAATTTGCCGAGACAAAATGATTCGATTGGCATCAGAAACCTCTATAAACAATCAACAGGTAATTGAATCGAGTAAACGGTTAGATCATTTATTAAATCAAATAGTAAAAAAGTAAAAGCAGCTGCCTTGTTTTAATGCAGCTGCTTTGTTTCTATAAAAGCTTCTCGCCAAATAATGAACCCATTAATCCAACTGCAACGGAGGCTGTTTTATTCTTTTCATCTAGGATTGGGTTTACTTCCACAAATTCCGCAGAGGTAATGATATTCGCCTCTTCTAGCATTTCCATTGCCAAATGGCTTTCACGGTAGCTAATCCCGCCCATAACAGGTGTTCCTACACCAGGGCATTCACTCGGATCTAAACCATCCAAATCGAGTGACAGGTGCACGCCATCTGTTCTTTCTTTTAGGTAGGCAATCGTTTCTTCCATGATTTTCGCCATCCCCATTCGATCAATTTCGTGCATAGTATAGACTGTAATCCCTTTTTCCTTTATTAAAATTCGTTCACCTTCATCAAGTGATCTTGCACCAATAATCACCACATGCTCAGGTTTAACTTTTGGAAAATAACCACCGATTTCTACTAATTTTGAATGACCTAACCCAATGCTCGCTGCCAGTGGCATCCCATGAATGTTTCCTGATGGGCTTGTCTCAGCTGTATTTAAATCACCATGGGCATCATACCAAATCACGCCAAGGTTCTTATAGTGTTTAGAGACACCCGCTAATGTACCAATCGCAATACTATGATCACCACCAAGAACTAATGGAAATGAACCTGATTGTACCGCTTCGTCAACCTTTTCGGCAAGCATGGCGGTCTTTTCAGCCACTAAATCTAAATTCCGCAGGTTAGATTCTTGGTCGACTACTACTTCCGGTCTCCCAATGGGAATATCACCTAAATCGTGGATTTCATCAAATAAGGGAGTTAATCGTTCATTAATCCCCGCATAGCGGATGGCGCTTGGCCCCATATCTACTCCTCGTCTCATTTGACCTAAATCCATCGGCATTCCAATAATTGATAGCTTTTTACTCATCGTGTTATTCCCCCTAGCGCTTTATATGTACTATTTTAACCGCTTTCATACAAATGACTCAACTCGACAAAATAATGCATATATATGCGCTGAGACATGACTTCGGTTTGTTTTTACCTTAAAGTAAAATTGGCGGGTTGAGTGAGGGCCTCTTCGTGATCCTATTTAAATAGGCAGCAGCATACGTGTACTCAGATGTTCGGACGAATTTTGGGCCATGCCATGGGCGCCTTTCACATGTGAAGGACTAATATCTCTGGCATTCTATTATAGATTTGTCCTTCATAGCCTTGATGATGGACTAATTGCAGGCATGTCATTAGCGATTTGTCCCTCATCGCCTTGATGATGGACTAATCCCATGCATCCTATTAGATTTGTCCTTCATAGCCTTGATGATGGACTAACCCCTGGCATCCTATTAGAGATTTGTCCTTCATAGCCTTGATGGAAGACTAATCCCTGGCAACCTATTAGAGATTAGTCCTTCAAGGTTTTTTGATAAAGGACGTTACAACGCATTCCCCTCCACTTATGGAGTATTTCCAGATGCTTACGACATTTAACAGGAAATATATCTACCTATTTTTTGAAGTTGAGTTAAGCACTGGGGCTGACGCCTCTCCAAACTGTAACTTGAAAATTTTTATAAAATAAAAAAAGTCCTAAATCAGCAACCTGATTTAAGACTATATATGTAGTGTGATGGTGGAGCCTAGCGGGATCGAACCGCTGACCTCCTGCGTGCAAAGCAGGCGCTCTCCCAGCTGAGCTAAGGCCCCATTTGAACTGGAGCGGAAGACGGGATTCGAACCCGCGACCCCCACCTTGGCAAGGTGATGTTCTACCACTGAACTACTTCCGCATATTCACAAGCAAAAACCCGAAGATTTAAATCATCTGGGTTTCTGTACTGTACAATTATGAGCCATGAAGGACTCGAACCTTCGACCCTCTGATTAAAAGTCAGATGCTCTACCAACTGAGCTAATGGCTCAACTACTTGGCTGGGCTAGCTGGATTTGAACCAACGCATGTCGCAGTCAAAGTGCGATGCCTTACCGCTTGGCTATAGCCCAATATAGTAATTAGTATATCCACTTTTTCAAAAAATATAAATGGTGGAGGGGGACGGATTCGAACCGCCGAACCCGGAGGGAGCGGATTTACAGTCCGCCGCGTTTAGCCACTTCGCTACCCCTCCATTTATAAATGAAAAAAGGTGCCGGCGAGAGGACTTGAACCCCCAACCTACTGATTACAAGTCAGTTGCTCTACCAATTGAGCTACCCCGGCATATGGATTAAAGAATTATTCAGTTAACATAATAAGATTATGGTGGAGGATGACGGGATCGAACCGCCGACCCTCTGCTTGTAAGGCAGATGCTCTCCCAGCTGAGCTAATCCTCCAAATATGGTGACCCCTACGGGACTCGAACCCGTGTTACCTCCGTGAAAGGGAGGTGTCTTAACCGCTTGACCAAGGGGCCGAATTTTATTATTATAGGTAAGCTTCCAAGCGGGCTCGAACCGCTGACCTCTTCCTTACCATGGAAGATACTTGATAAAACAACTTTACACTCTATTTTTCTAAAACCTTATATATCAAGGTCTTTTGACTTCTGACTAGTCTACTTTCGACCACTTTACAACTTGTTACGGTCAGTTTGGTCAGCCACTTGGTCAGTTCGTCGGTCACAAGTGATATAATATAATGCACAGAAATAAAAGTCAACGGCTTTTTAAAAATAAGTTTATTCTGACAATAAAATTTTACTTAAACAGCACTTCCCACCTGTTTTAAAACTTCCATAATTAGAGGAGATACTTGGATTAAGATATACCCTAACCCTGCGTTTTGAATCATTGTCCATGCCCTTTCAGCATTACCGAACATGAAGAGAAAACATGCACCCACAATGACGACACTTGCAATAGGAAAGCTTAATGCCACAAGAATATCCACTACCGGATCTAATACATGAGCAAGCGTCGATAACGTTTGCTCACCCATCCATTCCTTTGCCGTCACTTCGACAGCAATTGGAGCTGCAACTGGAACAACATTCGTTGCTGCAAATGCCTTCATTGTGAATCCTAATGTACCGATCGTTCCACCGGTGGCCAATGGAAGAATAGCTGCAATTGCCAACTGTTTAGCTCTTTGCTTCCTTTTCTTTTTACGATCGATATCCTCCCTTCTAAAGTCTCCTGAAATAAACTCTCTGATAGTCATTGATTTTGTTTTCATGTAAACCCCTCCTTATTTAATTTCATCCCATAAATAAACATTTACCCTTAGGCCGTCACACAATGACTCAATTCTCTTTTTCCGGAAGGCTGTAGTAGTAACCCACACCAGTGTAAATTGTGGATTATATGTGGATAATTGAAGATATCTTTTTATTTTTGCGGCATTTTTGTTCATCGATTGCTTATAATCAATTTCAACAAAGTGGTGGATTTTATTGGAGATGTAAGCTGCGTCTGCAATTATGTTAATAGTAGATTGAGGAATAGTTATTTTAACCTCATTTTTCCAGCTAGTGGGTCTGCCTAAAAGGATGAAAAAGTCATTCCTCATTAGATAATGGTTAATCATGGCTGTTTTTTTTCGAACCTTTTTCGCTTGGACTAGTTCTCGACCAGCTGAATTAAGATAATAGACCTTTTTCTTTTCTTCTGTTAAATAAGATAAATACTGATGCATATTACTTAGGATCCGTTGGGCATTTCTTGTTTGGCCTAAGTTGTGAATCTTTTGCAACTGTTCCCTGGAGAGATAATCACATTTCCTCAAGCTCAAAAGAATGGCTTCCTCTCTTTTCTCCCTCTCGCTGCTCAATGGATTTATCCTCCTTTTTTGCCTTGATCACAATATTAGGCTTAATAATCCTTTCGATTGTTTCATTATCAATAAACGGGGTCTGGACAATTTGAACCCCATCCGGTGTTTTATAGATCGCTCTACCTGGTACCGGTAGATCTTCAGCTCCATTCTCATCTAGTACAACTCTCGATGCGACTCCGTCACGCAATTTATATGTGATCACAGTATCGCAGTTTTGCTTTATTTGCTTGTTCATTACATCTGCAGTAGGATACTGAGAGCAATAAATAAGCCTATATCCTAATCCTGCCCCAATTCGTGCTATTTCCGAGAGCGCCGCTTCACACTGACGGGCTTTTTCCTTGGCTTCTTTCCCGGTGATGATTTGCGGCGAGATTTGTGCTGCTTCATCAACAATAATGAAATGTCGAGTACTAAACCCAGCTTCTTTAATGTCTTCGCATCTATTCTTATCAAACCATCCTTTCATCTCTTCCATTTCTTTTTTTACTCGAGTCAATGCATCTAAAGCAGTATATAAATCAGTGGCAACCGTTTCTACTTGTCTGGCATGCTTAAATCTCGAAAATGCCAAACCACCCTTAAGATCAATTAATGTAAGCTTCGTATTATCCGGGTTCTGATGAATAAGAGAAGTAATTAGTAATTTTAGAAAAACTGTTTTCCCCTTCCTAGTTGCGCCAGCTAATGTTATATGGCCACGATCCAAATCGTGATGAATAAATCCGTATCTTGTTTGGCCAAGAGGTATCTCCCAATCGATGCACTTTCCAAGCATGTCATTACTGAAAGAAAGATTCACCGGCAGCGGGTTACTTAACACCTTAATATGAAGCATTCCATCATATTGCAGTTCTACATCCTTTTGAAGGTGCTTTCTGTTTTTAATAATGTCTTTTATCTGCTGGATTACATTCCCTCGATAGTTCACCTGTTTTAGATCTTTAAATTCAAAGACTGATTTCTTATTATTTAGCCCATCTCTTAGGTGATTGATCTTTTTTTCAAAATCGTTAAACGATAGCCCCAGCGGAATTCGATAGACATACTCCATCCCCCAGTCATGTTTTGTCTTCCTTGAAAGCTGGATTGTTTTAAAATCATCTTCCTCTCTGACAGTCAACCCACAATTCAGGCAAATTTTTTGGATTTTATCAGCATCGGAAAGACCTGATTTTTTCAGGTAGGAATAACCAACAAGACCACTCATTATTAACGACGTGGAAATTTCAAACAACATACGCCACTCCTCCTTTTTATTTATTTGATAAATAGTTTCAGAGAAAACGAATCGAATACTTAGCGGGTAATCCCTTAATATTGCTGCATATTTTGCATGTTCGATAATTCGCTTATCGATTCACCCACCGAATTTTAACGCGAATGGTGAGAACGAATAGTGATGCGAATGCTTTGCTGTATTGATAAATGATTATTCGACACTGGTTGTCCACTATTACCATTTTTTTCTCAAGTTTAACTTTTGATAAATTTGGACATAATGATGCTAAAAAATGTAAGGGTGATAGCGGTGTTTGGAATAGGAAAAAAACGCAGTACATTTGGTAAGTGGTTAGATAAAAGAGATATTACACAAGGAGAACTCGCTAAAAAGGCAGGGGTTGGCGATATGACAATATCGAGAATCTGCAATGATGATAACTACATACCTAAGAGGGAAACAGAAGTAAAGATAAAAAAAGCATTAAAGCAACTTGGCCAGGATGCTCCCGATAACCTATTCATGTAAACAGAAAAACTCCGCTTTAATTAGCGGAGCTTTCTTTTTGTTCAATTATATGCAACGTCCTTGGTAGTCCTTCTTCCCAGTCCACTAATCCTTTTTTTCTTAAGGAATCTAGATGTTGTTTTATTGTAGAAGAAGAAACCAGGTTCATTAAAACAGCTAACTCTCTATATGAAGGAGGATATCCATGTTGAGCGATATATGTCTTAAGGACAGCGAGAATTTTCAATTGTTTTTGTGTAATTTTACGCATAAAATAGTTCCTTTTCGTTTTTTTATAAATCCCAAGCGCTTGGAATTATGCGGGTTGATCAATTATTCGTATAGCTCTTGGAGCTTTTTCTTGCCAATCGATTATTCCCTTTTCTTGTAGCTTGTTTAGGTATTTTAAAACAGTACTCGTGGAAGTGACACTTGCCCTCTTCGAAATTTCACGAATCGTTGGAGAATAGTTATACTTTTTCCAATATAATTTAATGATTGCTAATATCTCTTCCTCACGCCGCCGTGTTCTTTCTGCCACAGATATCCCAAGCTCTCCATAATACATACTAAGCACCTCTCTGATATTTTTTCCGGACAGGTCCAATCGATAAAATGTTGGAAAGTTTAAACGTGCGCTGCTTGCTCCTTAAAAGGCAAAAGGCTCGGAAGGATCCAATGGATATCTCTAGGATTCGTATTCGTCTTTGGGATATCTCTCCCTTATCTGACAAATAAATCATCTCAAGTACTTCACCTGTTTCCACCGCTCTATCTAACAATACATTCATCGATTAAACCTCCAATACGAATATTTGTTCCTATTATATCAGAACATTTGTTCCATGTAAATAGATGGATAAATGTAACAAAACGTCTACTTCCCATAGTAGGTAACAAGTAATAATTGCCGAATTTAGGAAATAGAAAGAGAGGTGAATAATTTTGATAATCTTACCATGGTGGGTTATAGCATTCTGGGATTGGTTTTGGTATTTTAGACGAGGAAAAATAAGATACCGTGTATATAATCAGGGGGATACTTGGAAGGCAATGGCTGTAACAAAAGATATGGCAATCTGGAATTGCTATGGAGGTACTCGGGAGCAGGCGTTAGAGATGGCAAAGTATAGAATGAAAAAGGCTTTAAATGAAGAACAAAATGCGTAGAAATAGGCTCTTTCTTAACATGAATAGGCTTAAATAAATATTTAATAATACAATATGGATGTTTAAGTATATCATTTTATGTTAATATTTATATATAAACATGTATTTTTCTTTAAATCGTGCATATACTAGTGTTGTCAAAGTTAATGCATACCATGGTTGACATTTGTTAAACTTTGATGTAATTTTAACTTAACTCATCTACCCAGTGTGGAAGGAGAATACGGTCCTCCGAACGAGGACCGTCTTTATTTTTTTCTGCCTTTATACTCCAAAAACTCCTTATTAAACCTCTTCTTATAACTTTTCAAAACTACTGGATATCCAGTTATTAACCGATACCATCTAATATCACTTTTATTTGGCTTATATTCGATTTGGAATACTAGTACATAATCCATACTTACATCCTCGTTAATAAACCTAATCAAAAGCCGCTTTCCCTTTTTACCTGCTTGTTGCCAAATCCTTAAATTTGGATGATTCCTGTCTTTATTTGCAAGATCAATTATTTCTTTAATCCAATTTACTCTATGTGCTCTGTAAATACACGGGACACTGTTTATTTCTTGTAGGAAATTATCTTGATGTTCAGAATCACATTTATACCTGCATATACGGTGGGCAATATGATTTTCACATGGAAACATGTCAAATTTTGTGTCATCTTCGCCAATACTAGCTATATGCCAAAAACCGTAGTCTTTTCCGTCAGGACCTGGGTTTACGTTTATATACACCTGTCTGCCGAATAATTCCGGTCTTTTTTGACGATTCTTTATTTCAAGTTCATACAGCCTAAAGGACTCTTCTAATATGTCATAATCAGATTTGCTTGGATCCATTACAATTTGTTCGTTAAGTGAATGAGACATACCTATTAAAAGCTCCTTTTCGGCGTCCATACAAAAACATTAAATTTAGATTCAGACGGATTGGTTCCATCTATTTTTGAACCGATTATTTTCTGTACAGTATCGACTAATTTCCTTTTTTGCGGACTACCATTTTCATAAAGACCTCGATGATAGAATGATAATGCCCCTGTAAGTAGGTCCGTAAGCTGAAGGATATCCGCTCGATCAGAATTGATTTGGTTAATCTCCTTTATGATATCCTTTTTAAAATCGTATTTGTTATTACAAAGAACTTCATGCAGTTTTCTAACCCGTGGTGCTCCTTTTGTGTCCTTTATGTCAATGAAGATTCTGTACTCCTCAGACGGATTATTACAGAACCACTGGAGCAAGTAATAATACATCTTGTAGTACCATAAATCATAATCGTTATTGTTAAATTTTTTATGATCTAACCAGGATTTGTTTTTCGCTACAACTGCCCGATAAACTAGATCATCATTTTTAAAAAAATACTCAACCAACCTTTGGTACATTTCAATCTTGGTACTGGATACTTTGGTCCATTTTATTTCATTTTTATTTACACCATAAGTATTTTTAATTTCTCTAATATCTTGATAGACTTGTTCTTTTTTATCAGCAGGGCACGAAATAGCTCCCAAAACCATAATATCTATGTTGTCATTAGGTAAATGGCAACTCTCGTCACAATATATATTAAACACTTAATATCACTGCTTTCTGTGGATAAGTAAAATTTAAATCTGTGGGTAATGTGGATAACTATTATTATAACATGATTATTTTCTACATGAAAATTCATTTTTTTATAATATAATATGTAAAATTCGACAAAAAATATACCCTACCACGATTTTAAGTATTTTATTAATTAATTAAATTTATAGTTTTTCTTTTAATTGGAAGTGTTGAACTATAAGGAGGAATTATAGTAAATTCTAATTAAGTTGTAAATATATTTTTTATAAATCATGGTATGGATGCCCGCCAATAACTAAATCATGAAAACCTCCACAACCAGAAAATAGGTCGATTAATTTATCCTATACAATATCCAGTATTGACAGGGGGCCCTGCCAATACTGGATTTTACTTTTCTATATTGATGATAATATTAAAACTTTCCTGACCAATTTGCAGGACCGACAATGCCATCAGCTGTACGTTCGTGACGGTTTTGATAACTGATTGGTACTTCTACAATTACTTAATTTACAGTACCATGGAATTCCCAGTGTATCTACCGAAAATAATATGTTTGAGGAGGGTTGAAAAAATATGGGAATAAATAGTGATGGATATTTAGATTATAAAAGTGATGAAATAAAAAAGGCGTTTACCCGAGGATTCAAACGTGGAGAAGAATATGCAAAAAAGGAAATAAAAGAAAATAGAATGTTACAATCACTATTCTTAGAATTAATTGGTTACGAGGATGAATGGCTTACTACTGAATCTGGATACAAGAAATATAAAAAAGCTGAATTAATTGAAGTGATATTAAAACAAAGATCCCTTATAAGGGCTATTTACGAGAAGTTTGAGGAATCAGAAAGGGATAATTTAAAGGTTAAAATTGAAAAGTTTCTATGGCCCGTTATGTATCAGGATTAAATATGAAAGTAAAGCCCCCGTCTCACACCAGACAGGGGTTTTTATTATTTACAGCATTTTACTTTTCTTCAACCGGTTATAGTAAATGGCTAATATCTTAGCAAACTGCAAAGCAGTCTTCGCATCATACTCGCCAGTTTCTTTAATTCGTTGTTCTCTTTGGAATTTTTTCAGAGCGTTTAATGTGCTGTTTCCGAACACATCACTCTCACGATCAGCCCAAGATATATACCCCAAACTTGCTAATTGATAATTTAATACTTTTACAGCTTCACCCTTGTCTCCTGCTTTTAGCACATCTTCCACTCCCTTTTCTTGGATTTTTTTAGAATTGTAGGTTGCGAGCATGGTTATAAAATCACTCCATGTAATCCCCTTCTCTCCACTTCGAAGATTTCTTGGGCAGTTTTTGCCTGTCCAGTGATTATGCTGGACAACATTCGAGATAGGAATGTTGAACTGAACCATAAGTTGCTTAGTTACCTCAGCGGTATTTTGGACTGCCTTTTTAAAATCGCCATCGGCGTTAACGGCAATTTCAATGTGAATGGATAATTTATTACCTGGACCATTTTTACCGTCACCAGCTGCATACGCAACCTCGGTGAATGGGATAGATTGGATAGCTTTTTGGTCGTCAATTTGTAGGTGCCATGATGCCGCTCGGTCATTGCCCCGCTCTTGTAATCGGGCGTGTGCACTTGCGTCTGCCCCTGCACCCGGGTTGTCTGTTTCATGGATGGTGATGTATTTAGGGGCCATTTTTATGCCCGGACGAGTTTGTTTGTTAGACGCAGGAATCAATTGTTGAATAATATTCATACAAATCATCTCCTTATATATAATTTATGAAAAAATTTTATTTTTGACAGGGACAAATGGGTAAACCTTATTTCTTAATTAGTCTCTTGAGCTTTCATGATTTTCCCTCTTACTTTGGATTAATTTTTTCTTTAAGAACAGCAATCACACCTGCTACTGGTCCAAGTGGTACCCCTATTTTTCCTGCATTTTCAGTTAAGGATATAAATTCGATAGCGATGTATGCCCATGCTGCTCCTTCTCCTGAAATTGCCGTACCAAATTTTGCTCCCTCAATTAAATACATTAGGCCGATTAAAATAAGGACAATTAGCTTTTTAATAAAGCCTCTTGTCCCCTTTGCGCTGTTCAGCTCTTTATTAACAAAGGCACATAACAAACCTGTTATATAATCAGCCAACATTACTACCAATAATATCGATACCGCTAATCCAAAATATCCAACCATAGCTGCCCATGCTGCTCCTATTGTACCGACAACGATACCTAATACGTGTTGTTTTTCCATTTTCCACTCTCCTAATTTCAATATAAAAAAGAGCCCTGTAAGGACTCGCTTAATCTAACAACCTGCTGGATACACTGTTTTTTACTATATTTGTTAAAGCTGTGATAGACTCATTTCCGCTGTATTCACCAGCGGTTAACGGCAAGTAGCCATTAATATTAATCGTTCTTTCTTCGTCGTATCCCTGGAAAAACACCTGGACGCTGACCACCTCGCCTTCTGGAGAATAACTTATATTTACTGATGCGATTTGGATTTTCATTCTTCCTCACCTTCTTTCTTTACTGGAATAGGTCCAGCAGTTTTAGCTTTTTCTATGAGTAATTCATTTTCTACCTGTTGTAATCTAATTTTTGATTCTTCCACTGCTTGTCTTAATTGCTGATTCTCCTGCTCCTTTTCCGTTGCAATGGCAAAAAAAATAGCCTTTTCTCGGCTAAGATTAGCAATTTGATCTGTTAGATTTTGTATGACTAAATCGGTACTTGCACTCATTTATTTTACCTCCACTACTTGGGCTAAATGCCCTAATCCTTCGTCTTCTAAAATTTGTTTGACTTGCGGCTTTAACATTTCCGGCACGTCAGAATACTGCTTTAATCCTTTCATGATATACGTGGCAAATAACATCGCTAGTGCTGACATTTTACATTCCTCCTAGTAATAATTCTGTTAGTTCCATAATTGCCAATGCGTTCATTTGGCTTTCTTCTCTTATTTTATCAATCTCAGAGATAGGAATATTTTGTAACTGTCTATTCCTTAATTCATCTTCAGACAACCCTTCAACCCATTTTGCTCCATCCCATCTTGGCTGATAAAGTCCTTCCGGCACCGGATCCCGAACCAAATTAACTGGGAGGACATCATAAGGGAAAACTAGAAGAGGCTCTAGATAGTTTCCTTGATCATCCACAATTGAAACTTGTTCTATCAAACTAAATCCCCCCTAGAATTAGAAGTTAAACCAAATACCGTCTAACGATAACCAAGCATTAGCGCCTGTCATCGCGTAAACATAACCGCTGGCATCTATATCTACTCTGCCTGCCACAATTGCGGTCCCGTTATATGAAATTACATTAAATATCCGCCTATACGTTGGTCTATACCCTGATGGAAGCTGGAATATGGCATATCCAAAGTTCCCGCCCTTAACTAGCCCCTTAAGAAGCATTAAATTATTTGGATCTTTGTAATATCCGGCAGGCTCATATCCACTGCTGTAATTTGACCATCCGTTTGTAAAGGTCGGAGAAATCCAAGTCCTGTCTTTGGTAGAAATATAATAATCACCCGTTAACAGGATGTTTGTTGCCTCGGTAACCGATAACAACCTAACCCTGTCTGGGGAACTAATATCAACAGAACCAAACTGTGAACGAATCCATAAGCCATCGTTATTTGTGGAATAAATTGAACTCTTTACTCCACCATTGCCTGTGTCCCTAGTACCAAACACA
>NZ_JAANMZ010000063.1 GCF_011250555.1 Bacillus sp. MM2020_4 | reverse complement strand
TTACAATACCGACAGATTCATTGTTTTTAGTCTATTTAGACTATAAACTAGAACTATCTTAAAACGCTGAATTAATGACAGGGAAACAAAAGGAGATTTTGCTATGATCAAAAAATTAATTAAATATACGGTATCAGCTGCGGTTCTCGCAACTATGATTCAAGCAACACCTGCTTTTGCCAATCCAGTGACGCAAGGACAAATTGACGCGACACAAGGACAAATTAATGACTTCGAAACAAAAATGCAACAATTAGATAACCGTATTACCTTAGCAATGGAAAATAGTGCAAAACTCAATAATCAAATTAGTGAACAACAAGGGAAAATTGAAGGAACAAGGGCTGAAATTGAAGCAGCAAAAAAGTCTTTAGAATCTCATAAAGAGGTCTATTCCGAACGACTAAAGAGTATTCAATTAGAGGGGAAAATTTCAATCGCTACATATGCAGAACTTTTGCTTTCTTCTACTAATCTTTCTGAGTTTTTAAATCGTTTTACTGCCATTTCGCAGATAATGGAACAAGATACAGATTTACTGAATGGTTTAAATGAAAAAGAACAAGCGTTGAAAACAGCAGAGCAAAAATTAAATAGTGAATTGGACAATTTAAAAAAGAGCCAAGATAAATTGGCTGCTGAACAAAAAAGTATCGAAGAAGATAAAAAGGAAGTTGCCACAGCAATAGCAGCTGCGAAGGACAAATTACAAAACCTAGAGGATCAGCAGGCTCAAGAAGAAGCTGAACGGCAGGCTCAAATTGCAGCGCAACAAGCAGCACAACAAGCAACTCAACAAGCACAAAAAGAGCAAACGGAAGGAACTCAGCAGCAATCTACAGTAAAAAGCGCTGCAGTTTCATTACCAACGAATAATGTAGCTATTCCGACCAACTCTGGATCGGCAAGTGCGGTGATTGCATATGCTAAACAATTCTTAGGTGTTCCTTACGTTTGGGGTGGAACAACGCCAAACGGATTTGATTGTTCGGGATTCGTTTCATATGTGTATCGTTCAGTTGGTGTTGGTCTACCGAGAGTGTCACGAGACCAGCAAAATGTAGGAACAAGGATTTCTCCAAGTCAAGTACAGCCAGGAGATTTAGTATTCAGAGGTTCTCCTGCCTATCATGTCGGCATCTATATTGGTGGCGGGCAATATATCCATGCACCACAAACAGGTGATGTTGTGAAAATTGCATCGTATAATCCGTCATCTTTCTCTAGCGCAGCTAGAATATTACACTAGAAAACAAAGAATAACTCCGTCCCTTACAGGATGGAGTTATTTTTGTAAAAAACATCGCTTCCTTAATATGGGCCTATTCGAACCCTTAGTACAAGGATTGAATATGCTGGTAAAAAGGAGTTTTTAGATGAGTATGGTTACATTTATCCTTACTGTTGTTATTGCGATGATAATTGGTATTGTTGCAGATAAGTTATCGCCTGTTAAGATGCCTGGAAGCTGGGCTGGAGCTATCATTGCCGGTTTCATTGGGGCGTGGGTTGGTCATCATTTATTTGGAGCATGGGGACCTACGCTAGTTGGGTTTTCATTGATTCCCGCCCTGATTGGAGCTTTTATTGTGGTGATTGTTGCAGGTGTCATTGCCAAGCTATTTGATTAAGTTAAAGTGGAAAATGAAGAAGTTTTTTAATAAATTACAATAAGCTTCCAGCACATATGTGGCAAAGAATTATGTTAATATGTATAGAGAGGAAAATTGATAATGGTTTAAAGAATTTTTCCAACCACAATGTAGGGAGGATTTTGAATTGAATAAGAATAGCATTGCTGCGCCACAAAATGGTGGGGGAGCTGCTTTATCGAGTTCTACTTTCTTTGCTGATATAAGATCGCTTTTTAAAGGACCTGTTTTAATCGCAAATGTATTGCCTGTATTTACGGGCTTTTGGTTAGCACTTTATTTTACTGGAGCTTCTTTTGATGAGTATTGGGATGTATTTTTGCTGACGCTTACTGGCAGTACTTTTGTTATGGCGGGAGCACTCGTGATCAATAACTGGTACGATGTGGATATTGACACGGTGATGGACAGAACGAAGAATCGGCCAACGGTGACGGGTCATTTTTCACTGAAAATGGTTTTAACCTTGGGCATTTCCTTTTCTTTAATTGGATTTATTCTCTTACTTTTTACATCAGTTGAAGCCGCCATATATGGGTTCGTCGGCTGGTTTACCTATGTAATCCTATACACGATGTGGTCAAAACGCCGCTATACTCTCAATACCGTAATCGGCAGCGTTTCTGGGGCTGTTACCCCTTTAATCGGCTGGACGGCGATTGAATCTGGTTTTCATATCATCCCGATTATGCTGGCACTCATTTTATTTATATTTCAAATGCCCCATACCTTTGCCATTGCCATAAAGAAATATGATGAATACAAAGCGGCGGGGGTTGCCATGCTTCCAGTTGTCTATGGGTTACCAATGACAAAGCGGCAAATGGTGGTGTACGTTGCCTGTTTACTGCCACTACCATTTTATCTGGGATCACTGGGAACAACATTTGTTGTCCTTGCAACGATCCTCAATATTGGGTGGTTAGCAGTGAGTATTTATGGATTTTTCACGAAGAATGATCTTAAATGGGCACATGTGATTTTTCTTTATTCTGTAAATTATATAACCATTATGTTTCTTATGATGGTTATCGTTACAATGCCGATATTTAAGTAATACCTATATTTTCATACAAATAGTTCAAAGCTGTTTCCTATGTATGCAAGCATATTGCCATACAAGGGGACGGCTTTTTTTTATTTAGAATCCTAGGTTGTTCACAGATTTGTCATTTTTAATCTCTAACTGATATTTTCTATAAAAATACTATTTCATAAGAGTGAACCATTAAGAAAAAGAACGTTGAGACAGTGATAATAATGCTTTTTAAGAGTGCGGTAACAAATGAATCCTGTGGTATTTTTGCAAGAGAAATATTAAGTAACCTGTTTCACCCTAGAAAAATTCTATTTACCGTGATTCAGTTCACTTCGTTGATAACTCTTCGCAATTATTATGTAAGTATGAAGAAGATAAAGGGGATGAAATGGGATGGCAGCTACAAAGGGTAAAAAAAATGAAGCGCATGAAGCTCCGCTAAAAGGAACCTGGATTTCTGTCAGTGTTGTCGGAGTAGTAATCCTTGCTACTTATTTATTGTTATACGGGCTATTTATGACGAGATTATAGGGGGGAAAAATGATGAAAATGCATCTTGATGAAAAGATATGGCTGACCTTAAGTTTTGGGATGATCATGATCTTTATGTTTATCACTGGCTACCAGGCGTTTGCTTATGACATGGAGCCGCCAAGTAATAAAGATATTATTGACCCGCAAAAAGTAGACCAAACGGCACCATTTGATAAGCCGGGGATTACTAAGATTGGTGAAAAAGAATACGAAGTCGTTATGACATTGCAAGTATTTAGTTTTAATCCGGGTAATATTGAAGTTCCAGCCGGATCTACCGTACATTTTACTTTAACTTCTAAAGATGTTGTTCATGGTTTTGAGGTGGCTGAAACAAACTTAAACGCAATGGTCATGCCGGGACATGTTCAAAAAATCACCCAAAAATTTGATAAGCCTGGAACATATTTAGTGTTATGTAACGAATATTGCGGTGCTGGGCACCAAATGATGAGTACAACGATTACGGTTAAATAAAGGGGGGAAACAACATGCAAACAGCAAAATCTAAAGATTTAAAAGATAAAGCAAATAGGGCAATGGGAATTAGCAAAGAAGACGCCTTATTAACGAAATCATATATATTTGTAGCATTTATGGCCATACTTCTTGGCGGGATTTTAGGTCTTGTGCAAGGATTGAATCGTGCAGGATTGTTGGAATTACCGTCATGGGTTAACTATTATCAAGTGTTAACCGCACATGGTTTATTATTAGTTGTTGTATTAACTGCCTTCTTTACAATTGGATATTTTTACGCAGGAATGTCTCATACCTTAGGTGGTCTGCTTCCAAAAGTAAGAACGATGGCTTGGATTGGCTTTGGTTTGAAAATTATCGGTTTTGTATTAGCAGTGATCCCTATCATCATGGGTGATGCATCTGTCATGTACACCTTCTATCCGCCAATGGCAGCTGCGCCAATGTTTTATATTGGTTTAGCATTAATTGTAGTTGGTGTTTGGATGTGTGCTTTCGGAGCTTTTATCCAAGTAGCCAATTGGAGAAAGAATCATAAGGGACAACATGTTCCAATTCTATCATACTTCGCTACTGGCGTATTTGTTCTATTATTCTTCGGTTCTGTACCTGTAGCGGTAGAAGTTATTGTGATGATTATTCCTTGGTCATTTGGCTGGGTAGAGACAATCAACGTTATGGTTGCTCGTACACTTTTCTGGGCTTTTGGTCATACATTAGTTAATATCTGGTATTTAACAGCTGTTTCTGCCTGGTATGTTATCGTACCAAAAATTATTGGCGGTAGACGCTGGAGTGATACACTAACACGTGTTGTTATTATTGCCTTGGTTGTCATGAATATTACTGGTGGATTCCATCACCAAATCGTTGACCCTGGAATCTCACCATCTGTTAAATTTATGCACGTATTTATGAGTTTAGCGATCGGTTTCCCTTCATTAATGACTGCATGGGCAATGTTCGCTGTATTTGAAAAAACAGCAAGAAAACAGGGTGGAAAAGGGCTGATCGGCTGGTACAAAAAAATGCCATGGGGCGATGTTCGTTTCTTAGCTCCTATGATTGCAATGATTGCTTTCATTCCTGCAGGCGCTGGCGGTATTGCACAAAGTACGAACCAATTAGACCAAGTTGTGCACAATACGATGTGGATCGTTGGACACTTCCACTTAACATTAGGTATGTCTGTTGTCATGACGTTTTTCGGTATTAGCTATTGGTTAGTTCCTTATATTTCAAAACGTGTGTTAACACCACAAATCAATCGATTAGGTGTAATCCAAACATGGATTTGGACAATTGGTATGATCTTTATGTCAGGATCCATGCACGCTGTGGGCTTACTTGGCTCACCACGTAGAACTTCCTTTACAACTTATGGAGACAATGCAACAGCGTTAAGCTGGAACCCATATTTATTATGCTTAGCTGTTGGCGGAACATTATTAATCATCGGTGTGTTACTTCAAGTGTATGCAGTAATCAATATGATGTTCTTTGCACCAAAAGGGGAAACTGAATTCCCAATTGCGGAAGAAGAAGAAAATGCAACGAAAACTCCATATTGGACAGAGCGTTGGGGAATGTGGATTGTTATCATGCTATTGGTTGTTGCCATGGCGTATGTTATCCCATTATCAGAGTTTATCGTAAATGCACCTCCAGGTTCACCACCATTCAAGACTTGGTAAAAAAGAAAAGCGGAAGCGCCTTGCTCAGGGGCTTATGACCCCGAGCCCTAGGCTGCTTGCGCTAGACAGTTTGAAAAAGAGATAGCTCTAAAGTCAGGGCTATCTCTTTATGCTTAAATCAACTGGAAAATAATAGATTTGGGAAGTGATCTACATGATCAAAAATAGGCATACTACATTTGCGTGTTTGCTTGTTATCTTATTTGGCCTTGCACTGTTCTATTTCGGTACAGATGGATTTCAGGCCTTTACGGCTGAAACAGCGCGAGTAAATAAACTAATTGACGATAAACCAAAGTTTCCTGATGTAACCTTTGAGGATAGCAAGGGTCGGAAGTATTCAATTGAGGAATTTGAAGGCAAATATGTCTTTATTACCTTTCTCTATACTTCCTGCACAACGGTTTGCCCGCAATTGGAGATGAATATGTCTAAAGTTTATGATAAGGTACCAAGCAAATATATCGGCAAAGATATTGTCTTTTTAAGTATAAGCTTTGATCCTGGTAGAGACGACCCGGCAACATTAGAAAAATACCGAACCTATTTTAATAGTGACGGTGAAACGTGGCGAATGGCAAGAATTAAGAATAAAGTGGAATTGGATTCACTTTTAAAAGCATTTGGGGTCATTGTCATCCCTGATGATAATGGCAGCTTCGCCCATAATTCCGCCTTCTATTTAGTGGATAAAAAAGGTACACTGCTCAATGTAATGGACTATAAAAAGGTGGACGAAGCCGCCAATAAGCTTACGGGCATTCTTGAAAAGGGAGCGAGGGAGTAACGATGAAGCAATTACTATATGGCTTATTAATCATACTTTTTCTCGCAATGCCTCCAGTAGCAAATTTAATGGAATCTGTCATGATTATACACATGCATATGCAAATGCCAATGCTGGTATTTGCGGGATTCCTTATGGCCCGTTTTTTTCAACTTCGTTTTCCACGTTTTTTTGAAAAATGGAATGGGAATGGCGTTCCCGGAATCTTATTATTTCTTATTACAGTATCTTATTGGACGATTCCAAGGGCAATGGATGAGGCCTTGACAGTACAGGCCATGGAGGTATTCAAATTTATCAGTTTACCAATCTTGGCGGGAATTCCTCTTAGGGATAGTTGGAAAAGGCTTAAGCCAATGATCAAAAATCTTATTTTTTACTTCTTTATCGCGTTATTCACTGCAATGGGATGGCTATATATTGAAACACCGGTGCAATTATGTAACAACTACCTTGTTATTGAACAAATTACGCTCGGCTGGGGATTTGTGACAACAGCTATCTGTATCGTTATTTATTTGTTATATGCTGCCTTTGTTGATAAATCACAATACGAATGAAGGTTTAAACCCATTGATTACTTTGCCGAAGGAAATGCGAAAAGAACGAAACAACTAATCGATGAACTGAACGAAGAGAAATCTTAAATCAATTGTAAGAGTCCGATTGAAGTAAATCGGGCTCTTCAGCATTTCAACCCGCTGTACTGCGGAAGTCCCCTAAAAAATAGTAATCATGTAAATTGGATTATAAAAATGTCATTAAATTAGAAGAATGCTCTAATAGTGAGGTGGGAAAGCTGGTATAATTGAACTATAGAGTTTCGTGATCTTTCAATTCGTTTTTATATAATAGTTTCATCTTTTTATACAATCATAACTGGTACTATTGGCATGTTGGGAAAGGCAGAGAATGGATGAAGCTTCGAGTCAAAACATCAATAATAATAGGCATTACTATGTTGCTATTTCTAATCCTTCTTTTCATCGTTATTCGTCCTTATTTATTGAAGGATTCTGTTGAATTAGACAAACAGACGACACAAAAAGATATTGAGCGTGTGAAGAATCATCTATTATCTACTATGGATGGTTTAAATAGAACAAATCGTGATTGGGCAGTTTGGGATGATTCTTTTTCGTTTTTAACGGGTGATCATTCCGATTTTCCCAAAGTGAATCTGCAAAATGACACATTTGAAAACAATATGGTGAACTTTATCATTTATCTTAATAAGAAAAATGAATTAGTTTATCAGGGCGGGTATGACTTGCAGAGGCACGAGCCACTGGAATTAAATGCTGATTTTTATCAAGCGTTTCTACCTATTATTCAGTCGAAAAGTAATCTTCATGACACGTTACTTGTTTCGACAAACTTTGGTTTAACCATGTCCTCATTACAATCTGTTTATAGGAGCAATAATGGGGGACCGTCACCCGGAACCCTCATCATGGGGAAAATGATCAGTGAAACTACGATTCGACATATGGGGGAGGCGCTCTCCCTTCCACTTACCATTAAGGAAACTAAAAATCGGACCGCCCATTTGCACGTGAACGTAAAGCCAATCAGCGAAACAAAAATAAGAGGATCGCTGTTTTTGAAGAGTTATTCTAAGCAAAAAGCGTACGAAATAAGTCTTGTAAACAAGAGAAGTTTCTACCTGCAAAAGAAGGTAAACATTAAACAGTTGTTCGTTTATTTAATTCTTACAACATTGTTCTTTATCTTGATTATTATTGTTTTTTTAAATCATTTTGTTCTTACTCGGGTTCAAGATTTATCCTTACAGTTAAAAAATATTCAAAATAATAAGGATCTCAAATCAAGAATTAGACTTAGCAATAGGCAAAAGGATGAGCTGTTAAATCTTGAGGGTTCCATCAATAAAATGCTGGCATCATTGGAAGAAAAACATAATAATATCACAAATTTAGCTTTCTTTGATCAGTTAACGTCTATCCCAAATCGCTATATGTTTTTTAAGGAATTCTCAAAACGTGTGGGCTTACATAATCAGTCATTTGCGGTTTTATTTTTTGACCTTGATGGTTTTAAATGGGTAAATGATTCCTTAGGCCATAAAATTGGGGATATCTTATTAAATAGGGTCTGCCAACGAGTTCTCCCTCTAATTGAAGAACAGGATGGCATTATGGCTCGATATGGCGGGGATGAATTTGTTATATTGCTCCAAAAAGAGAGCCGGGTGGAAATAGAAGAAGTAGCTCAAAAGGTTATGTCTGCGGTTGGAAAGGAATATCAAATCCACTCTTTTAAAACCTTTGTAACGGCAAGCGTTGGTATTAGTATGTATCCTAATGATGGATATTCAATGGAACAATTATTGCAAAATGCCGATATAGCCATGTATGAAGCGAAAAGGAAAGGAAAAAATCAATTTATTTTTTTCCAGGACCTTACAAGCGATGATAGTTATAGAAACTTATTAGAATTTGAAAAGGATTTAAAAGATGCACTTCTGAATCGTCAATTTGAATTATATTACCAGGTTATTGTAAATGGAGATAACAAACGAATTGCAGGAGTGGAGGCGCTTTTACGCTGGAATCACCCTACAAAGGGGATTATTCCACCTGCTACATTTATCCCCATTGCTGAGGAAACAGGGATGATGCCCTCCATCGGATTATGGGTTTTGGAAGATGCTGTGAAACAGATGAAAAAATGGTATCAAAGTGGATACGATGATCTTGTCCTCTCGGTTAATATTTCAAAATCGCAAATGAAGGACAGCAGTTTTATTGAAAAGTTAGATCAAATTCTAACTAAATTTCAATTTCCTGCCCATATGCTACAATTAGAGATAACGGAAAGTGACATTGAACATTATCTTCGAGAAATTGATGAATTTACAAAGGAGTTAAAAAGTCGTGGGGTTAAAATTGCATTAGATGATTTTGGAGTTGGAACATCCTCCCTCTTATATTTGAAAGAATTACCCATAGATGTCATAAAAATTGATCGAAGTTTTATTAAAGATGTTCCAATGCAATCCTTTGATAGCATTCTTCTGATGGGAATGTTGGAAATTTTTAGCGACTTAAACATGACAATTATTGTAGAGGGAATCGAGGAAGAAGCACAAATTGAGTTTATATGCTCAAAATTTCAGGCCAAATTGCAAGGCTATTATTTCAGCAGGCCTATACCGGCTGCAATGCTTGAATTAGAATTTTTAAATAAAAGGAGTGATGCATAATCATGCACGCTCCTTTTCCTGTTTTATTTTACACAAAAGTAGGGTGTTCCTGGCAATTAACTAATGTATGTTTTGGCAGTATGTTTATTAATCACTATGAATTATTACTTAAGGGTAAGATTTATAAACACTAATATTTATTCATCTTTGTTAAGCGGTGCTTACTGCACTAACGGGCAGTTGGCTTAAAAAGGATCAGATGGAACACCCACCCTTCTACTATAGTGGCTATTTATGCCCATGCTTTTTTTAGAAGCTTAACACCTAACTGTATTTCATCACTAGTCAGATGGCTAAATCCTAGCTTTATAATTGGTTCATCTGATTGGTTTTTAACAAAATAGATAGAGGTGGGATAAACTTTCACTCCAAACAAAGAAGCTTGCTGAATTAACCAATTTTCTGAACGATTTAAATGCAATTTTACTAATAAGTATAAACCAGATTCTTCTCCAATAATGGTTATGTTTTGCTTAAATTGCTTCTTTAATTCTAATACAAAGCACTGCATTTTCCGCTTATAGACCAGTCGCATCCTTTTTAGATGACGTATCCATTCTCCTTTTTCCATAAACTTCGCCATTGTAAGTTGGCTATGGAGGGAAGTCATACTATCGAAATTAATATATTGCTTTTTATAAAGATCTAGAAGATTCTGTGGAAGTACCATATAACTTAAGCGAATTCCTGGAAGGAATGACTTTGAAAAATTCCCTATATATATAACCCTAGTAGAATCTATAGAAGCAAGAGCCGGCAATGGTTTTTGCGAATACCGGAATTCACTATCATAATCGTCTTCGATAATATAGCCTTTCAATTTGTTAGCCCAATGGATAAGCATATGGCGTTGTTGAATGGTCATACTTACCCCTATTGGACTTTGATGGGAAGGAGTTACAAAGATTAACCTTGACATCATATCTTCTAATTTTGAAAAATCAATACCTGTTTCATAAACTGGAATTGTTTCAAGTGTTAACCGATGGAATTGAAAGACCTTTCTAGCTCCATCAAATCCTGGGTCTTCTACAATTATGCTTGGATGTTCATCCTTTAATAAGTGTACAAGATTCATCAACATTTGCTGTGTACTACTACCGATTATTATTGAATCAGCGTGTGTTTTAACTCCACGAGATTGTAATAAATAAGTAGCTATTTGTTCACGTATGCAGTCTTCACCGAATGGTTCTCCGTATTGATAGCTAACCGTTAATGTCAAAACATGATTAGAAATTTTTCTCCAAGTTTTCAGAGGGAAATTGTTTTGATCGACGGCTCCAGTTCGAAAATCAATTAGCACGGGTTTTCCCAATTTTGTTTCCTTATTATCAGTAGGAATTGAAACATTTTGAAATAACATTGGCTCCAATTCGTTAACAAAATACCCCTTTCTCCCTTCACCACGGATATAACCTTCAGCTACTAGTAGCTCATATGCCATTAATGTCGTATTTCGGCTTACTTGAAGGGATTCTGCAAGTTGACGAATAGATGGCAATTGATCGTTAGTTTTTATGTCACCCTTCTCAATAAAAATTTTAAAATGCTCATAAACTTGTTTGTATTTAGGAGAATCCTCTCTAAAAGCAAATATTGTATTTTTCATTAACTACCTCCTTTGACATGCATATTTTTATATAATTGTACCTTTTTAAATGTCAGATTGCATAATACAATAGCATTGTTAGTTTTCAAAAAAACAATAGGTGAACACGAACATGATCATTTTTTCATTTAAATTTTACATTCATTTTTCTTAATTTGTTTGCTTCACTATTTATTATTTACATTAAGATCTATTCAATTAAATCTTTCGGCATTCCTTGACAATTGAATACACAATACGATTAGCTATTTCGATAATAATAAGATTATTTCTAGCCATAGGAGGAATTATTAATGGATAAATTACTTGTAATTAATGCTCACTCGAATGGTGATTCTACATCTTCATTTAGTCTTCAGATATATAATCATTTCTTGAAGCTTTATAAAGAGCTAAAAAACCCAATAGAGAAAATTGAAATAATAAATCTTTACAATGAAGATGTACCCTTCATTGGTCCCACTGTTTTAAGTGCTTGGAAAAAGTTAGCGGAAGGTGAACGGATTACAGATGAAGAGAGAAGAATTACTCAGCGTATGACTAAGATATTACATCAATTTAAAAGCGCAAATAAGTATGTACTCGTTATACCTCTGCATAACTTTAACATACCTTCAAAGCTAAAAGACTATATGGATAACATTCTTATAGTTCAGGAGACTTTTAAATACACGGAAAATGGACCAGTGGGTTTACTAAAAGATGGCAGAAGTTTACTCGTTATACAAGCCAGTGGATCAATATATACAAATAACGATTGGTATACCGAGGTTGAATACTCTCATAAATACCTGAAATCAATGTTTAATTTAATGGGAATTGAAGATTATCAAATAATTAGGGTCCAAGGGACTGCTCTATTAAATCGTGAAGACATATTGGAAAAAGCATATAAGGAAGCAGAAAAAGCTGCTGTACGTTTATCGGTTGAAAAACTTGAAAATGACTAGCTGTCTCTTCGTTTCTATTATGGTAGGGAAGAGTATAAGAATAGAATAAGAGGGTTTTTAGGGAGGATTAAATGAATCGAGATTGGACATTTGTTTTCGGAGCTGCATTTTTTGAAATATTATGGGTAATTGGGCTAAAGCACTCAATTAATTGGGTATCTTGGATTAGCACAATTATCGCGATTTTTATTTCAACTTACCTTTTGATTTTTGCTACCAATAGGTTACCGGTCAGTACTGTTTATGCAGTTTTTACTGGTATGGGCACAATGGGAACAGTTCTGGCAGAAATAATTATTTTTGAAGAACCATTAAGTTGGATTAAATTATTCCTTATACTTTTGCTGTTGGCTGGTGTGTTCGGTCTGAAAGTGGTGACAAATGAAGTTTCGGATGAAAAAGGAGAGGCAGCGTAGTGGATTGGACTTTTCTTATTTTAGCTGGTGCATTTGAAGTGGTTGCTGTTACAGGTATGAACGAAGTGAGTAAACATAGAAATCTAAGATCATTTATCACTTTTTTAGGAGGGATGTTATTGAGTTTTGGATTTCTAAGTTTGGCAATGCAAGCACTCCCAATGGGGACTTCATATGCAGTCTGGACTGGAATAGGGACTATAGGAGGTACACTGGTAGGGATGGTATTTTATAAGGAATCACATGATTGGAAGCGAATTTTATTTATAAGTATGATCTTAATAGCAGCCATTGGTTTGAAACTGACAGCATAACAATGCAATTGTTAAGAACAGGGGCCTTTAAGGTTGTCTGTTATCAGAATATGACTAACAATTTCATATCCTGATAACAGACATTCTTATAGTCTGTAACAATATTTAGGAGGAATGAACATGGAACAACGCATAAATTATTTAGAAGTAGCACCTGAAGCACTTAAAATTATGATGGAAATGGAAAAGTATAATGGATCTACTGGGATAGATCGTAAACTCCGTGAATTAATTAAAATCCGTGCTTCTCTAATTAATGGCTGTGCTTTTTGTATTAATATGCATACGACTGACGCTCGAAAAATGGGTGAAACGGAACAGCGGTTATTCTGTGTCAGCGCATGGAGAGATTGCGATTTCTACACAGATGCTGAAAAAGTGGCATTAGAATTAACTGAACTTGTAACGTTAATTCCAACTAAGCGTGTACCTGATGATCTTTATAATCTAGTGCGTAAACATTTTAGTGAAAAGGAATATGTAGATCTTGTTATTTTAATCAATCAAATTAATAACTGGAATCGAATCTCCATTTCAATGGGAGCCTTCGCAACAACTGCAAAATAAGAAGTTTTATTTATGTATGCACTACAGCAATCATGCGCTATCCTTGTTAAGGGATTAGCGCTTGATTTGTATAGTATCCGTTAGATTGATTCAGATTCAAAAATCAATCAAGTTTGGAACTTAATTGATATTCGTGCAATTTGACAACTCACTGTATGAATAAAAAAATTTATTACCTTTCACAACAATTTAATTATTAAATTAAATATGTGAAGAAGACTTATCTATGTTTCATTGATGTCCTTAATTTTCCCCATCCATTTATACATAACTTATATTTTGACATTATATAAAAATATTAAAATAAAAGAGGAGTAAAAATGAAATATTCAACTTTATTATTTGATTTAGATGGAACATTACTTGATTTTAATGCATATGAACAAATTGCACTGGAAAATTTATTTTCAGAACACAAAGTTCCATTGACTAACGAAATTAGGAAAACATATGATTTGATTAACAAAAATTTATGGTTACAATATGAAAAAGGTGAAATACCATTAGAACTCGTGTTAAATTCACGATTTTCAGAAGCGTTAAAATTACACAATATAGATATAGATGGTATTGGTTGGGAAAATAAATATAGGGAATATCTCGCTGATGGATATCTCTTAATTGATGGTGCATTGGAAATATGTGAAAAACTTTCAAAAACACATAGAATGATAATTGTTACAAATGGGATAAGAAAAACTCAAATTAAAAGATTAAAAATGTCCGGGTTGTATAAATTCTTCAGTGAAATATTTGATTCTCAGTCAATCGGCTTTCAAAAACCTGATCGAAGATTCTTTGAACATGTCATCTTTTATATCGATGATAAAAATTTAGATAAGTTGCTTATTATTGGAGATTCTCCTAACACTGATATATTAGGTGGAATCAATATGGGTATCGATACTTGTTTGTTTAATCCATCAAATAAAATATCATCAGGATTAAATACGATTAAAAGCACATATACGATAAATTATTTATCGGAGTTAAAAGAAATCTGTAAAATTTGATCATTAACAACAAATCCATCTTTGTATTATATTGAACTACGTTTTTACATCCAAAAAATATACAGCCATTTATGGCATTTTTTAATTGCCAAATAAAAGTAGGGAATATCCTGGGTGGAATGTTCTCAATTTGTTAATATTCCATTCATCAAAAAGAAGAATCATATGATATGGTTTAAGTAAGAAGTGAACTTTCGGAAGGAGGATTTACTAACATGAAAGCGCGATTAATTGAACCAAATAATGGTCCAAAAGTCCAAAAGGAAAAGGAAATCGTCAGGCAAATGATCGTACTGTACTGCCGGAAGAACCATCATCACAATGTGCTGTGTAAGGAATGTCTGGATTTAAAAAACTATGCGCTATTAAGGCTTTCATTCTGCCGTTTTGGCGAGGAAAAAACGGCCTGCTCTAACTGTAAGGTTCATTGCTATAAACCGAAATACCGGCAAAAGATGAAGGCTGTGATGCGATACTCAGGTCCATGGATGATGCTGTATCATCCCATTTATTCTGTGAAGCATTTATTAAATAGATAGAGAAACAAAAAAGGTGCATATCCCTTTTCCACACAGAATGTGGTCCGGGGGTATGCACTCTTTTTGATATGTTATCTTATACCTTTCATGAAGCCCTGAATTTTCGGAGATAGCATTAAAAGGATAATCCCTAGGACTATAGAGGCTCCGCCGATAAACCCAAAATAGGCCATTTCGGTCTCAGGTGTGTAAAATTTAACAATTTGCGCATTGATCGCTTGTGCTGCAGCACTAGATAGGAACCAAAGGCTCATGGTTTGTGCTGAGAATGCAGCAGGTGCTAATTTAGTAGTGGCTGATAATCCTACAGGTGATAAGCATAATTCACCAAGTACACATACTAAATAACTAATCACCAACCATAAAGGGTTTACCATGGAATCCGTGCCGCCGAAGTATGCTGGAAGCAGGATTACAATAAATGACAAACCAGCGAACAATAATGCGATGGAGAACTTTTGCGGTATTGTTGGTTCGCGTTTCCCTAATTTAACCCACATCCATGCGAATACAGGTGCTAATGTGATAATGAATAAAGGATTTAATGATTGGAACCATGCTGGTGAAATAGTTATGCCAGCGAAGTTAAGCTGTGTACGTGTATCCGCATAACTTGCAAGGATGGTTGAACCTTGTTCTTGGATCGCCCAAAACATAACAGAGGCGATGAAGAGCGGAATGTATGCAAGCAATCGTGAACGCTCTACACTTGTTGTATTTTTGCTGCGATACATGACAATGAAATAAAGTGTTGGAATTAAGAGACCAAGAATTCCAATTAGATTAACAAAAATGTCAAATGTTAAAATCCCTTTTGTAATAGTAATAGCAAAAATAATGGCAATGACGATAACGGCTAATCCAAGAATGGTAAAGACTTTCTTTCTTTCAGCAGGAGAAAGTGGGTTTCCAACTGTTTGACCAGCAAGTCCGAGATTTTTTTTCTTTGTCGCCATGAACATGATAAGCCCTAAGAACATACCAACAGCGGCAATACCAAATCCTAAATGAAAACTTTGCTTATAAACAGATCCGACGATTAATGGGGAGATGAATGCACCAAGGTTAATCCCCATATAGAAGATACTAAATCCGGCATCACGACGATTATCCGTTTCACTGTACATCTCACCTACAACCGTTGACACGTTTGGTTTAAGCAAGCCTGTTCCAAGGACAATTAGAACCATGGAAACGAAGAATAGAGTGATAGTTCCAGGAATAGCAAGAGCAATGTGACCAAACATAATTAAAATACCGCCGATAAATACAGCTTTGGAGGCACCAAAAATACGGTCAGCCAGCCAGCCGCCAATAATACCGGACATATATACAAGGGATCCGTAAATGGACACGATTGAAAGGGAGAGGGTTTTATCCATCCCTAAGCCACCTTGTGAGACCTCGTAATACATGTAATAAACGAGGATTGCCTTCATTCCATAATAAGAAAAGCGTTCCCAGAATTCTGTGAAGAAGAGGGTAAAAAGACCTTTAGGATGCCCAAAAAATCCCTTCTGAGGTACACTCTCCGCAATTTTCTGTCTATTTATGTTTGACATTGTATAACCTCCTTTTGTTATTCTATAATACTTTTAGTATGTTTGAATTGTCAAAAACTTTTTTTGGAAAATAAGTTAGATATGGTTGAAAACCTTGATAATTCAATATAATTGAGGTTTGTTGAAATAAAAGAAAGTTTTTTTAAAATAGTAAATAAATTCTGATTTAAATAACTTTTTACTTTGAGAGTTTAATAGTAAATTCGACATAAAAAAAGCCACGGGGATTTTCATCACCCAGGCTTCTAAGTCAATTAGGCACGGAACCATTCTAATTATCAGGAATAATAATATATTTGCAGGTACTACCTTTTAAATAGCGATAGATTATCTGTGCTTCATCGATATCATCCCTGCTAACTTCTAGGGTGGAAGGCATATCAGACCAAAAATGGGTTGATACGTTTATTTTAAGCGTATGAAGGAATTGTCCAATGTTAAGGTCCACTAAATGATATTTTTCACTAAACAGTATCCTGTTCCCTTTTATTAGGAAAAGTTTACATCTATGATCCTGTAGAGATTCTAGGACCACAATATTCTTATTCGCTTCTGTAAATTCAATCACTTGTTCATTAGTGAGAAGTGCTTGGATGGCGTCTGAATAGTCCCTGTATTTTGCCGCCGTTTCAAAATCAAACTTAATGGAGGCTTCTGCCATTTTTTGCTTCATTTCTTGTAAAATAGTCATGTCGGTACCATTTAATATGGAAATGATTTTGTTCATGATTTTTTTATATTGTTCAATCGCAGAGTCAGAGAAACAGATCCCCATGCATAAACCTATTGAATAGTTTACACATGGGGAATTCTTATATGTAGTGTTACTACAGCTTATTTTATAAAAGTCCTTTATCCCCTGTAATGCCTTTTCGACACTGTGTTTACTCCTATATGGGCCAAAGTAAAGATTCTCATCCTTTTCTATACTAGGAGAAATTTCAATTCTTCCCAATTCATTATCTTTTTGGATCTTGATATAGGTATAGGATTTGGGATTTTTCATCATCTTATTGAAAAGCGGCTTTAATTCTCGAATTAATTTACATTCCAGCATAAATGCTTCGAATTCTGTATCTGTCAGGATGTAGGTAAAGTTCGCAATATTTGCTTTTAACTTTTGTACCTTTTGCGAATGTGCTTTCGAATTTTGAAAGTATGAACTGACCCGATTCTTAAGATTTTTCGCCTTCCCTACATAAATAATGCTTCCATAAGAATCTTCCATTAAATAAACACCAGGTGTTAAGGGAAGGTTCTTTACCTTTTCTTTTAAATTCATTTGCCACTCCCCCAATACTCCCCTATTTTATCATAGCAAGGGAAAAGGGGTGAGGATCCTCTTAGGGGGAATTTCTCACGTAACCATCTGCTTTTTTAGTTGGGATATCTGTTATATAAAATGACAAGCAGTACTAACATTACGATGTCTAACCTGGCATTGAAGGCAAATTGGAGAATGCCTGTGTGTATGGATGGTAGTTTTGTTAATAGTAGGGCAGCAATCATGATGGCAATTAACGGAATCACCGCATTCTTTACCGCTATATTTAGTAAAATGAACATTCCACATCCTATCTCCAGTGCAACGATAACATGTAGCATGATGTGGGGATATGGAAGACCTAAGTGAAGAAAGCCATTGGCCAATTCAGCACTCATTAGTTTCATTAACCCTGAAATGATAAATACGTACGCCACCGCATATCGAATAAATTTAATCATAGATAAAGAAGTATCCATGTCAAAACAACCCCCTCTATTAAACTGTATGTCCTATCGAGGACAAACATCACTTGAAGATGGTGCCTGACACCATTAAATGGTTATTTTAGTTGTAAATAGGAGCAATGGTGTCAGGCACCATTTATTTATTAAAAATAGGCAATTTAGTGTTTGACTTTGACGTTGCGTAAAGGTGTATGGTTGATGTATGAGGAGGTGATCAGATGGAGTATACCGTGCAGAAGCTGGCGCATTTAGCCGGGATTAGCACCAGAACTTTAAGGTATTATGATGAAATTGATATTCTTAAGCCGGCAAGAATCAATTCGTCAGGATATAGGATTTATGGTTTGGCGGAGGTAGATCGTCTGCAGCAAATCCTGTTTTACCGGGAGCTAGGTGTGAGCTTGGACAGCATAAAGGGAATTATTACTGCCCCATCCTTTGATGGCGCTGCTGCACTTCGCGAGCATCGTGAGAAACTCCTCGAGAAAAAGTCGCAATTAGAGTTATTAATTGCGAATGTGGATAAAACGATTGCCTTAAATGAAGGGAGAATAAACATGTCGAATAAAGAAAAGTTTGAAGGATTTAAGAAAAAAATGATTGATGATAACGAGAAAAAGTATGGTAAAGAAATTCGTGATAAATATGGTGACGATACTGTCGATGCTTCCAATGCAAAAGTTATGAATATGACACAGGAGCAGCATGATGAGGTTACTGCCCTTGCGGAACAGCTCAAACAAACCTTAGCGGAAGCCTTTAAAACAGGGGATCCTGCAGGGAAGTTGGCACAAGAAGCTGCTGACCTACACAGACAATGGCTTTGCTATTATTGGAAGGAATACAGTAAAGAGGCCCATGCAGGCCTGGCACAAATGTATGTCGATGATGAAAGATTTACACTCTATTATGATCAAGAACAGCCTGGAACAGCAGAATTTTTACGAGATGCCATTCATATTTATACAGGAATAAAACAATAATCTTTAAAAATGGATGGAGATGAATCCCATCCATTTTTTGCATAGTATTCCTTTCCTTATTAAATACTTTAAACAGGACGTTTGATATGGAGAGGTGTGGAAGTGTGAAAAAAACAACACCGGTTTTTTGGGTAGCAGTTATTGTTTCAATACTATTTATTATTTGGGGTGTTATTCCCGCCCGAGTGTTGCCAACGGGTAATCTACAACATGTAACAAGTTTAATTCAAACTTCAATTATTGAGAAGTTTGGCTGGTTTTATCTTCTTTCCGCGACCATTTTTCTTGTCTTTGCCCTCGCGTTAATATTCACAAAGTATGGGAACATAAAGCTTGGGAAGGACACGGATAAGCCCGAGTTTTCCAGTATTACCTGGTTTGCGATGTTGTTTAGTGCAGGGATGGGTATAGGTCTAGTTTTTTGGGGAGTAGCTGAGCCTTTATCCCATTATCATCAACCACCCTCCGGTGAAGGAGAAACAACAGAGGCCGCAAGGTTGGCCATCAGGTACTCCTTTTTCCATTGGGGATTACACCCATGGGGCATTTATGCCGTAATAGGTCTAATTCTAGCTTATTTTAATTTCCGAAAAAATACAGCTGGAGTTGTTAGTCAAATTTTAAAGCCAATATTTGGTGACAGGGTGAATGGATCCTTAGGTGTATTATTCGATTTTATCGCTATTTTTGCCACTGTGTTCGGTGTGGCGACATCGTTGGGATTTGGTGCTTCTCAAATCAGTGGCGGCGCGTCTTATATGTTTCCGTCCATCCAAAATAATTTTACAACACAGCTTATGATTATCATCATTGTCACTGTACTTTATTTATTATCTGCCTCAACTGGTCTGGATAAAGGGATTGCAGTATTAAGTAATGTAAATATCATCCTGGCCATCGCATTAATGCTTTTTCTGCTATTTTCCGGACCCACAAATTTTATTATGGACTTGTTCACGACTACCATTGGGGGCTACCTACAAAATCTTACTTCCATGAGCTTTAGGCTGAGTCCATTTGAACAGAATACCTGGGTTCAAGATTGGACGATCTTTTATTGGGCATGGTGGATTGCCTGGGCGCCCTTTGTTGGAACCTTTATTGCACGTGTGTCGAAAGGAAGAACCATTAGGGAATTTGTTATTGGGGTTTTACTGGTTCCAACCTTGTTTGGTGCCCTATGGTTTTCAGTGTTTGGGGGTTCAGCGGTCTATCTAGAGTATTTTGAACATCAAAACATTATGGATCTTATTAATCAAAAAGGACAGGAAATTGCCTTGTTTTCTGTGTTGTCTCATTTTCCTTTGGGAAATATTATGTCATACATCGCAATCTTTCTAATTGGCACTTTTTTTATAACATCGGCAGATTCGGCAACATTCGTTTTAGGGATGCAGTCGACTGGTGGAAACCTAAATCCGCCTAATAGGGTAAAGTTAGTTTGGGGTCTTATTCAGTCTGCATCTGCTGCTGTATTACTTTGGGCAGGGGGATTAGAGGCACTGCAAACGGCTTCCATTATTGCGGCTTTTCCTTTTAGCATCATTATCCTCTTAATGATACTATCTTTTGTTAAAATCCTAAAAACGGAAAGGATTCAACAAATTAAATATGCTGATAAATTAGAGCCTAAAGAAGACTAATTTCATTGCAAATAGTCTATGCCTGACGCAATTCGTGATAAAAAACGAAATTTGTCAGGTATTTTTTTGTTCTTATGCTAAATTTCGACAAATTTCCCTATATCATATATGTCATAATT
>NZ_JAANMZ010000062.1 GCF_011250555.1 Bacillus sp. MM2020_4 | reverse complement strand
AGATGTGTAATAAGAGACAGATACTACATGAATTAATAGAACAGGTCCAAAGTTTTTCAGAAAAAGGGTTTAAACTATTGGTTAAAAAAGGTTGGTTTAATGAACCACCAGTAACTAGTAGATCAATTAAATAATTATAAACTGAATCCAATCGTGTAAATAATAAAAGAGAAGGAATTTGATAAGAAAAGACTTATAGGCAAGTGGAAGTGGGAAATCCATAATCTGAAGTGGTTATTAGGGGACCTAGATGTGAAGAACTAAAAGATGCTTTATGCTTTACTTCAACAGGAGTAAAGCCTTTTTCTTATTAAAGTAATAGGCGGGTTAGCGAAAGGAGGTTAACTGAACATAAAAAAGTATGGAATTTTCCATACTTTAGAAAATCACTTTATTTATCTCTTCCAATATTGATGGTGCTAATATTCTTAAAAAGGATTTGGATAGGACTGATAATATTGTGGATTTTGATAAGGGATACTTGCAAATCTTTTGTTTTTAGGAGGACCTATAATTGTTGAGGTTTTAATTGGTTCAATTGCTTTTCGCCATAGATTGGCATCAAGTCCATAGGTATGAGCCATAACATTCGGAGGCGTTAACCTTAAGATATCGGAACCAAAAATAACCTCAGGAGACGGTGCATTAAAGAATGATAAAAAGTGTGTGTTATCAACAGTAGCCATCTGATAATGCCACCATCCTTGTGGAATAGTTGCAACCTGACCTGGTGTGGTCTGGAAATTGAGGATTTGTTTAGTGAAAGGATTTAGTAAGGAAACTAAAACTGCTCCAGAAATACAATACATTAGCTCTGCTGCGTTTTGGTGATAATGGGGTTCTACAATATTGCTAGTATTTATGAAAACATCCAGTAAAGACATATTTTCCAGTGTATTCAACTGTTTGACACCTAGTACATTAATATAATTTTGATTATCTTTTTTAAATAAGGGACTTGTATTTACATCAAAAGTGAATTGAGTTGAAGGAGATGTATAATCCATATATGATTTCCTTCCCTTCTTTGCTTGGGTAGCCTTAGACACTCTATGCATATTATGGAATTGTCGTTTTCAGTACTATTATAGATATTGATGTTAATGTTGGTGGGAGGTCAGGAAAATGCAGATTTACAAGGTTAAGCCATTTTAAGAAATAAAAATGCTTAACTTAATAACCATAAGGGGTTTTGAGACATGTATAGCTACCCCAAATAGAAGGAACAGCGTCTTATGGATGCTGTTTGTCTTTTGTATTCCTCAACGCGGGTTCTGGAGTAATATCAAGAGGTACCTGATACCTTTTCTTAGTATTATCATTAGGGTTAACCATTTTGAGATTAACATTCCTTCCTACGTTAAAATAACCATTATCAATCTGGGTGATAAGGACATTTGGTATATTAATTTTAAACATAAATATCAAAATCCTTTAATTATACCAGAAGGATGATCAACTCCATCTGGATCAAATATAGGTGACATACTCATAGTTGGGTTGAAATCTCCATTATTAACTTGACCTTGTTGAATTTTCTGATTCAGTGCTGGGGCGTTTAGAATACCGCCAAGACCTGCTATATTGAAGGAACCTCCATGTTGAACTGCCGATGATTTAATAGCCCCAATAAAGATTGGCAACATTAATACACCTCCTAGTAGTATCCACTATTCGTAGCTGGATAATCTGTAATATCCGGATCATAAATGGGGTTGTGAGTAAGTAAGGTATTACCGTCACCGTTGTTTTGTGTACCAATTTGATTTTTTATATGGCTTGAAGGATTTATGATAAAGGTAGTACCGATATTGACTGCAGAAGAAGCAGTCACGGAATTAACCTTAAATACACCAATACTAATATTCATTATTGACGGGATTTAGTCTAGTTGTGCCCATGGGGATTGCAAAATTGGGTAATTGGGTGTTACCTTTATCTTTGAAATCATCAACTGGGAACTCCTCATCCCTGAATATAATTGTGTCCCCATGAGATTCGCCATGCTTATTCAAAGTCATTCCGACATTCACTATACCGTTTAAATTTGTAATTTTGAATTGGCCAATGTTACAAATTAAATTTCCGACTAAAGCCATCCCGCACCTCCTGAACGCATAACTGTTATATATTATGAATAATAAGATTGACATGTGTTTTAATTCCTCATTTATTTTTGGAGTAAGGGATCGTATACAAAATTAAGTACATTATCCGTTCCCATGCAGGCACCGACCCGATAGCAAAACCCAGAACCCCAAGCTTATATACGTAAAACAGAAAAATTGAACCGATTTGAATTGAAGTAGAAAAACCTAGATATACGTATCAGTATGATGCAGCAGGAAATCTAGCTTATCAAAATGATTCGGTTAAAAATACCCTGTATCATTATATTTTTGATACAGGGTATTGTTTAGTAAAGGTGACAGATTCAAATAGCAATGAGCTAAAATACAATTATGATTTAAAAAACAATATCAGTTCTGTGTTAGGCAAAATCAACAATACTACGCATGCCACGAATGATTCATACGACGGTGATTAAATTTTTCAAGTAAGCAAGCTATCCTATAAGACAGCCCCTTTTACTTCCTGTTCCAAAATCGTTGCATCGCAATTGCTTTGACAAACGCTTCCCCGAAGTTGTTAGTGCCTGAAGCAAAGACGACACCTTCAAGCTCTCCGTTTTTCGGGGGCTGTATGTATGCGCCCCCAGTGGTCGCCACGCCAATCGGTTTGTGATACTTGTATGTCCCTTGGATAAAGTCTTTCACATACCAGTCGAAGGCAGCTTGATTTTCCACGTGTCCACCAACAACATACAGAGAATCATAAAGAACATGGTTCGTCGCGTAGAAACTCTGGTCCAACGTGATGGTCGTCCCTTGTGCTCCTGTAACCGTACCCAATCGATCGCTGACAAACTCCACGAAGACTCCATGTTCGACGAGCGTGGTCACCACTGAGTCGACCTCTTGATCGAGAAATCCATTGCCAATCAGAACGCCAACCCTCATGGTATAGGGGAGATGTGGTGTATTGGCTTGACTCAGAGCTGGAGAGGACGCAGAAACGGAAACTTGCTTGGTCGATGGTGGTCGTACGCCGATGTTTGAAGCAATGGTGGAAGCCAATGAATGGTCCACTCGTCCGAACATGTCGACGACTTGTTGGCGAACAGATTCGCTCTTCACTTTTGTGAGTTGAAAAATGAATGACTGTAATATATGGTTTTTTTCAACGTCAGACAAACTATTCCAGAACAGACGTGCTTGGGAAAAATAGTCCTTAAACGAGTCGCTTATGGCTTTGGTGGCTAAACCTTTTACCTTTTCGGGATAGAATTCGTAACCGCCCTGCTCAGCCGGTGTTGGGCTGGGTGTATTGCCCGCTAGTGAGTTTTGATAGTAGTTAACCTGGTCAATATCGATCCGTTGGCGATGAGCCCCTTCTCGTTGGTAGTTGTGAAAAGGACAAAGCGGTCGGTTGATAGGTATTTCATTGATGTTCGGACCACCCAACCGATACATCTGCGTATCGCGATAAGCGATAAGTCGGCCTTGTAATATAGGATCATTGGAAAAACCGATGCCCGGAACCACGTTGGTCGGATCAAAAACGGATTGCTCGGTCTCCGCAAAAAAGTTGTCGACATTACGGTTTAGTGTCAGCTTTCCGATGATCTGAACAGGAACGATTTCTTCCGGCCAAAGCTTTGTCGGATCGAGAACATCAAATTCGTATGCGTGTTCTTGTTCCTCTTCGATCATTTGCACCCCAAATTCGTACTCGGGATATATCCCGCGTTGAATCGCCTCATGAATATCGCGTCGGTGAAAATCGGCATCCAACCCGCCGATGATGAGGGATTCTTCTTGGAGAAGCGAATGTATACCGAGGACTGGCTTCCATTGAAAGCGTACAAATCGAGACTTTCCTTGGTCATTGATGAACCGGTATGAATTGATCGCATAACCCTCCATCATTCTCCAACTTCTTGGCACCGTCCGATCCGACATAAGCCACATGATAAAATGCGCAGACTCCTGGTTATTTGCAACAAAGTCCCAAAAGTTATCTTGTGCTGCTGAAGATGTCGGCATATCCGTGCGTGGATCCGGATTGGCCGCATGATGTGAATCGACAAATTTCTGCGCGTCATTCACGAAGAACACGGGTAAATTTAATGATAATAGGTCCCAATTGCCCTCCTCAGTATAAAATTTCACTGCGAAACCTCGCAAATCGCGCGAGGTATCATACGATCCGCGACCGCCATGATTTGTTGAAAAGCGGACGAATACGGGCGTACTTGCACTTGGATTCTGCAAGAAACCCGCCCTGGTATAAGGCTTCATCGACTGATAAACCTGGAATGTCCCGTGAGCACCGAACCCTCGAGCATGGGCGACACGTTCTGGAGTCCGTTCCCGGTCAAAATGCATCAGCTTATCAAAAAAAAGAAAGTCCTGCAACAGAGCAGGGCCTCGTGCTCCAGCCTTCAATATCCCGTCATTGTTGGATGGCTTTAATCCCGCACTCGTCGTAAGGGGATTTCCTGTATTCTGAACACGAAATTCCTTAAGTTGTTCAATTTTTTTGTTGCCTTGATTCTCTCTTTCATTAGAATCGTCATCGTAATTCATATTATCTCATCCCCCCAAGTCATGATGCATTTCACGGTATATATATGCCCGGTTTCTCCCTAGTATTCGAAGCTTCTTAAACTGGTTAATCGATGTGGCAAATGCCCATTTGGAGCTAACAGATTACATACAGTGGCGGGTAATAGAACTTCAGAATAAACCTGTTTCCATATAGTTCGAGGAGGTACAGACGCAAACCGCTATGAAAGACTGTGAACAGAACCCGCACAGGGGACATGAGAATTTTGGACTCCTTTACCCACGATATGCGGATTAGTCCCTCTTCTATGTAGTGTTAATAGTGCGATGGACAACTTTAAGGGGACTTAAAAAAATGTCTATGCAGGTGCTGCTTACTTTTGCTGCCATGAATTGAAATAAGATGGCAAACTGGACTTGGGTGAATCCAAAAATGGCATAAAAAACGACCCTGGAGAGGTCTGTACAAAGAAAAGTTGAGCAAAAAATACGTAAGAATGCCTTTTGGCGGCAATCCTCAAGGAGCAGCTTTTTATTCATGAAATTTAGTTTTAAAAAACCATTTGTGAAAAGCATGTGTTACGTAATCAGTTATCCAAATGGTTATAAAACTCCAATACCAAGTCCATTTTTTATATTTAATTAATTTTGTATATTTCACTGCAATTATTTCAAAGATGACTATTACAGAAGTACTAATAAAGAAATGCAGGGTTTTTAAAAGGTTAGATTTATTTTTTGGATAATACAAACTAAATAAAGCGCACAGTCCAGGATATATAAAGTATTCAAATGAAAAATTAGCTTTATTTGCTTTTTTAAAAAATAAGCGATATGGATAGGAAATTAAGTTTTTTTCTACCACTAGTAATCCAAAAATCCATGTAAGTGCTTGTTTAAATAAAAATACAACTAGTGTTTCACGAATTTTATTCTTTGGTGTACATTTTATTAATAATAATGACACAATTATCCAGGATGAAATTTCGATAGTTTTCTCAGCTTTGTATTTCATTCATTATCCTCCCTTTAATAAATAGTTTTTACTTTTATAATTGATTAATTCAATTTTTGTTTAAGGTAAAATGATAAAGCGAAGATAATATGAAATAAAACAGTTAGAGATATTAAGCTAAGCGATGATTCAAGAAGAATGAACGATCTTATTGTATGATGCTCCTTATTTGTAAAAACAATTTATCTCCATTTGGGGAATTTTAATGGCAAAAGAACCATATAAAATGATGAAAGGAGGAGAGTAATAAAATGCAGATAATGGGCAATTATTTTCGTTCGCGTGCGAGTATGGTGTACATGATGACGAATAATGAAGGAATGAATCAAATCATTGCCTTTTTCAGAGACATGAATGGAATGCTCACATTTGCGGGTTCTTACCCAACCTATGGCAGAGGTACGGGTACAAAAGAAGTCTCCGGGGCAACAACGAACGATGGAGTCGATCCGTTGTCATCACAAGGCTCGCTTACTTTATCGCGAGATGGACGTTTTCTACTCGCAGTAAACACAGGGAGTAATAGTATCAGTAGTTTCATTATAAACGAAAGCGGAGTGCCAATTTTTGCGGATGTGAAGCCATCAGGAGGTGTTCAGCCGAATAGTATAGATATGTTTGGTAATCTTCTCTATGTCTCCAATGTGGGTAGTGCTGCAAATAATTTTTCATCCAATATCTCTGGCTTTCACATGGACGATAACGGGCGCCTTACTCCTATTCCCGGTTCAATCCATTCTCTAAGTACTTTCAATGCACAGCCTGGGCAGGTTCTCTTCACTCCAAACGGTAGTAAAATCCTTGTTTCCGAACTGACATCAAACCATCTTAGTATTTTCCATGTAAATAATAAAAATGGTACTGTTACAGGACCAATCGTAAATAATTCTTATGGTCAAGGACCATTGGGGGCCTATTTTCTTTCTTCTGGAATCCTCTTAGTTACAGAATCAATGGCAAACGCGCTGTCATCCTATTCAATGAGTAACGACGGTATCCTCCATGTGATTAGCGGTTCTGTGCCAAACGGATATTTGACCGCTTGTTGGATTGCAACAACGAAGGATGAACGTTTTGCATACACCGCCAACACCGCAAGCGGCACCATTTCAACCTACCGTATCCATGCTAACGGAGCTCTGTCGGTGGAAGGAAATATTACCAGTACACCGCCTGGCACAGCACCAGGTCTACCGATTGATGTGGGAGTGAGTAAAGATGGACGGTATTTTTACACCCTTAACGGTAATCAGGGTACAGTATCAGTATTTAATATACAAGCAGATGGTAGTCTGGTAAGATTACAGGTTGCTGCCTGGACTAACCTGCCTTACTTTGGATCGCAAGGCTTAGCTGTTCTTTGAGCCGATCTTATCAAAAAAAGGTAAGGAGGCAGATAATTTGATGACATGACTCTTCCTCCATGTGATTCAAACAATGGGATTGCGAAGGTAATCCCATTGTTATCAAATAAGTTTATTGTTAAAAAATATGAAGGATAATAAACAAAAGAATTGGAATACAAATGTTACATACAATTGTCTCAAATGTAAGACTACTTCTTCCAATTTTGATTCCGATTGACTAAACTTCGCTTCGTTTTTATTATTTGGACATGTTTAAATTGTTCTACCCATATATATAAATAAAGGTAAATAATAAGGGAGCGTTTGGAAACATGTCACTAAGAGATTTACTTCTCATTTTCAGTAAAAATGAATACGAAAAAAATCTAAAAAAAAAATTGGCTTCCTTAGAAAATGATCTAGAAGAAATGAAAAAAGCACTATCGGTCATCCAAGAACAAGAAAAAGGTGTTCAAGAAACAACGGTAATTACGAAGGAGCCGCCAATTATCATAGAAAAAATTAATATTGAAAAAATTATATTGGATAAATATGAGCTAAATAATAATTTTGGTCAGTTAGGAATCAAAGAACTCAAAGGAAAACTAAATATCGGGGCAACTTATGGGAGTGAATATACACCTAATTTAAATGAAGAAGAGAAGGAGAAGGAGCCCCTGCAAAGAAAAGAGAAAATGAAAAATGACGAAAGTGGGACAAGTCCAAAAGTAAAAATTCATCCAAAAAGAGAAGAAGAAATGAGAAAAGACTAAAGTTTCATCCTTTAGTCTTTTAAGATTGTACGGTATTAGCGTGGTACCACACAATTTGAAGATAATCTGGGAACTTTTATTGCCGATTTGGTTTTACAAATTCTTTCTTGGATGGCAGAAGACGAACGCAACCGAATTCGAAAAAGGCAGCGTGAAGGGATTGATGTGGCTATAAAAAACGGTATAGCCTTTGGTAAATTTCAATACATCTGTTTTATTCATCTTTAATTGGAATTATTTCTACTTTTGCATAGATACGAGGATGGCTGACGATTAAAAGTCCATTCCAATACTTCGCACATAATTGATTGGGATTGATCTTGTCAGGCAATTTAATCTGCCTTTCAAATTGTCCAGTAAATCTCTCTGAAAATGTTCTATTCAACTCGGAATAAATGGGGTTGCTCGTTCCCTTTACTGTTAGCAAGTCTCTGGCAAGACTTAATTCAATATCTTCTTGCTTTACACCTGGGACTTCAATAATGATATACACTTCGGACTCTCCTTCTACTATTTCAATGATAGGAAATAGGGGCGTTGAAGGTTGTTTTTTATTTGCTTCCTTTTCTTTAGAAGTTGATGAGGTCTTAAGCTGCTGCTCATCAAGAAATTGCCTCGCAAAATCTTGATCAAATAAATTATTCCAGAACTCTCCATCCTGCATATTTTGAGCGACGTCCATCCATTGTTTTAATTTTTCAATATCCATAGGCCCACATCCCTTAAACAATAGAAATTGTCATTTCCTTTACCTTAAGCGAGAAAGACATTCATCACTATGTATATGCGTTAAAGTTTTTATCATTTCATCATTGTCAAATATAAAAAGTTCATGATCGATTATGCTAATAAATTCATTTGCATCGAAATGAATTGTTCATTTCGATACCTGAACTCAAAATTCGAGAAGATATGCAGGTCTATTCAAATAAAAAACTGAAAGATCTCTATCATTTTTCTGTAGAGAATCGGTTTACGGATGTTTGGATGCCAAAGAAAATGATTTTATAGCAAGGGAATAGAGGAGTTCCTTTTATATAAACTAGAATAGGGTTTCTCAAGGGTGGTCGGTACACTCCCAAACAGAAGGGGGGTGATGCCGCATGACAGTTTTTGAATCATTAATGTTTGCGATTGGCTTTGCTAGTCTAATTGTAGCGATCCTGTCATTTAAATCAAAAAAATAATCCACCCTTGAGTTAACGGCTCAGGTGGATTATTCTGCCCAATAGCCGACCCCCTTAGAGGGAACCGTCTATTGCTGGACCGGACATGTAACAGCATGTTCGGTCTTTTTTATTTTATTCAATCCTTACTTATAATATAACCTATGATACTGAAAAAAACTATTTTATAAAATAGTATATGAATTCATTCTAAATATGAGTATTATCAATGTTTTTAGTTTTCACCTTTTTCTTAATACACCTTTTTTTACAAGGTTCACAAGTGTCCCTTTATTTTTATAACGATTATTGGCAATCAATCTATTTAAATCTTTAATAGTTAAATTGGACGGATCAATGGCCAAATCGAATTCACTCTTGATCTTGTCTATTAATAGTTGGGTGGTGCCTGGCACTTTTTTCGTTTAATTTTTAGTATTTTGTCATTTTTCGACTAGTGCGGAGGGAGTCAGGGACCGATTAATTCGTAGGTTTTTTGTCAGAAAACTCGCATGTAAGGACATCTCCCATAATAAAGTAGATATAGACGGCTGTAACAATCCTTTTAGTTGTAAAACATCTGGAAAGTTTCGTATGGCGGTAATAAAGAAACCATGGGCTTGTTAAGTTAGATGGGAGGGGTTTAATGTTTCATATTGTAGCCTGTATCAAGCAAGTGCCTGACACTAAAATTATTAAGATGAATCCTAAAACGAACACGATGGATCGGAGGACAGCGCCTGCGATTTTGAATCCGTATGATGCTCATGCAGTTGAAGAGGCAGTCCGTTTAAAGAAACGATATGGTGGGACTGTATCGGTTGTCACGATGGGTCCACCTCCAGCGGTGTCCGCTATAAAGAAGTGTATTGAAATAGGCGCGGATGAGGGGTATTTAATTACAGATCGCCGGTTTGCGGGTGCCGATACATTGGCAACGAGCTATGCCGTGACAAAGGCGATTGAAAAAATTGCAAAAACCAGACCCGTCGATTTGATCATTTGCGGAAAAATGTCCATCGATGGAGATACCGGGCAAGTCGGACCCGGAATAGCTAGAAGGCTTGATATACCACCACTCACTTCTGTGAACAAAGTCGTGGATATCAATCAAGAAGAAGGATATGTCGTTGTCCATCGCAAGCTAGAGGATGGATATGAAGTCGTCCAATCCACCTTGCCGTGTTTATTTTCCGTTGAAAAAACTATTAATGACGTGCCATATTCCCCGATGCCGAACATGCTCAAAGCTGCCAGATACAAACCACATATCTGGTCTGTTGATGACCTTGAAGATGTAGATATCAAGCAGCTTGGTTTAAAGGGATCACCAACCATTGTTTCCAAAGTATGGGCTCCGCAAAAACCGGCAGGGGGAACATTCCTTGAAGGCAACCCAGCAGCACAAGTAGAGCAATTGCTTCAGATCCTGTTTGAAAAGAAGGAGCTGTTTGAAAGTAAGGAGGGAATGTAATTGGAGTTTAACGATTACAAAGGTGTTTGGGTCTTTATTGAACAAAAGGATGGAGAGGTTGCCTCCGTATCCCTTGAATTATTAGGTGCTGGTAGGAAATTAGCTGATAAACGAGGTGTGGAACTAGCGGGTATTCTTATCGGGGAACATGTTAAATCTTTAACAAAGACCGTGTTTGAATATGGAGCAGATACCGTGTATGTCTATGATCAACCTCTTTTTAAGCATTACCGGACTGAAACCTACATGAAAGCGCTATTAGAGTGCAGTGATAAATATAAACCGGAAATTATTCTCTACGGGGCCACCTCAACAGGAAAAGATCTGGCAAGCGCAGTGGCCACCGATTTGCCGACAGGGTTGACGGCGGATACGACGGAGCTGGATGTAGAAGAGGAAACGGGGTTACTCCTTGCGAGTAGGCCGGCGTTTGGCGGAAATATTATGGCAACCATTTTATGTAAAAAATACAGGCCGCAAATGGCGACCGTACGCGCCAAAGTCATGAAGGCGCTACCCCCAGAGGTGGGGAGAATAGGCAAGGTCGTCGAAGAATCCGTCTCATTAAAGGAAGAAGATATCCGGACAAAAGTTTTGGAAATTGTAAAGGAAACGGTTAAGAAGGTCAGAATCGACGAAGCGGACATCGTTGTCGCTGGCGGAAAAGGCTTAGGCAGCTACGAGGGATTTCAGTTAATACACCATTTGGCTGAAACGCTTGGAGGAGCTGTTGGTGCGAGCAGGGATGTGGTGGAAGCGGGTTGGATTGACCACCCCCATCAAGTAGGGCAAACCGGTGTGACGGTAACGCCAAAGATTTATTTTGCAATCGGGATTTCAGGCGCGATTCAACATATTGTGGGAATGAAAAATGCTGGTTTAATCATTGCCATTAATAAGGACAAAGAAGCTCCTATTTTTCAAAACTGTCATTATGGAATTGTTGGCGATGCATTTGAAATCGTTCCTGTCCTAATCGAACAGTTTAAACATGCACTTTCTAGTGACAAGGTGATGAAGTAAGTTAGTACTGAATGATTACCATTATTCCCCTCTCATTCGTGAGTGAATTCTTCCATTTTCTTTACTTCACTAAGGAGTAAAGTTTTTTTTGTGCTATAATTAGTACCAGATAATAGAACTTACTAGTAGGTTTTGGTCCTGTTAAGCAAAATAAATACGCCTAAACTGGAGATAATACTATGTTTGCAAATACCAAATTAAAATCACAAAGTGTCACTGCCTATCTTAAGTCACTGGGTATCAAGGAATGCCAAACCAAAGAGGACTTCTGGAAGCATGTAACCGAGGTCGATTCCTTCTTGGCTAAGGAGCTCCAACCCATTATGGACCGCAAACTTAAAGGGAATATTTATGAAGTGAAAAACAGAACACTGCCCTTCAGTTTGGCAGTAGAATCATGGACGATGAATTTCCATCAATCCTTGCTCAACTGGGTCAGTCAGCAAACTTATTTAAAGCCGAAACGGATTTTGGAAATTGGCTGTGATAATGGGTTGCTGTCTTGCAGGTACGCCACCATGTTCCCAGATGCCGAGATTGTAGGGATCGACCTGTGTGGAAATGGGATTCGATGTGCTTGGGAGTTGGCAATAAAGCAAGGACTGAACAACGTGAGTTTTTACCAAATGGATTTCATGGAGGTATCTGAGCACTTTTCCCTGAATTCTTTTGATTTAATCATTTCTGCACGGACCTTTCATGAGATCATGGGGCCTATCATGATTTCAAACTATTGGTCACTTCAAGAGTACATGAAGGAGAATCCAACCTATGGTGACAGTCGTTATGTAGAAATAGTCCATCGTTTGTTAACGGAGGATGGATTGTATCTCTCTTGCGAACAATTGAAAAATTCCGCAGATCTCGGAAGGTGGGCGAATGTGCTTCAGGATGCGGGTCTCCATATTCAATGGGATAACAGTGGTACTATCGAATACCATGAAATAGGAGTAGATAGGCTGTCTCCTGTGATTGTGGCCACAAAAAGGGAGAATAATCTCGAAACCTTGGAAGGGATGGAACACCTTTATACGAAAGGTTACCCACTTGTATTTGAGGAGGGGAGGTCTTATAAAGGAGGGACAGCGGAGTTTGCCTATCAACGGCTGGGGGAGAAAACATTCGTCACAGGGATTCAATTGAAAGTGCCGAACCATTGGCATGTTTTTCGACTTGAGCTTTGGGAGACAGATGGGCTTCTGCTTGTCTATAACTATGGAAATATGGGGTATCATGAATTGGATATTTTACCTGCCTCCGCATATGAAAGAGCACACCAGTTAATGGAGGAGGCGGTCGGTAAGTTCGGTCACCTTGGTCCGCTTGTTTGGTATGACAACCTGGATGAGCGACCAGAGTAGTTCAAAATTTAGTTATGGGGATACTCATTCTAGAAAGAGATATTTTTGTACTACTTGAAAATATAAACTATTTTCATAGACGCCTAGCAATCCCCCGATAATCTAAAGCTTTAACGGACCGGGGGACTGACTCCAATCTTGTGGAGATTGACTTACTAAATGAACATGAGCAGCAAGAGGTTGTAAATAAAATGAGTTAGCTGCGGCGATCCTTTTTTAGTCATTAAAGAAAGGTTTATTCAATATATGTATAGAATAAGTAGTTATATCTGTTAAAGGTGGGTGTTTGGATGCTTCAACACGAATATGGTTGGGTTCGACAGACTAGAGCGACTCTGTTAGATTTTTGTGGGAAATTAGATCCTAATCATTTTACACATAAAAATGGATTCGGTTGGGAGAGTGTAAGAGACACATTGGTTCATATAGCTGATTGCTACGTTGCGTGGCTTGGCTCATTTGTTTTATTGAAGACGAAAAAACCACTTACTCCAAGGGAAGAATTACAAAATCTCGGTTTAGAGCAAATAATAGCACGCTTTGAACAAGTGGATTCAATAGTAAATGAAGTATTAGAGCTACATGGACAAAATGTAAACATGCTAATTGAGCGAGAAATTCCTTGGCGAGAAACACCTGAACTATTATCTATTTCTCCTTGTAAATTGCTCATGCACACCATCACGCACGAGTTTCATCACAAAGGACAAATAGTAGCTATGCTCCGTCAGATGGGTTATGACCCCCCAAATACAGATGTATTAGGAACAGAAGATTAATATATTATAGAAGGATTTTGGCGATGTTTGTTAGCGTAAATTGGAAACCGCAGACAGTTGTCCTTTCGAAAATATCTTGATCGCCTTAGCAGACTCTACACGCCAAGAGTTACTTGACCAAATTGCTTTACGAGGACAAGTAACAGCAAGCACATTAACAACTACCCTGGAAGAACCTTGGACAACATCACATCATAAACTATTGTATCAATTCATGAGGGTGTTCAGGATGAGGAACATAGGGGAGATACAAATCCAACCAATTATCGGGCAAGCATGGACTGGTAAACATGTTATCTTGCTTCATTGTACTACTAATAATCAATACATCAGTCTTTATAAAAGTTACCACGCACCGATTGAGCCGCCCCGTCCCAATTGTGCGGAAACGCTCTCGCAATTACTAAGCATTGGGTATCGCATAATGGCCATTACGCCACTATCATCGAATCAAATTCAATATTTTTTAGTACTTTGATTTCGGAAACACGCGTCCGTAATGGAGCCTAAACTATTTGTCTACCTTTTTTGGTCAGTTCAGTAAATAAATAGGGCATGTGCAGCTCTTGTCAAATGGTTAAATGAATGGTAAGATTTTATTACTGAAAAAATAAATCGTAATGAGGTGAGGATCATGATAGCAAAAAATTATACATCTAATCCTCATATTGCTTTTTAGATATTTTTTATTCAAACACATTAGGCTCTGAGGGTAGGATTTACACTCAGGGCTTTTTATATTTAGGCAGATAAGAAGGGAACGTTGATACCTTCTAGCCGATCTATGACAGCCACTTATGGAGTGGCTGTCATTTTTTTTGGACAAATGCTTGGTCAAGGCAACAATAGCGGTTGTATTTTTGAAAAGATTTAATCGTTTGTCAGACAATGGATCTGAACTTTATTAGGGGGAATAATGTATTGAACTTGGATTACGTGCGAATAAATTCATTTTTTGCGGAAAATTTCAAACAGTGCCGCTTTACGTTTATGCAGGCTCATACCTGGAGATTAGGGGTCGATCCGTTTCGTCGGTACCTTGTTCCAAAGGATAAGGGACCCCCTTCTTGAACTATCATTTCCCGTTATTCACAGCTTTCCAAATATGAAAGGATGATGCTTTATTAAAAGACTCGCTCACTATTTTCGCTCGTTACAATCCGGACAGTCCTCTTACGGTATGATTTATGAGGATCCAATCTATTGGGATAATGATGTTGCCTATTACATTGAACCGACACATAAACTCACACCGGATAAACCATGTATCACCATAAAAATACCTTTTGACCGTCTCGGTTTAGATGAACAGATGGATCAAGTTGTTCTCTCCGATTTTGCATTAAGAGAATGGGTTGATTATATAGAGGCATTAAATCAATCGATTTATAACCGCTCACGTACTGATAAAGATAATGGTGCTTTTTATTGTTTTCGTCCAACCAATGTGGTGTTGAAACGTAATGCGTCCCATGTTGAGGTCATCTCGGAAACATGGTATGTATGCTTAATGATTACCGTCCAACTTCCATTCAAGAATAACAATAAAGCCATGCGCATGCTCTGCAAAATGCTTCCAAAAGAAGTGGAGAAGTTTATTGCCAAATTTGATCTCATCCGATTAAATGATGCCTATGAATGGGTAAAAAAACAAAATTTGATTCGCGAATGGCTAAAATCCAGTGGTTATTGTGCCTTTATTGGGAATGGCAGCATTTTGCCAAGAAATAAAGACAACAGCGGGCCACTAGAGGGTGCCTTGCCTTTTACATCCCCAGAGGATGTGGAAGTGGAAATTGGTGGTTTGCGAGGAATGGGAATAAAACAGGGTGTGACGGTCATCACCGGCGGTGGTTATTCGGGTAAAAGCACTTTGCTGGATGCACTCAATTCGGGGATTTACAATCACATCATCGGTGATGGACGATAATTTGTGTTGACAGATCAAAGTGCAATGGAAATAGCTGCAGAGGAAGGCCGTTCGATAAAAAATATCAATATTACGCCCTTCATCAAATGGGTACCCAATCGTTCGGCTGAACAGTTTTCGACTGACTTCGCCTCAGGTTCCACTTCTCAAGCCGCCAATATTATGGAGGCAATCAACTTCGGGTGTAAGCTTCTTCTGATGGATGAAGACAGAAGTGCGACGAATTTTATGATTCAAGACAGCAAAATGCGTGCATTAATCAAGCATGAACCCATAATACCTTTTACGGAACGTGTTAGGGAGCTATATGAGGCCGTTGGCGTATCGTCCGTTCTTGTGATTGGAGGTAGCGCTGAATTTTTATCCGTTGCCGATCAAATCATCCTAATGGACAATTTTGTGCCAAAAAACGTTACTCAGGAAGCAAAAGATTTATGTAAACACGACAAACCACGTGAACCCATCCCCCATACAAAATGGGAGATAGAAAGAACAATAACCACCGACCACTTTTCGAGCTATCCACAGGACAGTGGGACAGAAAGGCTGATCGTTTCATCCATGGGATATATGATGATAGGGGATGAACAAATTGATATCAGAGGGCTTTACAATATCACATCACAAGCCCAGCTTGCAGCTATTGCCTTTTTACTTCGAAAAATCGCGATAAGTAATCAGGATCGCCACATTTTTCTTCATGAAAAGATTAAAAGAGCTCTCGAAGAGATGGAAAGAGAAGGAGTGGATCGTGTATTTTCTTCCTTTTTTCCTGGTTTCGAAAGATGGCTTGAACTACCAAGAATCAATGAAGTATTATCTGTCATAAACCGAATGAGACAGTTGGATTTTATTCAGCTTGAGCCTTCTGAACACCTATAATTACCATATAACTATTTGATTATCTTGATAAGGTATTCACTCGACCTGAAAGAGTAGTCGTTGTATCCGGCTCGCAGCAAGCCCTAAAAGTGCGTTCAAAGAAATGTGAAAAAATTCAAGTAAATGCGTCCATGTTTTATCCGACCTAGTGTTATAATTAATGAAGAAAAAGGTTATTAAATAGTTATAGACTATAATGATAAAAAAGAAAAATATACGTAGGAGGCGTGTTTTAATGGTTGCAACGCAGGCAATTCTGCAATGGACTTTCATCTCTGAATGTCCGATTCCAAATGATGTGAATGAATTATTAGTGGATGGTGAAGTGGCAATAGCTGCTTACAAAACCATTCGTGATAGTGCCATCTTCACGAATAAACGATTGATCGTAAGAGATGCTCAGGGGTTAACAGGGAAAAAAGTTGAGATTTATTCTTTGCCCTATTCATCCATCAATATGTGGTCAACGGAGAATGCCGGGAGTTTCTTTGATGTAAATGCGGAGGTTGAATTATGGACCAGGGCAGGCCACATTAAGGTAAATCTCAAAAAAGGTGTTGATATTCGTAAGTTTGATAAACTAATTGCAAATGCACTCCTTTAATGTGGTCTTTTCCTTTCCACATGTTTCATCAGGAAATAAGTGGTAGGCTGTTCGTTTATCCAAGGTTGTATCATCCAATAGGTGATGCCTTAAAGGGTGTCACCTATTTGCTTTTTTCAGAGTAGAAGAAAAAACAACGCTTGGGTGAGTGCCGATGGAATCGATTGGGAATAAATCCTATAGCTTAACCGATTATTTCTTTTTGACTTTTATTAGTCCTTTCCCTAAATTACCCTTTTCAAAATAGCAAATGACTACATCATCGACTTTTATTTTCTCATCGGAAACAATCTTTTGAGTAGAAAAAATGATCTCTGTCCCGTCATTCCTTTTTCCATAGTACCGAATGCCTTCAATTTTGCTAATTGTATATTCTTCTGTGGTATATTCTACGGAATCGTTGTTTTTCGTATTTGGACTGGTCACAGGAGAAACTGTATGGTTTTTAAGTAAAACTAATGCTAGTAAAACTAAGGAAAGTACCCCAAGGATCATAATTCTTTTGAACATGTTACTCTACCTCCCTCTATGTATTGTAAGAGATGCAAGAAGAAAGTAAATCCAACTATTTTCCCTTAGTCTTTATACCTAGAGTCTTTAAAAGGCTTACAAAACGCAGGCTCAAGTCCGGCTTTTTTATCCCTTCATTTCAATCCCGTTTTCTATATAGATGGTGTTTTGTAATCCAGTTTGGTTTACCAGATAGTCACTAACATTTTTTGCAGCCCTTCTGATCATCACGTCGAGTTCTGGATTGTCAAACACTCGTGCGAAGCAGCGGATGATCAAGGTATCATTTTCTTTAAACAGCTGATAATAGACATTTTCTTTATGTGTCTTCGAAAAACAGTGGATAAATAGATATTCATCTGTTGGTTCAAATCCATTTACCTTCAATTCTTTATGAACTATTCGGTTTACTTCCGTGATTTGAATCTCTGAAAGATTTAATCTCATATTAGCTTCACCCTCTTATTGTTTGATTTGAATTTCCGCTACTTTCATTATATGAAATTCGAGGTCGCCAATCACCAAACCGAATTGAACTCTTTTTCATTATTAAATGATTCAAACATCCCATTCAATAAATGTGTAGTGGTCTTTTCTCGAGAATCTGTAAGGCGGAAGGTCAATCCGTGTATAAGTTGCACCTATTCTAATCAACTTAAGAAATAGATAAATTAGAAGAAGGTGTAGTATGGTGAAAAATTGTTATCGGTCATTCCCCATCATTTCTTTATGCATGGCCATATTTCTACTGTCATCGTGTAGCCGGATGCAAGGTAAAGAGGAACACAAAAATCATAAAAGTCCTCGTGAAGTTTTAGGTTTCTACACAGAAAAGGAAGGAACGTTTCCTAGCTCTCAACCGACAGTTAACTCGCAATCTGCCAATTTAAGCATCATTGCGCCTTTTTGGTATAAGCTTGATGATAAACGTCCAGGCAATCTTATTGCTTCCGTTCCATCAGATCATAAAAGAAAGGTTATTCAAAGTGCTCATGATAAAAACCTGAAAGTATATATGGTTGTCCATAATCTCTTTTATGAAACGGTGGAGAAAGGCAAGCAGGTAGCGAGTAATGTACTCGATAACGATCACAACAGTGATGTTTTCATTCAGAACTTACGGAATGAAATGAATCAGTTTAACTATGACGGTATGAATGTGGATATGGAAAATTTGAATTTGGCTGACCGAGATTCCTTTAGTCAGCTGATCAAAAAATTGTCTGATGCTGCGCATTGTGATGGAAAAGTAGTGACGGTTTCAGTCCCGGCAAACACAGGGGATTCCCGAGCTAATCCTTGGTCACCGTGGTTTGATTACGAAAAACTTGGTCGATATTCAGATGGGTTATTGATGATGACTTACGATGAGCACAACCCAAGAACAACCCCCGGATCAACCGCATCTGTCGATTGGACAGTGGCAACGATTCGTTATGCTTTGAAACAGGGAGTACCACCATCAAAAATGTTACTCGGTATTGCGGGTTATGGATGGGACTGGGATACAACCGCAGGCAAGACCAAGTATAGCTCCTATAAAGAGCTAATGGGTCAGAAAACAAAGTATAAAGCAAACGTGATATGGGACTCACGTTCACAAACCCCCCATTTTGATTATATAGATGAAGCCCAACATAGCCACCAAGTTTGGTTTGAGAATAGTGAAAGTCTGCAGTACAAACTAGACCTTGTAGAAAAATTTCATTTACGGGGGATCGGGATTTGGCGGCTTGGCTTAGAAGACCCCATGTACTGGAAGACTATCTCCGAGAAAATAAAAGTAAAAAAGTAAGGGAACGGACATCCCATTTTTGATGCTGATTTTTAACCCCTAAAACGCTACTTTTGCGATCAAAAATGAAATTTGGAAGCGATTTTGCACGTTTGATTTACCTATGCAGAGTAGCCTTACTAGGGGCTACTCTATTTTTTTTATGTTTTGACTACAAACATTCAAATTACAAAATTTGTGGTCTTAAATAATGTTGCCCGGCATGCTAAAATGAATAAACTAAATGAAACAAAGAATCGTATCTTAGATTAAGATCTTCCGATACTAATAGGTGTGATGAAGTTTGAGAAAAATAAAAGCAATAATCATGATTTCGGCTCTACTTACTGTGTGTATCCTTCTTCCTTTTTTTCTTCTTGATCGAAATCATGCAAGCAATGAAACAGTTACAACCGTTGCGACCGCTGAAACTGAACAAGTGGAAAAAACCAAAGATATTGCTCTTAAAGAAGAAGAAAGGCCATTAGTAGACCATGCCATTAAGCAGGAAAGCCAAAAACCCTTCACCGATCAAAGCAAGAAAAAGGTAAGGGAAGTCGTGAATGGTGTGGTTGATTTCTTCGAAAAAGATCAAAAGATTGTCGCAATTGGAGACTCGCTTACGGAAGGTGTAGGAGATGAAACAAAGAGCGGCGGATATGTCGGGATCCTAAATCACACGTTTGAGGATCAAAACCTGACGATCAAAATAGAGAATTTCGGTAAAAAGGGAAACCGGTCGGATCAGTTACTTAAGCGGCTGGAAAATAAAGAAATTGCCACTGCTATCTCAAAGGCTGATATTGTTTTCATAACAATTGGCGCCAATGATATTATGAAAGTATTAAAAAGCAATTTTACAACCCTTTCACTAGAACCTTTCCAAGTAGAAAGAGTGGAATATACAGAACGATTGACAGCCATTTTGAATAAAATGACCGAATTGAACCCAGATGCCCATATTTATTTAATCGGATTTTATAATCCTTTTGAAAGTCAATTCGCATACATTAAAGAATTAGACATGATCATAGATAATTGGAATGAGACAGGAAAATTAATGACAGAAGAATATGAGAATGTGAGCTTCATTCCCACAAAAGATCTATTTACGAATTCCACGATGGATTTATTAGCAGTAGATCAATTCCATCCAAACACAAGCGGCTATAAACTTATTGCCCAGCGGGTCCTAGACTATATGAAAGTGACCGAGGAAGCAAGGGCCGCCCAAACAAATGATGACCCAAACTAAATCCACATGGGGGTATATGATCAATACTCCGGGAATGATATGTACAATCAATCTTTTACTAACAATGGTACTTATCTAAGTCACACACGTGTAAATTAAACTTTAAAAAAATCCAAGAAGCAATCACTATTGCTCCTTGGATTTTTTGTTATAATAAACGATACATACAATCCTATCGAAAACGCTAAAATCAAACTGTTAGAAAGAAATAACACCATTCATTGAAAAGGGGAATGTTGGCATGTCGTTGAAATTGGTGAATAACATTTTCTGTGTTGGGCGTAATTACGCTGCCCATGCAAAAGAACTAAATAATGATGTACCTAAATTTCCAATGATTTTCTCCAAGCCGACACATGCCTTGGTAGAAGCAGCAGGTCAGGAGATTGTGCTTCCTGGGAATCGTGGTTCCATTCACTTTGAAACAGAAATTGTGATCAAAATCGGGAGACCGTATGTAAAGGGTATGAAAGTAGATGAGATTGTTGAAAGTATGGCAATTGGAATTGATTTCACCTTGCGGGATGTTCAAAGTGAATTGAAGAAAAAGGGCCATCCATGGCTGCTGGCAAAAGGCTTCCCGAACTCAGCGATTGTGAGTCGGTTTATTCCATTTCCTGGTGCTGACGTAGTAAAGGAGACTATTTTTTCTCTTCAAAAAAATGGAGTGACCGTTCAGCAGGGAAATAGTGAAAATATGATCTTTGATTTGCAGACCATTATTGAGTACATCACACAAAATTTTGGATTAGGGGAAGGCGATATCATTTATACCGGAACCCCAGAAGGTGTAGGTCCTGTGATCGGCAACGATCATTTAGTTTTAAAGTGGGGGGATTCGGTGCTGGGTGAGTGTAAAATAAAGATGCCTAAAAGATAATACTATTTATAGTCCGGCTGCCATTCTAGGCAGCTTTTTCTAATTAGGTTAACTGCTCAGGTTCGTGCAATGTGGAAAAAATGATGTTTCTATGTTCTATCAAAAATTTGTGATAAATAGTATATAGAGAGT
>NZ_JAANMZ010000061.1 GCF_011250555.1 Bacillus sp. MM2020_4 | reverse complement strand
TTATTACATAATACCTCTATTATTCAATAAAATAGAGCATTTCTTATTCAACTAAACTGCTCCGTTATTTCAATAAGAAAAAAACGCCAAAATAGCAGCTCGATCTTGAACTTTTGCACTTGTTATTTCAAGGATGTGCATTAATCAATTGGATTTGTGATTGAATTGGATATATCGTGAAGGTCCTCTACTCCCTTCATTTATTAACTTTTTTTTCCCGTCTTTTTCAAAAAGAATGAGCTGCCCTGTTGACAACCCTGATCTTTAATGCAAGGCCCCTTTGGTTGAAAAAATTTTTACGTCAGATTTTTGATAGTTTATAAAAACTTGACTAAAAATCCAATAACATAACCTATTAACCAATAACTAATATCTCCACCACAGAAAATGATAAACTATATAGTTATTCTGATATATCCTATCCTTTTGATTTTTATTTTTATTTTGGGTTTCTTGCTTTATAGCCTTCAATTTAATTTCCAATTTCAGATGATTTACTTTTATTAAAAGAACTGACACAATTCAACTTTTTTCGAATAATAACAATCACTATAATACAAAAGACATAAAGAATAGATAATACAATGACAGAGTAAACATTTCTTTCAAGTGAAACTTGATTAGAGATGCTCGCAAAGATATTAAAGAACGAGTGGGCTAAAATCACTACCAATATCTTTTTCGTTAAGAAAAAAATTAAGGCAAAAATAATACCTAGTAAAAAAGCATGTACTACTTGAAGAATGACTAATATCGAACCAGTCTCTGGATTAAAGGCACTTGCGCTATGCAAAAGGCCAAAAATAAGAGAAGAAAATATAACATACAAAACTGTACCTTTATCCTTTAATTTTAGGAAAAAGAGCCCCCGAAAAAGTAGTTCCTCTGTATATCCAACTAAAATCATCTGCACAACGGTTAGCAGAAATACTGATAAAGAAATATTTAAGTCTATTCCTAACATAATTGGTTGAACTAATACAATAATCCCTAACATGATAAAAATTCGATAGTCAATATTTTTTATAGAGAAGCCTAATTTCTTAAGCGGAGTATCGCTCTTAATAATTTGTCTTGTAAAAAAGAATGCCATGAGAGAAAAAGCAAGAATTTGAAATAGTATCATACCTTTCTCATTGACATTAAAAATCACAGATATAGCGGAAAAGAATGACACCGTAAAAGTCAAGAATACGCTATACAGAATAAGCACCAGGTAAGAATTTTTTTTAATCATTATGAACCCTCCCACACTAAATTTTCTTTAATTTATCATACAGCTTACTACTTTTATTTGTTAAAATTCCTGTATACAGGAATTTGGGAGGGAGAAATTATGTACGGAGCCACAATGAAGAGTATAAGAAAACAAAAAGGGCTATCTCAAAAAGAGTTATATACTGGTGTAGTTTCAAAATCGTTTTATAGTGATTTTGAAGCAGACAAATACTCTGTTAGTGTGGACAAGTTTCATGGACTTCTCCAAAACTTAAATATTTCTTTTGAAGAATTTCTATACTTCTATAACCAGATGGATTTATCTGATACTCAGAAACTTGAAAAAAAGATTGATGATTATTACAAGCAAGGTAAATTTGAGGAATTATTTAGTATTTATCAAGAATATTACACAAGTAGTATAAGAGAAGTTCGTTACCTAGCATCAAAAGCATATCTTTTGGTACTGATTACAAATAGTAATTTTTACAACTTTTCTAGAGATCCCTTGAATGAAATAATTTCAAATTTAGAAATCACCAAATCTTGGACGTTAAATGAAATTAAACTAGCTAAACTAGTTCTGCTTTCGATACCAGAGAAAAAAATGGGAGAATCCTTCAAGCTTTATAATAAGATTTCAGAAGAATTGTCAAAGTATATGAACTTTAGTGATTTGGTCTATCAAAAAGAACTAGCTGATTTGTATTTCAATAGAATTCAAAGTCTGCTAGTCCTAAACAATATATCTGAAGCGGAAAAGGTATTTCAAGATTACTCAAATTTGATGAATGGAATTGACGATCTTCATCTATTCATTCAATTTCATTTCATAAAGATTTTACTTGGTCTATACTTAGATTATTTTGTTTCCAAAGAAGAGATAGATAGTTTCTTAGGAAAAATTGATAATGTTCCAGTATCTGAATGCCATTTTTATAAGATTATTTTTCAAATCCATAACGAAAAGGCTAAGAGTTACTTCTTACGTTATCAGAAATAAATTTGATCTTTAAAGCCTTTAAAAATTGCTCTGTTTTTGCGACAGAGTCCACTATTTTTAAAATCAACTGTTTAGTTATACAGTGACTCTTTTAGGTTATACAATGGCCTGGAACGAGTAACAAGTTACCCATTCATACGTCAATATTCAATACCTTGTTATAGACAGGTTTATTTACTCTCATTAGCTCCTTTAAGTCAGTTGAAGAATAGCTTTGCTTCATTCTTCTTTGGCTTTTTCGTTTCTATCTTCATGATATTACCTAATTAAAAAACCGATCTAAGTTTCTCATAGATCGTTCTTGCTATATGGTCTTATTTTACTAACATGCCCCGTTTGTTCAATAAGAAAAGGCCACCAATTTGGCAGCCAGATCTTCGAGTAAAGCACCCTATAGGAGCATATAAAAAAGACGCCTTCTTACGAAAGAAAAGCGCCCGATAATGGAAGAACAAAGGTATTAAATACCAAAATCTTCTTTGGAAATTATTTTGTCAAAATGCGTAATAACACATCCACATCTGGTAACCCATACTCTTCATCAATCTCTTCTTGAGTAAGAAGACTGTTGATGACGGTAAAATACCATGACAACATCCTTCGGGGTTCGCCTGGCGAAAATTCACCCGATTCCTGACCTTTAACGAAGATAGGAATAATTGGTTCAATCAGAACGTTTGTTGATACTCCTCCAAAGATCTTTGTGACCTTTTCGGGAACATCATCAGCCGTTCGGGCACGTTCCATTAACATAAAGGCATGCATTTTGTCCTTATCAAGCATGTTTTTCGTTAATGTTCTAATTTGTTCAAAAGGTGTTCCCGGTAAATACCCGACATTATCGAGTTCCCTTCTTGCTTCTTCCATCAATTCTTGGACAAGAGTGATGAAAAGTTCCTCTTTAGAATTGAAATAACGGTAAATTAATCCTTCACTAATGCTAGCTTCCTTAGCAATCATGCTCGTTTTCGTTCCTGTATATCCTCTGCGGGCAAACATTTTAAGTGCCGCTTGTTTTATCTGCTCCCTACGTTCGTCACGGATTTGATCAAGCTGCTGCTGTCTGTTTAATGGAGACACCCTTCCAACCTCCGTATCTATAAATGTCATATTCATTATATCATTAATATAGAGAACTTTTGCTTTTACCATTAGTTGATAGACGTTGGGACCAATGGACGTACTCTCTTGATCAATTCCTCAAGAAACTGATTAGGTCGGGCAAAACACGCAAGATGTCCAGCGTTTTTGATAAGTACAAACTCCTTATGAGGGGCTTCAATCTCATCGTAATAAGCCCTAGCCAGTTCAGTTGGAGTGATACTATCATGATCTCCGTGAAGAATAAAAACTGGCAGCTCAAATTGCATACCGTATTTTTTAAAATCAAAGTTTATTAATTCATCAAATAGATGGTCAAGGGAATAACTCATACCTTTAAAAATATCTATCATATCACGTATTTTATGTTCCGGAGAGGAGAGCATAGATGGCAAAATTAAGTCTGTAATCATATTGGGGACATCCTTAATCGTTTTAACGAGAAGTCGGTTCCTCCTGTCAAAATCTTTACAACTCCATTGGGATTGATCAGATCCCATTTTCTCAAGCAGCCGAACACCCCTCGTATTGCCTGCCCCACGGAAAGCGTTGACTGATAATGTATACAAAAGATTTTGTGAATCTGGAGCATTCTGATCAGTGCCGACATAGGCGTAAAAAAGATCTGGGCGAAGCTTTGCCATCATGATACCAATCAGACTGCCCACAGAACTTCCAATAAGAATGACCTTTTGATGACCAAGTTTATCATGCAAGTATTCAGCTACTTCTATCCCATCCTCCGCAAGACGGTCGAAAGTGATGGCTCCGCTTCCGTCTTTACCGTTCTTACCAAAAGTCTTTCCCGCTCCACGCTGATCCCACTGAACGACAATGAAGTGCTTCTCCCATGAACGTAACAAGTGGAAGCCGGACCGCCATGAACCAATAACAAAACGGGGTTGTTCCGATTCTCGCCACGAATCGTGATCCACTGATCTATACCGCCAATTTTAACGTAACAGCCTTCTACGATGCTTTTAGCTGTGCTGATTTGAAGCTCTTTAAGCATTCTTTCTTTGATTTTCCTTTCGTAAAACGATTCCTCGCAGGATATTAATTTGGCTCATTCAAACATGCCCTCTTTCCTTTTTAGTTAATGAGTGAGTAACTTACTCATTATTAGAGTGAGGTATTTTATAGAAATTGTCAACAATAATTTTTCATCAATAAACTAGAGAAAATTTCTTTATAGATTTATTTACCCCAGAAAAATAAAATATCGTCCTTGCATGGTAGATCAATAATCCTTATTCTATTAAATGGCCCGATTGTTGAAAAAAATGCTAATGACGATTGTTCAACTAAACTGTCCCTTTAGTGTAATATGAAAAAGCTGCCGTATTGACAGCCCGATCTTTATCTCTTGAACTCTTTAGTATAAGAAGAAAAAAATAAACACTTCACTCGACATACTGTCTGCCTAATTAACGACCTTCACTCCGACAATATTGTCTAACGCCACTTTCTCAAATTTGCCAGGCTCTACTTCAATCCGCAGTTCATTTGAAATAGGATCGACGTAATGAACAGCACCAGTTATATCCGAAGAAAATCCGTCATTCCATATCTTTAGTGTTACAACATGACCGTATTCCATTGAGTAAATTATGCGAAGGTCAAACTCTTATGCCTCATTTTCATCAATTATCGGTTTACTTATCCGCTCAGTACCCCGCCAAAAGTTACGTTGTGTCTTTGCCAATTCAGGCAATTGAAATGCTGCCTGCCATTTAACCCTCCCATGATCACGTAATGACATAAATTCGCCTCCTTTACATTTATTATATACGAACTAATGTTCTTCATACGAATAAAAATTAAAGACCACTTTTACAGTAGTCCTTGGCTTCTTATTCGATTAAAGCACCCGATAGTGTAAGTACAACACTTCACAATCTTTTAATAAAAAAGGTGGTAATCTTTAAATATTCCCTAACATTCTAACAACTTTACCATCCATCTCAGTTTTAATCTGCTTCATTCCATTTTTCGTATAAAATGCAATGGCTTGTTTATTCGTTGGAGAAACACGAAGATGGTATTCACTAACATTATTGTGTTTAAAGAATGTAATCGCATAGTGGTTTAAATGGGAACCTAAACCCATCCCTCGTTTTTCAGGAATAAGGTAATACAGATTGACAAAGCCAATTTCTTTTCCTTCATATTCCTTTATAGTTAGTTCGAGTTGACCGATTGGTACATTGTTTTCAACAACTAACACAAAGCCTTTAGGGTTTCTTGAAGACTGTTGTTGCAACCAATCGAGATACTGGTTATCATCCCCAAAATCTTTATCTGTACCAAAACTAATAATGAAAGAATCTCTACGAAAAGGAATAACATACTCCTTGTGTTTGCTAATATCAATTGGCAAAAACTCCATTAGTCTCCCACCTTCTTTGATTCTATAAGCATTTAAATTCTCTACAAAAATGATGTATTCCTTCTTTTACTAAACTGCCAGTTACTTCAAGAAGAAAAAGACCGCCACAGCGGTCTCAATCTTTAACTCTCGCACCCGTTAGTTGCATAAGGATATTAAATTCTACTTTTCCAAAATGGCAGTTTAATAAAAGGAGCATATTTCGCATACTGTTATAGACAAAAAAGTTTTATAACGTACCAATGAAATATTGGAGCTCGGAAGTAACCTCAAATCCTACATTACGATATAGATTTAAAGCATGATGATTTTCTGTGACGACACTTAACTTGATATTCGTATAACCTTCTTCTAATAATTTTTCCACTGTATTCAAAAGAATTTCTTTCCCAATCCCATTTCCTTGGTAAGAGGGATGTACACAAAAGTCATGAATGATAGACGTGGTATCATTTAAATGATTAATCCTTATAAGCCCAACTCTTTCATGATTTGACAAGGCAATATATGTTGTGCGGTTGGGCTCATTTGTCTTGGTAAAATATTCACGAGTCCATGCCTCTGAGTCTCCAAAGGCCAGTGATGAACATGAAATAACAAATTCGAAATCTTGTGGTTGCATAGAGTATATAAGCAACCCACAATCGCGAGAATACTTATAGGATGGCAAACGGGATAGTTGCATTAAGTATTCGGATCTGTCAAATTCTGCGCCCAGATACTCAACATATTTTAATCCTGAAAGGGACCCACTGTGAACCCGATAGATGAGTTTTTGTATTCCTTGTTTCTTAATATCTTCTTTTGCTCGTGTTAATAAGCTAGAAAATACTCTTTGTCGACGGTAATCAGGATTCACCATCCCATTAATATTTGCTGAAATGCCGTCAGAGGTATACCAACTTAACAACCCAATCATCTCATTATTGTAGTAGCAAAGTAGACCTTTATCTCCATTTTCCTTTACGAGATGCTCAATTCCTGCACTGATATTGATTTGATCATGTTGTTTACACTTTTGCTCCAATAGAATTACGTCTTCAATTTGTTCCTTTGAATTACAAGTTAATGCAAGTAAATCATATTGTGTCATAATTATAGCTTCCTCCCTTTGTAAAGGAAACACGCAGTTTTTAGACCAGTAGGCGCTATCCTTCTCGACTTGGTCCAATTTGATTAATATTCATAATTATCTCCTCCGATCAATTTATTCCATTTTATCATATGTAAGTATATAGAATTACCATTCCATTCAACAGTAATTAAATCTAGTGCTAATTAGTAGATCCATCATTAGTATTGTAAAGTTTTTCACTTAAACTAACCTGCACCGTTAGTGCAAAAAGAAAAGGGGAACGCCGCAGCATCCCCATCATTAACTCTTGCACCCCGTTAGCTGGATTAGAAAAATAGCCTATGTTTATTTAATGGGTTTCTTAAGTATGTCTTGAACTACCTCCGCAAGGACATCAGCTGTTCTATATTCTTCCTCCAATGTGTTTCCAGGTCCACCAATTTCTAATAAAACTGAGTTTCCAAAAAGGTCTTGATTATAAGTATTTTGATTCGGTGGATTGTCTTTAACAAAGACTCCTCTCGATAAACCAGGATATTTTTCTTCAATCTTATTATGGAGGAGTTCAGCAAACTTAAAATTATCTTCGTAATTAATACTTGAACGGGATACAATAAGCGCAATCCTAGGGTAATCCTTTCCATTTAATTTAATGGTTGTTTCACCTCTTTTTCTAGAATCCCTGTGTATATCAAACACCATTTTAATGCTCTTATTGTTTTCCAAGGCGGCATTTAATGGTTCTCTTGAGACAGTATATGTTTCGCTAGATGGTAAGCTTTTTTCTTTTAGAATTGTCATTAAATTGGTTTTATCTTGGATGGAATTAATACCTCTCTTTAACAATGATTGGCTTAATCTCTCTCCAACTAATGTAATATTTTTAGTATCATGAAATGCTTGACTGGCATCATCAGTTTTAACTTCTGTGAAAAATGACTCTAAATTGTGTGATTGATATATATAAACTAAAGGTTCTTGCTCCTTAACTGAAGAAGACGAATTTTCATCTCCAAGGGAAGAGTAAAGATTGTTGGTAAATATGTCTTTTCCACCATAGAAGAAAAACCATGATATTGCTATAAGACATATTGCAATACTGGTTGAGGCGAAAGAAAATTGTTTAATTCTTCTTTTTTTATTTAATTTCCTTGCACTTTGTCTAAGTTTATTAGAAGTATCTAATACAAAATCTTCTCTAGGGTTGAGTGGATATGTTTCTTTAATTAGGTCAAATAAATCCTTATCAGTTTGCATTTCCAATAACCTCCCCAGCATCAATGTTTAATTTTTTCTTAAGTTCTTTTAAGGCTCTGTGATAATCTACCTTGACTTTTGATTCACTGCATTGAAGGATTTCAGATGTCTCCTTTATTGAAAATTCGTTTATGCCTCTTAGTATGACTACCGACCTAAAGTTTGGTTTTAACTTTGAAATTGCTTCATGAACCAGCTTTTTGGTTTCGTTTTGTTCGATTAATTCATTAGGTTTCTTTTCAGTGGATACGATTTGTTTGAAAAATCCTTCCCCAAATATTGAACTAAATTTCTTTTTTCTGTGATGGTCAATGGCAGCATGTTTTGCAATTGAAAAAATCCATGTCTTTAAATTGCCGGTGTTAAAATTAGACCAATTGTTAAGTACACGAATAAACACTTCTTGAGTCAAGTCCTCTGCATCATTTTGATTTCCTGTAAAGCAAATAAGAAACCGATACACATCTAAATAGTGATGACGATAGGTTTCAATAATCCTGTCTTCTAAGTTCTCAAAATTTGGCAATCTTTTCCCCCCTCGTTATGTATTCATTTATTAATCGTTCGAGCAATAGAAAAGGTTACAAGATTTTAATGTTAAATAAAAAATTCTTAACTAAAAAAAGACCCTCAAATGACGGTCATTTTAAATTGGACACTTATCTGTTTTTTGATTACATTTACTACATTCTTCATTGAAAATGATTTTCCTTCTTTAACTAACCTGCCCCTTTAGTTAAATAAGAAAAGGCTGCCGTATTAAGCAGCCAAATCCTTAACTCTTGCACCCGTTAGTTTAAGTACAATATTTCACAATATCTATTTATGGCAGAACTTCGGATAAGAAAAAAGCTGTCAATATACAGGATTCATTAATATTTATACGAATTAATGTGATGATATAGTATCACGCCTCATCTCTTCTTTAAATGCTTCTACCATAGACCTTATACTCTCTCTAAACTTCTCAACACTTATGTTCTTAATTTGAAATGAGTTAGTCCAAGTGAAAAAAGGATTGGTACAGTATGTCACTGGTGATGTGATGGTAGCGGACCTGGATAACAAGGTGTCAGACTTCCAAAAAGCCTTTTCAATGGTAAAAGTAATGAGCACCTTAAAAGATGAGGATTATCAATATTAGTCAACATGTATTAGTCGATTCTAAGACCATTATCAAAAATGTCTGAAGGGTGATTTTGGCTAGAAATACAGTAATCGACTTAACCAAATTGATTACCTCTAATCCGACAAAAGACTATACCTCAATTATTAATACTGATTCCTTATTTCCTCAAGCTGCCGAAGATAGCTTTCCTTAAGCTCTTCCGGAAATTCAATCTTCACATGCTTTCCATAAGAACAAAGATAATGCGTCATATAACCCAGTTCTTCCTCATTATAACCACCAGTCAAATAAGCAGCACCATCTTGCTCCTCCAACACCATATTCGGATAATGATGCTTCAAAAATAACTCTTTTCCAAATAAAGTTAATCGGGCACGAAAAGGGATTTTATGATAGTTCTTCTCATACTCCTCTCGAAAATTCTTCAGCTCTTGCATTGAGTAGGTATGTTCAATTTCTTCAAGAATCTCACAATCAGACATATAATCACAGCGATAAGTCCCCCACATTTTTTGGTTCATATCATAAGCACTACAAAACCAAATGCCATTTCGATAAAACAATTCATAAATTTGAAGCTCAATTTTGATTGTTTCATATTCTCCGTTTCAGCATAATGGTGTCGTATATTGTCACCTTTTGATAGTACACTAAGTATATCAAAAATATAGGAGATTTTATATGAAAACACTGCTTATTAATGCACACCCAGATTTTACAAACCACATTCATTTTTCTGTTCAATTGCAAGAGAAATTTGTGGAGAAATATAGGGAGAAGTTCTCAGATGGTGAACTGACCGTTATTAATCTTTATGAAATGAATATTCCGCGAATTGAAGCCGATGGGTTGCTAGCTATTTGGGATAAACAGCGAGTTGGGGAGATGTTGAGTCCAGTTGAAACGGTTATTGCACAACAATCTGCTGCTTTTTTGGCTCAGTTTAAGGAGCATCATCGTATTGTCATTTCAACGCCATTGCATAATTTTAATATTACTTCTCGGTTAAAAGATTATATGGATAATATTTTAATTGCTCGTGAAACTTTTAAGTATACTGAATCTGGTTCTGTGGGATTGATGACGGATGATTATCGGTTGCTTTTGATGATGGCTTCTGGTGGGATTTATACTAATAATGATCGTTATACTGCGTTGGATTTTGCGCCCAATTATTTGAAAGAGGTGTTTACTAATATTATGGGATTTAGTCAGTTTGATTTGGTGCGTGCGCAAGGGACGAATGTTTTGTCCGCAGATGAGGTTTGGGAGACAGCAGATTTGAGTTTGGAGGAAGGTTTTAAGCATTTTTATGAGGAATGATTTTATGGTCTTAGGTTAGACTGTGAATTTTTTGAAGAAAAAGCCATAGGTTTCACTCCATAAAACGCCCCCTGCAATAAAGTTATAAATAAAAAAAGTGTAGGGGACGTTGGAATAATGGACAGATTATATTTTTAAGTGGCGGACTTGCATAATTAAAATAAGGAGGGATGATAATGACTAGTAAAGAAAAAAAGTTATAAGGTATAACAGGAGCTTCAAGTGGATTTGGTGTTTTTACAGCTCTAACACTTTCAAGAACTGGACATATTGTCTTTGCGGATATGCAGGAAACAGATTTTCCTTCTTTAGAAGAGACTATTAAGTTAGAAAGGTGTTTTAGATTATGCTTAATGAAGTAGCAGGTATTAAAATTCCGGATAATATATTAGCAAGGGATGCACAAGATATTTTAAGGGAACACGGAGGTGATTTATTATGGAACCATTCAAATCGTGCATTTCTATTTGGTGCCATTACTGGTAAAAGGGCTAATAAGAAATTTGATTTAGAATTACTATATATCAGTGCATTATTCCATGATTTAGGGTTAACAAAGGAGTATAGTAGTCCAGATTTACGATTTGAAGTAGATGGTGCAAATGCTGCAAGAAGCTTTTTGCTACATTATCAAGTTCCAGAAGAGTCGATCCGTCTTGTTTGGGATGCAGTGGCATTGCATACAACAGTTGGTATAGCGGAACATAAAGAATCTGAAGTATCATTACTGAACTCAGGTGTATCTTTAGATGTTGTTGGGAAAGGTTTTGAACAATTTCCAGTTGATTTAAGAGAAGAAATTATAAAAGCATTCCCACGTAATAATTTCAAACAAGATATGATTCCTGCTTTCTATGAAGGTTTTAAGCACAAACCAGAAACCACCTATGGTAATATGAATTCTGATGTCATTAAATTCTTTGAACCGAACTATAAACAAAAAAATTACTGTGAATTGTTATTACACTCACCCTGGAAAGATTAATCATACAATAAAACACAATGGTCTAATCTAGGTTTATATTACCAGTTTTTCCACCCAAATAAAAGTTGAATTTTTCCTATTGTTAAAATATTACGAAATACTATCCTGGAGTGGAACTTAGAGATGACTGTATCTAGTGATATTCTCAAAAAATTAGGAAAGGTCATCTTGACCTTTCCTATTACAGTTCATCTGCGAACACGTAAGAAATTCGGATTGAAGATTACTATGGTTATTGGGTTTTTTATTCTCGGTAGTTCAGGAATATTGTTCTACCTTAACACATCAGTAAATGGAAGTTATTAGTCAAGTGTATTTTTAGCATTACTATTAGCCGCTCTCGGTAACGCCCTTGCTTATCTGCCAGCTACCACAGCCGCAGTATCCAATGCTAAAACAGAGGAGTCTTGCCTTGCATCTGGATTGTATAATACTACTTACCTGATTGGCTTAGCATTGGGGCTAGCCATCATGGTTGCGATTGCTGGGGCTACAACTGCCTCTAGTGATGCAGGAAACCCGATTACCGCTTTAAATGAAGGTTTTCGACAAGCATTTTTGTGGTCTGGTATAGTTGCGTTCATAGGTGTTGTATTGGCACTTTTGTTCGTCCGTTCTCAAAAACAAGAAGAATCAAACAAATAGTCCTAAAGAAGCGAAATACCAAATTTCAATCGAATCAAGGTTAACGTACAAAATCAGGGACACGTTCCTTTATAAAAAAAATAACTTAGGGTTTCATCCTAGCTTTGATCAAACCATTTTAAGACCCATTTAAGGGTCTTTTTTGTTATGTGTCAATGCTCCTTCTTTTTATACCCTTCTTTAACTAAACTGCTTCGTTACTTCAAGAAGAAAAAGACCGCCACAGCGGTCTCAATCTTTAACTCTCGCACCCGTTACTTTAAGTACAACCTTTCACAAACTTACTTTAAACGTCTATAGTTTAATAAGATTGTAAATGCATTTTTATAATCGCTTTGTTATAAAAGCTCCTACACCAATTATTATGTATAAAAACATCAAGCAAACGATTAACATTCCCGTTTCAATTAAGTAGACACCCATTGAATATAGAATTAATAAAGCAGCTCCACTACCAAAAAGTACAACATAAAGTACAATCAAAAAATAACGTTTCATCAGTATTAAACTTCGTTCATCAAACTCCGGAACATTTCCATTTCTTTTTTTATTCCACTTAGAAAAAAATAAATAGATGATAATACCCAAGATTGTACCTACTGCCATTGGAATAGCCGAATCGTAACTGAATTCACCAGTTTCTTTCCCACTAATATAAATTCCTAAAAAACCACCTATCCATGCACATCCAATTATAAATGCCCAAATAAGTATAAATTTGATTTTATTATTCACACTCATCACCCTTTGATTTTTCTAAATAAAACAATTCCTCAATTGGTACATCAAAATATTCTATTAATTTTAAAGCCAACTCTAGACTGGGATTATATTTATTCTTCTCAATCGCATTCACTGTTTGACGTGTAATTTGTAAATCTTCAGCCATTTTCACCTGTGTTATATCCTTCTTTATTCTTATATCCCGAATATGATTTATCACTTTCATTAATAACCCTCCAAGCAAGGAGTAAAGATATCTTTACATTGATTATAAAAAATTAACAGCTGAGTGTAAAGATATATTTACACTCAGCTGTTTTCTTTTTATTGTGCTAACCTGCTTCGTTAGCTTAATAACTTCAACAAAAACAAACGATAATCCTTCTTGGATTATCGACCCGTTAGTTAAACAAGAAAAAATGGCTGCCGATAAGACAACCCTATCTTGAACGAACATATAGTGAGTAAAACTACTTCAGCTGGGTAGTATATGTTTAGGATGGTGTGCTGTCATCATTATCATATTCCCCATTATTAAACAAGGAAGTGAGTAAATGAATCAGAGTAACGAACGCAATAACTTTGGAGGAAATGTAGAAGAAAGTGGCAACAATCAAGCTGGTAGTAATGCTAATCAAGGTGCGAATGACTTTGGTGAAGCAGCAGCAGCGGGAACTTTTAATGGAGCCGTTGCGGGTGCTATGATAGGCGCTCAATTTGGACTAATTGGTACTGTAATAGGCGGTGTTTCAGGTGGTGCCATTGGTGACCAGATTGTAGAGGGGGCTGAAGTCGATGACAAAACAGCATCCAAAAATGATGATTAGAGCAATAATAACTCTATAAATAAGTAGCAGACATTTTACAAAAATGTATTTGTGTTAATCTCACCAAAAAAAGGACCGTCAAAAAGACAGTCTTTTTTTTCACTAAAGCACCCCGTTAGCCATCCATGAATCGCTAAAAACCAGCTCTTCACCACAAAGAATGAAAATGTATTGAATCCGTCCATACTTGTTCTAAGGCTGGGAGAGGAAGGTCGATGAACTATGGTGCCTTAGAGCCCATCCGTTAGTCTGACTCCAACGACCACGGTGCACCACAAACTGTCGCTCCCTTACGGGAAGCACTCATGGTAGATTAATCCTAATTCTGATTGTTGCACCAGCCTCCAATTTTTAGGCCTCGAAAGGAAGATTTCAATGGATGTAATCATTGAAAGAGCGTGTGGATTGGATGTCCATAAGGACAACATCACTGCATGTATTATGACTTCGCAAGGAAAGGAGGTTCAAACATTTTCTACTAAAACGGTTTTTCTATTAAAGTTATTGGACTGGATTAAGGAGAATAGTTGTACTCACGTAGCTATGGAAAGCACAAGTGTTTATTGGAAACCTATTGTTAACTTATTAGAGTCCGAAGGAATAGAGTTTTTAGTTGTAAATGCTCAACACATGAAGGCACTTCCGGGACGCAAAACGGATGTTAAAGATGCCGAATGGATAGCCCAACTTCTTCGTTATGGATTACTGAAAGCAAGCTTCATTCCTGATCGGAATCAACGAGAACTGCGGGAACTTGTACGCTATCGCCGGAGTATCATTGAAGAACGCGCCAGACAACATAATAGGATTCAAAAGGTTTTAGAAGGAGCCAACATCAAACTAGGTTCTGTTGTATCTGATATTATGGGTGTTTCATCGAAAGATATGCTTCGAGCAATCGCAGATGGTGAAGATGATCCTGAAAAACTAGCAAACTTCGCTCGTCGTACAATGAAAAAGAAAAAAGAAGAACTTGAATTGGCACTTCAGGGTTATGTTAACCCACACCAACGCTTAATGTTAAAAACGATTTTAACTCACATTGATTTTCTAACAGAGCAAATTGAAATGTTAGACCAAGAGATAGCTAAAAGAGTAAGCACTTATCAAGAAGATATAGAACGACTCGATTCCATCCCTGGTATCGCCACAAGAATGGCTGAACAAATCTTAGCTGAAATCGGTACGGACGTTGGAAACCAATTCCCGACTGCCGCACATTTGTGTTCATGGGCAGCCTTGGTCCCTGGACACAATGAAAGCGCAGGTAAAAGGAAATCTAGCAGATCAAAAAAGGGAAATAAGTATTTAAGATCCGCATTAACAGAAGCAGCTCAATCTGTAAGAGGGTCAAAAAACTATCTCGGTGCGCTGTATAGACGCACAGCTGGACGAAAAGGAAAGAAAAAGGCAGCAATTGTAGTCGCCCATGCGATGTTGCGAATCGCATATTACCTTCTAACCAGAAAAGAAATGTACGTTGACTTAGGCGAAGATTATTTTGATAAACAAAAACAAGCATCTATTGTACGCCATTCGGTTCGAAGACTAGAGAACTTAGGTTATACGGTGACAATTACTGAAGCATCTTAATCTATTATTCAGTGTCCATTAACACCTGGATCAGGCGCTCTGCTCTTTTTTAAAGGCTCTTTTCGCATAGATTGTTGCTTTCTTGACCAAACTAATAGAGTGTTGATACAATACGGTTTCGGGAGGCTTTCAACTATTTTGTTAGACATCTATGAAGAGTTCAGCGAACTATCAAAATCAGAACAATTTTCAGCTTGTCAAAAATCAAAGGTTAATACTGTTGAAATGTTAAGAAGAGCATAATAAAAAGCCGCTTCAGTTAGGAGCGACGCAATCGTTTTATGGCGTATTCCAAAATAGAGTAGAAGCAAATGGAATTACAACAGCCCATAAAAGCACAAGTGAATTCCCAAGTAACCCCACTATTTTAAGAAATTTCTTCTTAGTAAAGAAGGCAGTAATTATTTCAATAATCGGCAGTACAACTACTATTACCATTGTTGATTTTGAAAATAAATCTTCGTTAAAAAACCACGCAGCATACACCATCAAAGAAATTAAAAAAACAGCAACTGATATGATACCAGATTTTCTCATAGCCATCTCCCTTTCAATAATAAATTATATCACTATTCTTACTAATACTACCATTTGTTAATGTAACTTGTATCAAAAACCACAATCTTTACGAAAAGAGCCTTTTTAAAAAAATGAATGAGCTGCGTCTATTTTAGTATTGCCATTTTTCGGATCTGACAGAAGTTAATTTTCATGGTAGTTTGAGTACAGTATTTCACAATCCTCCTTTGGAGAAAGTGAATAGGCAACCTCCTTTGAAGAATCCCCTTTAGTTTAAGAAAATATCATTAGCCCAAACAATTCCCATAAGTATTAGAAACGATAACACAGGAATTGCCATACTTTTTATTGCTTCCATCCATTCGTACTGTTTATTAAGTCTTCTCATTATTCTATCCGTAATAAAAAATAACACAGATGCCCCAAGGCTTAACCAAAACAATATTAGACCGAAAACCATATGCAAAACTACTGAAACAATTATTTCTGCCTTTTTTACTTTGGTTTTGATTGATATAAACTCTCCAACCTTGTCACTAATAATCGATGTAATAACACCATAAATTAAAATTGCTGGAAAGCTATACATAATATAAATTGGGATAATCGAAATAGAAGAAAATAAATATTTATATATTGAACTAACACTTATATCACCAAAAGGATTAGGATTGATTAATCCTAAAATAATTGCAAAGATAGTAGCAGAAACTGATGCTGATATTATTTTCCTCGGTAAAATTTCCCTCCACTCCTCTCTTGTCAATTTTCCTATATTTTAACATATAATAGTTTGAAGTTTTTTTCTTTTACTAACCTGCTTCGTTACTTCAATAAGAAAAGCCGTCAAAAAAGGCAGCTGGAGCTTCAACTCTTGCACCCGTCTGTTTAAGTAAAATATTTCACAATCTACTTAAATAATCAAAGTAAAAAAACGGTGATTATAAACCATCGCCCTAAACTTATTTTTCGTAGTATGGTTTATAAGTAAAAGGGATAAACCCTCCTAAAACCCCTATTCCTTCAACAAATGCGAAACCACCATCTTCAATCTGTAACTCTATCTCTGTCTTATTGAATAAAAAATAATTATCAGTTTCTTTACTTACAACTTTATAACTTTTTGCATTAGATTTTGATAAACACTCTCTTCCGTTACAATCTATATCATACTTTTTGGTTAACCAGTCATTAAAAGAATTTGCGGACGGTTTTGTAACCGGAAGAATTATCAGAAACAATATTAAGATACTAACAATGATGAATGTTCGTTTTTTATTCATTTAACGCATCCCCCTTAGAACAGGCACCAATCCTGCTACTTAGATTAAGGCATGTTCTTATTCTATATTCGCCCCCCGTTAAACAAAAGCCCCCGTTAGCTTAAGTACAATTCATCACAATCTCATTTAATTTCGCTTTTTCCGCACATTGGCAAGGGGAAAATTTTTAGCTGAATAACCTTAATTGGTTTGTTAGCTCCATCCCTTGTACATGTATTCCCAGACGCTTTTGTAAACGAATTGGTAAGATAGAGGTTATTTTTTTACGTCTTCAAGAGTAATTTCATCTTGGTTTGTATAGCCAGAAATTTCTTCCCCAATAATAGCTAATTCAAAGGGGGAATGGTTAAAAATTGTTTCAGCTATTCTTTCTCCCCGCCCATTTTTTTCTAAATCATAGCATTTATTTGACTTACATTGAATGAATTTTTATTGAACAAACCTTCCCCGTTATTTCAATAAGAAAGAATTCGTCCACTCTTATTGCCTTTGCTGAAGAAGAAATTAGATAAATTTCAAAAGCTTTCTTGAAAGAAAATCTTAAATGATAGAATTATTTCAACTATCCAATAAGGGAGACATATGGAAACAGTTAGTCAAATTACTTATAAAATAAATGAAACAATTAAAGCTTAGGAACTTTCAAATGTTTTTAAAACATCTGGTATTAAAAGACCATCTGATGATTTAAAGAGACTTCAAGCAATGATTGATAATTCTAATGTTCTGATTATAGCTTGGGATAATGAACAACTCGTTGGTGTCGCTAGGGCTATGACCGATTATTGTTATAATTGTTATCTGTCAGATTTAGCTGTAAATAAAAATTATCAAAATAAAGGCATAGGTAAGTAAACTGTGAGAATATTACAAGATCATATTGGAGAAGAAGTTACCTTATTACTTCTTTCCTCTCCTCTAAATTATTGAAACATTCTGGGTGATTAGGCATATATATTAATCTTAGATGATCATCTATTTTTAATTTAAAGGAGTGATTATTAACAATGGGTGTTGGTTATTTAACGGTTCAATCCCGCACTGCCAATGATGCGTTACCATTAGAAGGAGTACGAATCAGAATCAGAAATCCAAAAGGTAATCTACTCTACGAACTAACCACGGATCAGAATGGAAAAACCAAAACAATTTCCTTAGAAGCAGTAGATAGAAAATTTTCATTGGATTCGAACTATAAAGGTAATCCATATTCTAATTATATTCTAGATGCAGAAAAGGAAGGCTATAATTCCTTGCATATTGCTGACGTTCAAATATTTGACGGTGAGAAAGCCATTCAACCTTTAGTATTGATTCCAATGCAAGCAGGCCAAAAGGTTCCTATCAAGCAGATTCTCATTATCGGAAAGCATGCGGTCCAAATGACAGAACCCCGGAATCAAGTAGGACCAATCGTTGAGCCCCGTATACTTCGACAAGTCATTATTCCAAACCCAATTACTGTACACCTTGGTACACCTACCGAAGACGCTTCAAACGTACAAGTTCCCTTCATCGATTATGTTAAAAATGCTGCGAGTAGCGAAATTTATCCAACATGGCCACCGGCGGCGCTAGAGGCAAATATTTATGCCATCATCACATTTGCTTTAAATAGAGTGTTTACACAGTGGTACAGAAGCCGAGGTTTTAATTTTGATATCACAAACAGTACCGCCTACGACCAATATTTTGTATATGGACGCACTATTTATGAATCCATTAGCCAAATTGTAGATAAAATCTTTAACCAATACGTTCGAAGACAAGGTCAAATTGCGCCATTTTTTACGGCTTTTTGTAATGGCACGACCGCAACTTGCGAGGGACTATCCCAATGGGGTACGGTAACCTTAGCCAATCAAAGCATGTCATCAATGGAAATATTGCGCTATTACTATCCTGATGATATTGAAATATCACAAACCAATATCATTACCGGGATCGTTGAAGGATTTCCAGGTACTAATCTTCAATTAGGCAGTACAGGACTAGATGTGCAGGTCATTCAGAACAATTTAAACAGAATTAGGAAAAACTACCCTGCTATTCCACTTATTACTGATGAAGTAGGTAAATTTGGTGATAGTACGAAGGCTGCGGTCTTGGAATTCCAGAGTGTTTTTAATTTAACTTCCGATGCCATCGTTGGAAAAGCACCATGGTTTAAAATCTCTTATGTTTACGTTGCAATAGCAAAGCTTGCCAGTCTAGAAAGTGAAGGTACGAACTTGGGCATAGGAACGGTCCCACCAAGTTCAGTTCTTCAGGTGGGTTCGATGGGTGTCCATGTTATCACACTGCAATATATACTAAGTATTATTAGTGAGTTTTACCCCACTGTTCCCGATGTGACACCGGACGGTATTTTTGGAACCGAGACAGCTAACGCTGTTATGGCATACCAGAAGACGGTGGGCTTGACAGCGAACGGGATCGTAAATGCATCAACCTGGAATGCATTATATAATTCATATTGGGGTATCAGAAATAATATTCCAGTTAAATATACCGTTCAATCAGGGGATACACTTTGGTCACTGGCACAGAGATTTAATACCACCGTTGATGCAATTAAAAAATTAAATAGCCTCACAAGTGATGTACTCTATATTGGGCAGACTTTGAAAGTTCCCGGTAGCCATCCATGAATCGCTAAAAAAAATGCTTTTAAACCGTCAATACTGATTCTACGGCTGGAGAGGAAGGTCGATGAACTATGGTGCTTTAGAGCCCATCCGTTAGTCTGACTCCAACGACCACGGTGCACCACTGACTGTCGCTCCCATACGGGAAGCACAAATGGTAGATTAATCCTATTCTGGTTGCTGCACCAGCCTCCAATATTATTGTGAGCCGTAGAAAGGATGTTTTCAATGGAAGTAGTCATTGAAAGAGCATGCGGTATGGATGTCCATAAAGACAATATTACTGCCTGTATTTTGACCCCTGAAGGAAAGGAGATTCACACGTTCTCTACTAAAACTGTATTTCTATTACAGTTGGTTGACTGGATTAAACAACATAATTGTACCCATGTTGCCATGGAGAGCACGAGTGTTTATTGGAAGCCTATTGTGATTTTACTAGAAGCTAACCTGCCCCGTTACTTCAATAAGAAAAATGCGTCCCCACTTATCGTAGAAACGCACCCATTACTTTAAGTACAATACTTTACAATCTATTTTGATTTGACAGTTTTCGTGGCTTCTTTTTAGGTACGTATCCAAACTTTTATTTGAGAACGTTTTATTGAATGAATATGTTTGATTCCTTGCACGTTTCATTTAAAGACGAATAGAGCCATAATGTTTTCGACCCTCAAAAAGAAATGCAATGATACTCTCATAATAAGGTATAAATTTTTTTAGTTCGATTAGCTTTAAGATTTCCTCTTTAGAAGCCCATTTGGCTGCTTGTACCTCTTCAGTCTGTAAAGTTAATTCATTCAAATCAAGGTCATATTCAATTAAATAATAATCATCAAAGCCACGTTCAAAGTTAATAGTAAATTGTGGACGTATCTTTTCAAAGTTATAATGAATCCCCAACTCCTCGAATAACTCTCTTGAAGCAGCCAGCTGACTTGTATCGCCTGCAACCGCACTACCACCACAAGTGATATCCCAAAGGTTCGACCAGCCTTGCTTAAAGGGCTGCCGCTGCTGAATGAGCATCTCTCCTTTTGAGTTAAATATACATACGTGTACTACTAAATGAAACTCGTCTGATGTCATTTCATCTCCACGAGTTATTTGTTTCTCTATTTTATTACGATGCTGATCATATAAATCCCACTTTTCCATTGCTAAACTCCTTATGTATATTTTTGTAACAAGATTCCCAGTATACTATGAAATAAATTTATAATAATGAATTACACAAAAAAATATTTAACGATTTGGAATAAAGTAGATAAACGTTCACCAAGCGTGGCTTGGGAACCTTTTTTTTCTTAGAGTTAAAGTCCGTATAACACTGACGATACTCCTTATTAAACTAAACTGTCCCGTTACTTTAATACCCTCTGGGGGGATTTTTGTAGTCTGTATGGATTTCATTTTTACGGATAAAATATATTGGATAAAACTAAGCGCTCATTAATTTGCTTAATGAGAAAATTAGAGGTGTATCATGAAGAAACCAAAGGTCCTATTAATATTACTGTTTGTTCTACCCTGGCTTTCCTTCCCTCTTTTAGGTCGAAGAACAATAAGTAGATTTTTACCCGCCACTATTTTAATTAGTGTCATCTCAAAAGTCTTATACACGATAGGTAAAAAGCGTAGGTGGTGGTTGTTTAGTACAAAAGTAAATCCTAAAATAAGTGGTGACACTGCATTTGTATTTGGTCCTTTCTTTCTTTCAGCACTCTGGATTCTTAAATTGACGTACAGTAGATTTCCTTTATATCTACTTACAAATATCGTAGTTCATATTTTATTTGATGTTTGGGGATTAAAAATTTTAAAACGAACTCGAATAGCTTCATTAGTCAGAATAAATCCATTCCAGCATTTTTTGTTTCTTCAATTTAGAGCCTGGCTTTTATATAGCTTTCAATTATTGTTTGATAAAATAAGAAAAAATAAAAACCATTTATTGAATAAAATCGGTCAAAAAGGTGCTTAACTGCATACAATACACACTTCTTTATCAGGGCTAACATAAAGATCAAAATATATTTCATTACCAACTATTTTATAATTAGGTTTTTCACAATTACTTTGATTAATCAGCTTATATTTTTCTATATCCAATACCAAAACCTTCCTTCTATTGAATCAAGTATAAATGATTTATTTCCCATTGGCATAATTAGAAAAAGGGATCGCCATAGCCTAAGCTGTTCTCTTTCGAGGTACCCGCAGGTATAAAAACAAGTATAATAACAACTATAAAAGAAGTGCAATTTCACAACTGAAATCGCACTTCTTTTTTTTGGCCTGTATTGGTAAATTGTGTGAAAATATTAATGATTCCTCATTTTTAACGAACACTGAGTTTAGTTCAATAATAAAGAATAACAAAAATTAATAAAAAATGTTATTCTATTAAGTGATTAATATAGGAAAGAAAGTGAAAGTAGTGAGAATAGGTTTTTTTGATTCTGGAATAGGTGGAATGACCGTACTTCATCAAGCATTGAGGTTTTTGCCAAATGAAGATTACATATTTTATGCAGATACCTTACATGTTCCATATGGTGAAAAACCCAAAGAAGAGGTAAGGGAATATATTTTTAAAGCAGTTGACTTTATGGCTAATCAAGGTATTAAAGCATTAGTAATTGCCTGTAACACTGCAACTAGTATCGCAGTGGATGACCTTCGCCAAAAGTATGATTTCCCTATTTTGGGTATTGAACCCGCAGTTAAGCCTGCTATGCAAAGCTGCGAAGGAAAACGAAAAAAGGTATTAGTGTTGGCGACTAACCTGACTCTCAGAGAGGAAAAGTTTCATAACCTTGTCAAACGTTTAGACAATCACGATATTGTTGATAGTCTACCTCTTCCTGGGCTTGTCCAATTCGCAGAGAACTTCGAATTTAGGAAAGAGAAAGTTGTACCATATTTAAAAGAAGAGCTATCTCAATTTGATTTAAAGCAATACGGAACAATCGTTCTTGGATGTACCCATTTCCCGTATTTTGAAAAAATCATAAAGGGTATATTTCCCGAAGAAGTGGACATTATCTCTGGAAGTATTGGAACAGCCAAAAACTTAAAACGAATTCTCGAATCAAGTAGTCAAATTACCGATGGAACAGGGAATATTACATTTTTTAAATCTGGTATTCAAGTTGAAGATAAAGAAACATTAACTAATTATAAAAACTTGTTGGTAATGTTAGATAGTATAAGCTCCTTAGCAA
>NZ_JAANMZ010000060.1 GCF_011250555.1 Bacillus sp. MM2020_4 | reverse complement strand
GTTTATTTATCCCTACTTTTCAGAAAATTATATTTTTATAATGAGAATATAATAAAAACTAAGGAGTGATAGAAATGGAAGCGAATACAGCAAATAAGCGAGTTATTACGAATTATAAAGGGACGGAATTACATGCAAAGGGCTGGATTCAAGAGGCTGCACTAAGGATGTTAATGAACAATCTTGATCAGGAGGTTGCGGAAAGACCGGAGGATTTAGTGGTTTATGGGGGAATTGGCAAGGCAGCACGTAACTGGGAGTCCTATGACGCGATTGTGAAAACGCTTTTAGAGCTGGAAGAGGATGAAACCTTGTTAATTCAATCAGGTAAACCGGTTGTCGTGTGGAAATCGCATAAGGATGCACCTAGGGTTTTACTAGCAAACTCTAACCTTGTACCAGCATGGGCGAATTGGGAGCATTTCCATGAGCTTGATAAAAAGGGCTTGATGATGTATGGCCAAATGACGGCCGGCAGCTGGATTTATATTGGCAGCCAAGGAATTGTTCAGGGAACGTATGAAACATTTGCGGAGCTTGCTCGTCAGGAATATGGCGGTACATTAAAACACACGATCACCTTAACAGCCGGTCTTGGCGGCATGGGCGGTGCACAGCCATTAGCCGTCACTATGAATGATGGCGTCTGTCTTGCCATTGATGTCGATGAAACAAGAATCGATCGTCGGATTGAAACAAGATACCTCGATGTAAAAACAAATGACCTTGACGAGGCATTGAAATTGGCGCATGAGGCGAAGGTAGCCGGCAAAGCGCTTTCGATTGGTTTACTTGGAAATGCAGCCGAAGTTTTACCCGCGATGATTGAAAAAGGCTTCAACCCGGATGTGTTAACAGACCAAACTTCTGCCCATGATCCGCTTAACGGGTATGTACCTGTTGGTTATTCTTTAGAGGCAGCCGCCGAATTACGTACGGCAGATCCAGCAAAGTATGTCGAACTTTCCAAACAAAGTATGGCCGCGCATGTATTGGCGATGTTGAAAATGCAGGAAAAGGGCGCCGTTACATTTGATTACGGTAATAACATCCGTCAGGTGGCAAAGGATGAGGGAGTAGAAAATGCCTTCGATTTCCCTGGATTTGTTCCTGCATATATTCGTCCATTGTTCTGCGAAGGAAAAGGACCGTTCCGCTGGGCAGCACTTTCTGGCGACCCGGAAGATATTCGCAAAATTGATGAGGCATTACTACGAGAATTCAAGGATGACGAGCATCTTTGCAAATGGGTAAAAATGGCACAGGAGAGAATTGCCTTCCAAGGCCTTCCTGCCCGTATTTGTTGGCTTGGGTTTGGCGATCGTGCCCGCTTTGGTAAATTGATCAATGATATGGTTGCTTCCGGTGAGGTTTCTGCTCCAATCGTCATCGGCCGTGACCACTTAGATGCCGGATCTGTAGCGTCACCAAACCGTGAAACAGAAGCCATGAAAGACGGCAGTGATGCCGTATCCGACTGGCCAATTTTGAATGCGATGATCAATGCCGTTGGCGGTGCGAGCTGGATTTCACTTCACCATGGCGGTGGAGTTGGCATGGGGTATTCACAGCACTCCGGCATGGTCATTGTTGCTGATGGGACGAAGGATGCAGAGGTTCGCTTACAGCGCGTATTAACGACAGACCCTGGTATGGGTGTTGTTCGTCATGCAGATGCCGGTTATGACCTAGCGATTAAGACGGCAAAAGAAAAAGGCATCAACATGCCGATGTTGCAGCAAGACTAATAGACTGAGAGGATGTTGGCATTGAGTAAAGTAATTTTTATCAGAAATGCGAATCAGCTCGTTACATTAAAGGGGAGTTCACAAGCTCCTCTTGTAAAGGATGCGATGTCTGAGCTTGGTATTATTGAAAATGGCAGTGTGTGGATTGAAGATGGTGTCATTCAAGCGGTGGGTACGGATGAAGAGCTTTTAGCGAAATTCGAAGGCCGTCTTAGTGAAGCAGAAGTGGTAGATGCTAGTGGGAAGCTTGTCACACCAGGTCTCGTTGACCCGCATACCCACTTGGTTTTTGCCGGCAGCAGGGAAAATGAATTTAATATGCGGCTGCAGGGCGCAACGTACATGGACATCATGAATGCGGGCGGCGGCATCCATGCGACAACAAGGGCGACAAAGGCTGCGTCACACGAGGAGCTTTTTCAAGCAAGCTTTGGCCGGTTAAATCAATTCTTGCGCCACGGGGTCACGACAGTGGAGGCAAAAAGCGGCTATGGAATGGAATGGGAAACCGAGCTGAAGCAGCTGGAAGTAGCGAAACAATTGAATGAGAGACATGTGATTGATGTCGTTTCGACCTTCATGGGGGCACATGCAGTACCAAAAGAATATAAGGAAAATCCCGATCAGTTTGTTCGGTTACTTGTAGAAGAAATGATTCCAAAGGTGGCAGAGCTCGGACTTGCGGATTTTAACGATGTGTTTTGTGAGCATGGCGTTTTTACACCTGAGCAATCACGGGTGATTCTCGAGGCCGGAAAGCGCCACGGGTTAATTCCAAAGATTCATGCCGATGAGATTGAGCCTTATGAAGGGGCAGAGCTTGCAGCAGAGGTTGGCGCCATTTCCGCTGATCACTTGTTAAAAGCTTCAGAACAAGGGATGAAGGCGATGGCGGAACAAGGTGTGGTCGGGGTATTACTGCCTGGGACAGCTTACTTTCTAATGGCTGAATCCGCAAATGGCCGGAAAATGATTGACCTTGGGGTACCGGTAGCGCTGTCGACAGATTGCAATCCAGGTTCATCACCGACTGTTTCCTTGCCGTTTATTATGAATCTTGGCTGTTTAAAAATGGGAATGACACCTGCAGAGGTAATCACCGCGACTACGATTAATGCGGCACATGCGCTTAATCGCGGCCAGGAGATTGGCAGTTTGGAAGTGGGTAAAAAAGGCGATGTGACGATTTTTAACATCGAGAATTATATGAAGCTGCAATACTCTTATGGGGTGAACCATACGGATACAGTGGTGAAAAATGGTCAGGTGGTTGTTAGAGGAGGTCATATAGTTGAAGAGCTTTCTCTATCCTAAACTAAATCCGCCAAGTTTTACTTGGGTTAGGCCTGAGGCAACTGATGACGCGGTTAAGGTCCACGAGTGGATTCAGCCGCTAACAGCTGAAGCGGATCCTGAAAAAAGGAAGGATGTCGATTTTGTAGTAGTCGGCGTCCCACTTTCCCGTTCATCGATAAGCGCTTCGGGTGCTTCCGAATTTCCGGATGCGTTTCGCCGTGCCTGGAAGGGGTTTACCACCTATAATTTAGACGAGGATGTGGATCTATCATCAAAGGTGGCGGTTGATGTTGGCGATGTTTCGATGCATGTTACCGATATTCGCCGCTGTCATGACAATATTATGGAGGCCTCTGCTGCAATCCAAGACCATTTCCCGACTTCAACGGTATGCGCAATTGGCGGTGATCATTCGATTACAGCGATGATGGTGAAAGGAATGCACCAGGCCAGTCCTGACGAAAAAATTGGAATTATCCAGTTTGACACCCATTTTGATTTACGGGATCTGTCGGATAATGGTCCCTCTAACGGAACCCCGATGCGGAATTTGATTGAAAGTGGTGTTGTAAAGGGTTCCGATATGTACAACATCGGTTTGCACGGATTCTTCAATACAAAGGATTTAAAGATGTATGCTGAAGAGCATGGTGTTAACTACATTACACTAAGAAAGGCACGGAAAAAGGGGATTGAGGAAACCGTCCTTACGTGTTTAGCGGCATTGTCAGAAAAGGTAGATACGATTTATGTAACGGTGGACATGGATGTTCTTGATATTGCCTACGCTCCAGGGGTACCGGCCGCAACGCCGGGTGGCATGACAACAGCAGAACTGCTAGATGGGGTACTAGTCGCTGCCAAGCATCCAAAAGTCAAGGCAATGGACATCGTTTGTCTTGACCCACTAAAAGACAGCAACGTGCAGCCAACCGTAAAACTCGGCACACACGTATTTTTAACTTTTCTCACAGGGGTAATGATGAGATAGGTGTCAGGCACCACGTCCACCCTGGGTGGACGGGTGCCCAAGATTGGTGAGAGTCGAACGAGGGAAATTTCATTTTAGGGGGATGGGTATGGAGAATCAACCGTTAGTTAAGGCGAGTCAGCCGGAATTACAAAATAGTAATATGTTGAATATGATGAAATTCTTTGTTTTCAGTGCGATTGGTGTGTTTGTGTTTTTTGTTCCGATTACGTTGAATGGAAAATCATCGATCATGCTCGACCATTTTGTTTCTTATATTCAATTAGCTGTACCGGGGATTTTGCCATTTTACGCATTAGTAGTCATTTTATTAGGGGCTATTTATCCGTTTTATAAGAGGACGTGGAATAAGGACAAGGTAACATTAGTATTTTCAATCTTAAAGGTTTTTGGTGTCGTTGCTGGTTCAATGCTTGTATTTAATATCGGACCAAAGTGGTTTTTTGATCCTGACATGGCACCATTCCTTTTTAACAAGCTTGTTATTTCGGTTGGTTTATTAGTGCCAATCGGTTCAGTATTCCTTGCCCTATTAGTTGGATATGGTCTCCTTGAATTTATCGGAATATTCATGCAACCGGTTATGCGTCCAATTTGGAAGACTCCGGGTCGATCGGCAATCGATGCGGTTGCCTCGTTTGTAGGAAGTTATTCTATTGGTCTATTAATTACGAATCGAGTTTTTAAGGAAGGAAAATATTCCATCAAGGAAGCGGCTATTATCGCAACCGGGTTCTCCACCGTATCCGCGACATTCATGATTGTGGTGGCGAAGACGCTGAATATCATGGATATGTGGAATGCCTATTTTTGGATAACTTTAGTAGTTACGTTTATCGTTACGGCCATTACGGTAAGAATTTGGCCATTATCAAAAATGAGCGATTCATACTATCAGGAAATGGTAGGGGACCAAGAGGTTATCATTAAAAAAGATCGGGTGAAAACCGCTTGGAAAGAGGCAATGATTACCGCAAACGAATCAGCTAGCTTTGGTAAAAATATTTGGGCCAACCTTAAAGATGGTTTTGTTATGACAATGGGTATTTTGCCTTCTATTATGTCGGTTGGTTTACTTGGTCTAATTTTAGTTGAGTTCACGCCAGTTTTTGATTGGCTGGGGTATATTTTCTATCCATTTACAGCCCTTGTACAGCTGCCAGATCCAATGTTGGCTGCAAAAGCAAGTGCGGTGGGAATTGCCGAAATGTTCTTGCCGGCATTATTAGTAACTAAAGCTGCAGTTGTGACGAAATTTGTTATTGCGGTTGTTTCGGTCTCATCCATCATCTTCTTCTCAGCAGTGGTACCATGTATTTTATCAACAGAAATCCCATTAACGATTGGCAAACTTGTTGTGATATGGTTTGAACGAGTTGTATTAACGATCTTAATCACAGCACCGCTGGCATATTTATTGCTTTAATAATAGTCAATTTTTCTATTGGATGGACAACGATAGCAATCATCGTTGTCCATTTTTTTTGATTTTTAGACGCATGCCTTAGCATTTTCCACCTTACTTGAATTAACTATAGTAGGCAATAAGTGAGATTCGTTGTTTTTCTTGTCATTCATTTAGACAAGCAGCAAAACATCTTTCGGAATAACTGCTGTTGTTATGATTTAAACCAAACAAGGAGGAGAAATGTGGATATTAATCAATTAAATAACTGGTTAAAAGATATTAAAGTTCAAAATCAAGTCAATGCCGATGTCGAGGTGGTAAACAACTCCCCATTAATCATGCTGGGGAAAGGCCGTCAAGGTGCAGTCTTCCAAGTTTCTGAGGATATTTGTGTGAAGGTATTCGGTAATGAAGAGGATTGTGAACGAGAACACTACGCCTTATCTCTTGGGAAAGATACGAATCTTTTTCCAAAAATACATGCGAAAGGGCCACTCTATATCGCCATGGATATTGTAAGAGGCGTGGATATTCGTGAATATTTACAATCCCAGCCGCTCACTGAATCGCTGTCTGCAAGACTACTTATCATGTTAATTACGTTTAAAAAAATTGGCTATGAGCGGATTGACCATCATAAACGACAGATTTACTTGCAGCCGGATGGCAGTTTGAAGGTCATTGATGTGGCGAGAACAGTATGGCGTGACCGTGTCTATCCGTATCCACGGAAACTATTAACGTCACTAGGTGAAGAAAATAAGGCCATCTTTCTAGGACATGTTAAATCAATGGCGCCTGATGTGTATGAAGAGTGGCTGCACTATATCCGCTTGGAAGAGATTTCTCATCAGATTTACGAAATCTTACTGCCAGAAAAACCTGACAAGAAAACGTTGAAAAATTTAAGTAAACAACTGCTCACAACAAAGGATGAGGAAAAATATGTGGCACAGCTACAAGGATTAGTCCACAAGGTATTTAAAGAAGAATGGGTCAAAACCATGCTTGCACGGGGGAAGGATCCGGATTCTGTCATGGCAAAAATAGATGAATATTGGGATTCCCGTGAGATGGAATTTTCCCGTGATGGTGTTCGCTTAGGAGATAAGGGGTGGGATAAGAATCGTAAAGAAGGTAAGCGTTTTGTCGGTGAAAGCCGCCGTCACGATGATAAGGACCACAACAGGAAACGATTTGAGGGAGAAAAATACCATGAACGGGATCGCAAAAATCGTCCTAAGAATAGGAAGCGCCATCACAGCTAACTGTCATTAATTATTTTTCAATTAAGAGGTGGTCCAAAAAATATATAAGGAGTAGTCTAAATGAAAGTTTTAGTAATCTGGCGGCTCCTCACTGTAGGCGGGGTCAATGCCGGATGGAGAAACCGCTCGATTTATTTTAAACAGCAGGGGATTGATACCGAGTTTTTATACACGACGGATCATGGCGGATTGCACATCATGCAGGATGTTGCACCCGTTTATTTAACGAAGGATGAAAAAAAGATTATAAATATTATTAAAAATAATTCCTATGACGCCATCATTGTCGTCGATACAGGTGCAGCCTATAAATGGCTCCGAAAGGCTAACTATCAAGGTCCGGTTATTATCGAAGCACGTACCCCGGAGCTGATTAAGCTCATGCCACACCTTACCACATTTAAAGGAATTCAGCCGGAATTAATTATCGTTCCGTCAAATTATCAAAAACGGTTAGTGTCCATTTTAACAAATGATGTCCCGATTAATGTCATTTACAACGGTGTCGACACCTCATTTTTCCGGGCATTGCCCACTGAAGAAATCGATTATCACACAGCCCCTGTGATGCCAGATGAGAAAAAAATTATTGGCTGGATTGGCAGATTGGACAAACGTAAGAACTGGCCGATGCTACTTGAAGTGGCAAAAAAGATTAAAAGGGAGCGCAATGATATTGAAATTTGGATTATCGGCGGTGCCCATAGTGTCCAGCGTGAGGAATTTACAACCACCTGGCAAGAAGAAGGGCTCACCGACATCATCAAATGGTTTCCAGTTATCCCTTATCAGCAAATGCCACATGTGTATGCCAAAATTCGCCAATCCGGGGGCTGTACCCTTGCGACAACTAAGTCCGAATCATTTGGCAATACGTTTATTGAATCGATGATCTGTGGGGTTCCCGTCGTTGCTTCTAGAATGATGCCAGTGACAGAAATAGTTGTGGAGGGCGAGACGGGTCTGCTTTTTCGCGGCCAAAATGTCGATGACGCGGTCACGCAATTATATCGGATTTTAGATGACCTAAATGTCCAACAACGAATGTCACAAGCTGCAATTAATCATGTTCAGCAAAACTTCTCGATTGAAGCCGTGGCTGATGAGTATATTCAATTGTTAAAAAAATTTGGTGAAAATGGGGGCGGGAGGCAAGATGATTAAACCCACCTCGTATCTAAGGAAATTGGAAGGGAAATCAAATGCTCATTTAATCACTTTCAACGATGGTAAGGATTATGTGGTCAAATTTTTCCAACCTGGTTTTGAAAAAACGCTGCCGAATGAGTGGGTAGGGTATTGCTTGGCACGATATCTTGGATTACCAGTGCCATATGCTTGTTTAGTGGATATTACTCAAGAATTTACTTCGCAGGTTCCTGAGTTATCGCCGGCGCCGGCGCCTCAAACCCGCTACCAATTTGCCTCTTTGTACGTCCCTGATTGCCAAAATGGACATCAAGTTTCAAATGTAGCCCATATTGTGAACCATCAATCACTGGCAGGAATCATTTTGTTGGATTATTGGTTGTGTAACCAGGACAGGACTCGCAAAAATATTCTTTTGCGAGAGGAAGTGAGAGATCGTTACGAAGTATGGATGATTGATCAAGCGGAAATCTTTGGAACCTACAATTGGCTGCATGCTGATTTGGAAGATTTGCCTGTAGAGGTATTGAAAAGTGCCACACATCAATTAATGGCGCAATTTATTGAAAATGAACAGGATTTTACAGAACATCTTGAATTGATCCAAACAATGCCGATTCTTTTAATAGAGGAAATTGTCTCGCTCATCCCTGATGAGTGGATGGTTTCGAAGGAGGAGAAAAAGGCGATTGTTACCACGATGGTAACAAGGAGGAAAACCATTCTGCCGCAGCTGATGCATAGATTTTTAAAAAAGGTATATCGGCCATTGCATCCTGAAGACGAAAAGTAAGAAATGGTTTAGAAGGGGGGGAGTTTATGAAAATCCGAAAGGCCATTATTCCAGCTGCGGGGCTCGGAACACGTTTTTTGCCAGCAACCAAGGCCGTGCCAAAGGAAATGATTCCGATTGTTGATAAACCTACCATTCAATATATTGTTGAAGAGGCCGCAGCGTCGGGGATTGAGGAAATTATTATCATAACCGGCAGGGGAAAACGGTCAATAGAGGATCACTTCGATAAATCCTATGAGCTCGAAGATACCTTATTTAAAAAAAATAAACTAATAGATTTGGAGAAAGTTCAGCAAATATCCAGTTTAGTGAAGATCTATTATGTTCGTCAAAAGGAACCAAATGGACTCGGAGATGCCATCCTTTGTGCCAAAAATATTATCGGTGATGAACCATTTGCAGTTATGCTCGGTGATGATATTGTGCTGGCAGAGGATCCTTGTTTAAAACAGCTGATTAAGGTGTTTACGTATTATAATAGTTCGGTTGTGGCGATACAGAAGGTTCCGGAACATGAAGTGAGTAAATATGGCATCATTAAGCCGAAGGGTGCAATGATTGAGCCAGACCTATATGCCATTGATGCGTTAGTGGAAAAACCAAAGGTAGAAGAGGCTCCGTCGGCATTTGCCGTCATGGGACGTTATATCTTAATGCCTAAGATTTTCTCTATCCTGGAGCGACTTCCTCTAGGTAAAGGCAACGAATTACAACTGACTGATGCAATAAACGAACTAAATAAACAACAGGCTGTCCTGGCATACAACTTCGATGGAACACGCTACGACATCGGCGACAAAATTGGCTACCTCAAAGCAACCATCGACATCGCCCTCCAAAGAAACGACACCCGCAAAGAAATCTTCGCTCACTTGGAAGAAATAGTAAAATGGTGTCAGGCACCATAAAAAGACACTTTTGGCAAATTGTCCACCTCAAGTGGACAATTTGCCATTTCTTTTGCTGTTTATTTTGTATTTGCGATATTTAGTGTGTTGTGGTTTGGGTGGGTTTTTCTTATGATGGTAGTGGGGATAGTAGTGTACTTTTGAAGGAGGAAATTTCGCATTATTGCTTGGGAAAGCGCATATTCAGACATTTCTCGAGTTATGATGTCGGAATGACGTCAATTCTGGTGCTTTTATTTCATATGAACACTTACATAAGAATACTGTTTTAAAAATATGGATATAGAGGGGACTTATTTATGAATAAACACGTCATCGTCTATACGACAAATGATTGTATTGAATGTACATTAGTCAAACAGGTTCTCACGCAAGAAGGGATTCCGTTTGAAGTGAGGGATGTGTCGGTGAACGCAGAGTATCAAAATGAAGTGGAGAAATTCGGTTTTTTAGGGGTCCCCGTTACGGTAGTGGGCGAGCGAGCAGTAAAAGGATTGACGAATGAACTCAAGGAACTCATAGATTTTGTGAAAATCAGGGAATAAGGATTGCAAGAAAATATACCTGCAAAGATGACGATAATTTTTTGTGATGGACGAGGGATGTGAATGGGATGCAAAGGAGAAAACAAAAGCACAAAGGCTGCTAAATGATAGGGGCGAGCTTAATGATAAGGGGTACGCCACAGAAATGCTTCTTGAATACCGAAGAGAGGACATAAAAGCACGTTCCTATAGAATAAAAGAATGGGACTACTATTTGGTTGTGAACGATAACCATGCAGTTGCTTTGACCGTGGCGGATAATTCTTATATGGGGCTGTTAAGTGTTTCTATACTAGATTTTAATAATGCTAGATTTAAGACTACCAACATCATTAAACCATTTACGTTCGGTAAGTTAAGGCTGCCCTCATCATCGAAAACAGGTAATGTCATGTACAAAGATAAACGCATTCACATGGAATTCTTACATGAGGGTTTATAACCGATGGTAAACAGGTGATGAGGGAAACATTCCCTTACCAGTTGTTGATCAAGTGTTTTTCTTTACATCAATGGTAATTAGCGGTAATATGGATGTAATTTAATAAGTGAAATATCTACTAGGGGTGCCCTGTAATCAGGCTGAGAGAAAACGTTAAGTTTTTAACCCTTTGGACCTGATCTGGGTAATACCAGCGTAGGAAAGTAGTCGAGCGTAATAATAAATTTTTCGCTTTCTACCAAACCAGGTCCAATTTTGGATCTGGTTTTTTTATTTTTAAAAAAAGAAATGGGGAGATTGGTTTGGAAATAAGTAAATTGGCAGAAACATTACAAATGGTAAGAGAGGTAAACCCACTCGTCCATAATATGACGAATGTGGTTGTCACCAATTTCACAGCAAACGGGCTCTTGGCCCTTGGAGCTTCACCGGTTATGGCAAATGCCAAAGAGGAAGCCGCGGATATGGCGAAGATTGCCAGTTCACTAGTTTTGAATATTGGTACATTAAATCCGCAGACGGTAGAGGCGATGATCTTGGCTGGAAAGGCGGCTAACGAACATGGTATTCCAGTCATATTTGACCCAGTGGGTGCAGGGGCCACACCGTACCGGACGAAAACTGCGCAAAACCTTATGAACGAGGTCGATGTTTCTGTGATCAGAGGAAATGCCGCTGAGATTGCTAATGTTGTAGGAGAAAAGTGGGAAATTAAGGGCGTTGATGCAGGAGCGGGGAATGGGAACACCGTTGAACTAGCCATCTCTGCTGCGGAAAAATTACAGTGTGTGGTCGTTATAACGGGGAAGGAGGACGTCGTCACAGATGGAAAAACAACATATGTTGTTAGCAATGGGCATCCAATTTTAACAAAAGTAACGGGGACCGGCTGCCTATTAACCTCGGTGATTGGGGCTTTTACGGCAGTAGAAAAGGATCTGCTTCTTGCTTCGGTGGCTGCCTTAACTTTTTATGGTATTTCAGCCGAAAAGGCGGCCGCGAAATCAGCTCAATCAGGGCCAGGCAGCTTCCAAATTGAATTTTTAAATCAATTATCAATGATATCTTCTGACGAGATGAATAGTTATGCTTCTGTAAATGAACGATGTGGAGGGATATATGATGAGAAAAGCATTAACAATCGCCGGATCTGATAGTGGCGGCGGCGCAGGGATTCAAGCAGATTTAAAAACGTTTCAAGAATTAGCGGTTTTCGGGATGTCAGCTGTGACTGCAGTTACAGCACAAAATACACTAGGAGTCCACGCAGTTTACCCAATGACGGCAGAGGCGGTTGCCAAGCAGATTCAAGCGCTTGGCGAGGATATGGGTGCGGATGCGGTAAAAACGGGAATGCTTTTTAGTGCCGAAATTATCAATACTGTTTCCGATTGTATCAAAAAATACCGATGGAAAAATGTGGTTGTTGATCCTGTAATGATTGCCAAAGGCGGGGCCTCTTTGCTGCAACAGGAAGCGATTTTTGCAATGAAAAATGATATATTGCCTCTTGCCGAAGTCATTACGCCGAATATTCCGGAGGCTGAAGTGTTAACAGGTTTGAAAATCCAAACATTTGAAGATAAACAGGAAGCGGCGCTAAGACTGTGTGACCTTGGAGTCAGAAATGTCGTGATAAAAGGCGGTCATGATGAAAATGAGAATACGTCCACAGATTTACTTTTTGATGGGAAGGAATTTCACACCTTTACCAGCAAGCGGATCCCTACAAAAAACACCCATGGAACAGGCTGTACCTTTTCGGCAGTCATTACTGCTGAATTAGCCAAAGGCTTCACGGTTTATGATGCAGTATCAACAGCGAAGGATTTCATTCAAGCAGCTATTGAAGATGGTATTGCAATCGGCCATGGTCATGGTCCGACAAACCACTGGGCCTATCGAAAAAGAAAATAATTTAAGGAGTTGGTAAGGCCATGAAAGATTTACGCGAGTTAGTACACGTTTATTTTATTATGGGCAGTCCGAACTGTTATTTAGAGCCAAAAGAAGTAGTAAGGGGAGCAATTGCCGGCGGGATTACCCTTTTTCAATTCCGTGAAAAAGGTGAAGGGGCATTAATGGATGCCGAAAAAAGGATCTTTGCAAAAGAACTTCAAGCAATTTGCAGGGAAAATCATATTCCATTCATCGTCAATGATGATATCGAGCTCGCCCTGGCGATCGGGGCAGATGGGGTTCATATCGGACAAGAGGATGAGCCGGTAAAAACAGTAAGGGAAAGGATTGGAGAGAAGATTCTTGGGGTTTCTGTCCATTCGCTGGAGGAAGCCGAGATTGCCTTGCGGGACGGTGCTGATTATTTTGGGATTGGGCCTGTTTTTCCTACGAAAACAAAGGAAGATGCAAAGCCATCCAATGGTACTAGCCTTATTGAAGCACTGAGAAAAAATGGATACACCATCCCGATAGTGGGTATAGGCGGAATTACCTGTGAAAATGCCGCCGCCGTTATCGAAGCTGGGGCAGATGGAGTTTCGGTGATCACCGCGATTAGCCAGGCAGAGTCACCATGTGAAGCAGCAAAAGCAATACATAAGGGAGTGAATAGGGGATGAATAAAACCTATAAACTGACATTGACGGCGATGATGATTGCAATTGGAACACTCTCCAGCAGCTTCGTTTCGATTCCGATTGGATTTACAAAGGTATTTCCCGTTCAGCACTTCTTGAACGTATTGTCTGCCGTGCTATTGGGACCGTTTTACGCTGTCGCCCAGGCGTTTTGTGTCTCACTGTTAAGAAATCTAATGGGAACGGGTTCCGTTTTTGCGTTTCCCGGTAGTATGGTAGGAGCGCTGCTGGCATCCCTATTATTCTTAAAAACAAGGAAAATCTATCTAGCATTTATCGGGGAAGTCATTGGGACGGGGATCATTGGTGCAGTCCTATGTTATCCAATTGCTACTCTTTTACTGGGGAAGGAGGCAACCCTTTTTGGCTTTATTCCATTATTTATCTTTAGTTCGTTTGCGGGAGCACTGCTGGGGTTTGTAATATTGGCAGTATTCTTAAGAAAAAAAATCCCGATTATGGCTGGCTACACCCATAAAAATTAATTCATTTCTTTATAAGTTTGTTGTTTTCGTTGATTCGCTGATAGACGCGACAATTAGAGAATTTAATACGTGAAAAGCTATTAAATACTTGAAATGGGGAATACAAATTGCAATTTTCACATCGACTGCATGATAAAGTAAGAGAAATTTGGGAGAAAACTCATCAGCATCCATTTGTTGACGGGCTGGGCAAGGGAAATCTTCCTGTGGAATCGTTTATTCGTTACATGAAGCAGGATTACGTATTTTTACTTGACTATTCCAAGCTTTTTGCATGGGGGACGATTAAATCTAAGGATCTCGACACGATGGCTGCTTTTGCAAAACTGCTCCATGAGACGTTGCATGGTGAAATGGATTTGCACCGTGGGTATGCTGCCAGGTTTGGCATTACCCGTCAACATCTCGAAGAAACCAAACCATCGCCCATCAATTTGGCCTACACGCGATATATGCTAAATGTTGCGCAGAACGGGTCTCTTGAGGAATTAATCTCAGCATTGCTGCCGTGTATGTGGAGCTACTGGGAGATTAGCAAAATGCTAGCAGATAAATATCCTGAAGCTAGCAAGCATCCGCTATATGGCGATTGGATAAAAATGTATAACTCAGAGGAATTTGGTTCGTTGGCCCTTTGGCTGATTGATTTATTAGACCAATTGGCGGAAGGAAAGCCGGAACGGGAATTAGATAGGCTAGAAGAACATTTCTTTACGACCTCCCGCTTTGAGTACATGTTCTGGGATATGGTTTATAAAGGAGAGGATTGGCCTGTTTAACCCATCTATGTTATCAATTGAAAACCTAACGTATGGTTTTGACAACGCAAAGCCCATTTTTCAAAAACTCTCGATGGATGTGCAGGCCGGAGAATTTGTCTCTGTAATTGGTGCAAGTGGGTCAGGAAAAAGCACTCTTTTTAAATTGATTACCGGACTCCTAGAGCCTGAGCAGGGAGAAATCAAGATGAATGGTGTGAAAACTGGTAATAGGTTAGGCATGGTTGGGTATATGCCTCAAAAGGATTTGCTTTTACCATGGCAAACGGTAGTAGACAATGTCTGTTTGCCGTTAGAGGTTATGAAGGAAAATAGACGGCAGGTCCTTCCCGACATCCGCGAATGGCTGGCCCGTTTTGGACTCGGAGATGTAGAACATGCCTACCCGGATGAGCTTTCCGGAGGGATGCGGCAGCGGGTTGCTTTTTTGAGGACGATCATGACAGGGAAAGAACTGTTATTGTTGGATGAACCGTTTGGGGCACTGGATTCGCTCACGAAACGGAACATGCACAGCTGGCTATTAGGACTTTGGGGGAATTTACAAAAAACGGTGCTGTTCATCACCCATGATTTAGAAGAAGCTATTCTGTTAAGCGACCGGATTTATTTGCTTGAGAAAGACTCTATTCAAGAAATAAATGTCAGCCTGCCACGGCCAAGAGAGGCTGAAATCATCTATCAATCTGAATTTATTGCAATGAGAAAAGAATTGGAGCGGCTGATTCAACATGAAACTTAATTGGAAGAAATGTCTGGACGATTATGGCCTATTCCTACTTGTTATCATTTTGTTAATAAGTGGTTGGGAGTGGATTGTCAGAAAGGGAATGATTCCGTCCTTCATTTTACCTTCACCAACGTCTATAGGAGCATCACTTATAGAAAATCGGGAGCTTTTGTTCAAAGAGCATTTGCCGGCAACCCTTGCTGAGGTGCTGATTGGTTTTGGGATATCACTAGCAGGTGGACTGTTAATAGGCGTTGGGATGCACTTTTCCCGTTCATTAGAAAAAGTATTATACCCGTTTCTTGTTATTTCGCAAACCATCCCAATGATTGTACTTTCACCAATCCTTATCATGTGGTTCGGCTATTCGATTTGGAGCAAAATTGCCGTCACGATCTTGATTGCGATTTTTCCCATCATTGTAAGTACTTATGATGGACTGAAGTCGGGAGGGGCGGAATACCGGGAATTACTACTGACAATGGGGGCTAATCGCTGGTTTATTTTTCGAAAAATCCAGCTACCATTGGCATTGCCATCCATCTTGTCCGGCTTGAAAATGTCTGTGGTTTATTGCGTTGTCGGTGCAACGATCGGTGAATGGCTTGGCGCAAGTGTCGGATTGGGCTACTTCAGCAGACGGATGTCGGGGAATTTACAGGCAGACGCCGTGTTTGCGGCTATATTCCTGCTTTCCTTACTTGGTGTCGTGTTATTTTTATTGGTTAGTTTACTAGAAAAACAGATGTTGAAAAATAAAATTCGTTATTAGAGGGGAAAGAAAAGTGAAAAAATGTTGGATAGTCATAGTTAGCCTTTTGTTATTACTAGTAAGTGCTTGCGGGAAAGAGGGAGCTAATCAAACTTCGGGCAGTGCTGGAAAGGTACAGAAAGTGAGCCTCATGCTGGATTGGTATCCGAACGCAGTCCATTCCTTTCTTTTTGCTGCAAAAGAAAAGGGTTATTTCAAAGAACAGGGTTTGGATGTGGATATCCAAATGCCGGCAGATACAAATGATCCACTTCGACTGGTGGCGGCTGGAAAAGTCGACCTGGCGATGAGCTATCAACCGGAGGTATTAGTGGCACGCGGTGAGAATATTCCTGTTCAATCCATTGCCGCCATCGTACGCCATCCATTGAATCAATTAATGGTTGGTGCAAACAGCCCGATCCAATCACCGAAGGATTTAGCCGGAAAAACGATTGGCTATCCAACCATTCCATTAGATGAAGCGATTATTCAAACGATGGTGAAAACGGACGGCGGGGATATGAAAAAGGTGAAAATGGTTGATGTTGGCTGGGATTTGATTCCTGCAATGGCAACGAAAAAAACCGATGCACTGATGGGTGGATTTATTAACCATGAGAAGTTGTTATTGGAAAAAGAAGGTCATCCAGTCCGTACATTAAATCCGGCAGATTACGGTGTTCCAGATTATTATGAATTAGTGTTAGTCGGAAGTGAAAAAGGCTTAAAGGAAAAGCCGGATGTATATAAAAAGTTTAGTGCAGCGATGGCAAAGGGGCAGACATTTGTCGCAGACCATCCGGAGGAAGGCCTGTCCATTTTATTAAAGCATGAGGACAAGACGTCCCCATTAGAAGCGGATATTGAAACAAATAGTCTGAAAATCCTTCTTCCGTTAATGGATGCAAAAGAAAAACCATTTGGCTACCAAGACCCAGAAACATGGGAAAAAGTCGCCCAATGGCTAAAAACTACCAAAATGATCAAGGCAGATGTAAAAGCAGAAGAGGCATTTATTAATTTTTGAGGTTGCCACCGTAAATAGGGGAATAAGGGTGACAGGCACCATTGCAGAGCAATGGTGCCTGTCACCCTTTACGCTATAAATTGTAAAATAATGATTGATACCTTGGTCTGGTGATCATTTGCATGAGGTAGGCTGATGTTTTGGAGTCTGGTTTTCTTTTTTTGTTTAGGAAATTGATAATGGTGCTGGCGTTGCGGATGCCGACACCATGGCCGTAGTATTGGTCATCGCCGAAAAAGATGACATTTTCAGCCCGCCAATGCGGCTGCTGCGGGTCGAAATCTGGATTGTTGAAATGTAAGACATCGCCAGGTAAATAATCATCTCCAAATGTTTGATGGATCGGGAGGTCATCATCAAATTGCCAATCCATCAGATAAAGTCGTGCAAACAGAATATCAAACCTTTCGCTGCCAATCGAATAAAGAGCGGCAATATATAAAACAATGGCGATAGCGGTAGAGCATTCAAAGGCGTATAGCTTACCGTTTTTAAGGATGTCCTGAATAGCAACAGACGGCGGAACACCTGCCTTTATGAGGAAGCCGCCATTGGCTAATCGATCCCAATACTTTTTATTACAAAAGGCATAGCTGAACGTTGTAAAATGTGCCCCGCTTTTGTTCAGTTCTCTAGCGGCCTTCATCGTATTCACTCGGAATAAAAGCTCAAATGTTAATTGATTCATTGTTTGGTATTCAAAAGATGCATGGCTTGCCGCCATTTGTTTGATAATCGTATACTCTTCAGACTTTTTGGATTTCCCTTTCATGAGTTCCTCGGGTTCCACCACCTGATGATTTATTTTAATCATTTCAACCTCCTGGTTTCGATGAACTCAACTCCTTTTATAAAAATATGAAACTGGAACGGGTATTAGTATCATTTCTTCGGAATTTTCTCCATTTCAAAACTAGTGTAGGTCTTTGCTATTGTTTTTGTGTCCCTAAATTTCAGGTACATGAGCAGGAAGACGAAAGCACTTACTAAACGGAGGAGGGAGTTTATTCCCAACGATGTTTCCATGCCTGTTACTTCCAAAAGCCATATACCAATCTGTGGTGCGATAAAAGCGACAAAGGATAAAAGAACATTATAGGTCGTGATGCAATAGGTTTTCTTCTCATTTGGTGATTTCTCTAATAAAAGGTTGAACAAGAGAAGTGTGGTACCCGAAACAAAAAAGCCGGACGTCATTTGAACGAACGTAAGATAAACCAGATTGGTAGACAAAACGGTTAAAAAAGGAGCCGTAGCCATTCCGGCAGCTACCCATACAAGCATTAATGTGTTGGACTTTGCCTCCGCTAATTTCTTCCATAATGGAAACGAAAAAACCTGCACCAATTGATTGGCAACAGAGAAGATACTAATCCACAAAATTGTGGCATGGGCATATTTTACATTATAAATATTGAATAGACCCCAGGCCATTTGCCAGGAGAAGTTGAAGCAAAGGGCAGTAATGAGGAACCATTTGTAACCCTTATCGTGAAAAATAGACCAATCCATTGATGAATTTTTTTTCGCAAGCCCTGACTTGGATTCAGCTTTTTCTTTGTGCTTCATTAAAAAAAATACTTCCAATAAGCCAAAAAGAAAAGCAATCACAAATAATACTTGATAGGCCATTGCATGTTCGGTCTGCTTTTTCATAAAAATCCCAATCAGTAAGGTCGTAACCATTCCGACAATTGTTAATAATCGATTCCGGTCACTAAAAAACGCCCCTCTACGGTCCTCGTCAATGATCCCACTAATCAGTGTCTGCCAGCCAATCGTAGAAATGGTTCCGGGGATATTCATGAAAGCGATAATGAGTAAAAACGCCCATGCCTGATAGGAAGAATGAAAATAAACCACGCCAGCTAGCAGCAAAAATAGTATCCTTGCCCAAAAAACAGATAATGCAACTGTTTTCTTTTGCTGTTGCAGTCGATTTAAGACGATCGCTGCCGGGATTGTCATACCTAACGCTACCAATGGTGGGAGGGAACTGATCAAGCCTACTTGATAATTGGAGGCACCAAGGATGGAGATTGCGAAAATCGGGAAAAAGTTCCCGGCAAGATTCACAGCAATTATTGAGACCATTCCATGGTAAATACTTACTTTTTCATTATATGTGCGCATGTGTCTTCACCATTTCATTCATAAATTCTCTAGATATTATACAACCAAAAAGGTTGAATCTACAGGATATTTTATCTATTTATTAACTTCGCAATTTTCTGAAAAGACAAACTCGAAAAATTGTCACATGGCCGTAAAAAATAGCCAAAATGAATCATCAGAATTGTTTATTGATTTGCCTAATCGGCTCATTTCTGTTATAGTTAAGGAGAATTATTTTTGTGAGTCGGAAAGAACGTTAAAGTGATATACTGCTTTTTGTCTTGAAGATTTAAGCAAGGATAGTACCAAAATGTGTGCGCGGCACACAGCAGGAGGATACACAAATGGAACAAGGTAAAGTAAAATGGTTTAATGCAGAAAAAGGATTTGGATTCATCGAACGCGAAGCAGGAGACGATGTATTCGTACACTTCTCAGCTATCCAAGGTGAAGGCTTCAAGACTTTAGACGAAGGTCAAGCAGTTACTTTTGACGTAGAGCAAGGTCAACGTGGACCACAAGCTTCTAACGTGCGTAAAGCATAATTTTAGCTAACATAAATGAAAAAGACTCTTCGCAGAGTCTTTTTTTATTTTTCGATAAAATGCTATAATCAAATCAATATACATAGTGGAAGGAAGTGTCTGAATGGTGACCCTTCGGCCTCATATAGAACAAACCGGGTTGACAACCTATATTCCACCAAAAAGGGATTTTGAAGTCTTTCGTGATGATGACCATTATCGGGAAAAGCTCAAGGAATGGGGGCTATCGTCCGCAAAGGAAGCAAAACGGGAATTTTGGTACAAGGATCGGCATGTTCAACGCCTTGTGACCATTAAAGGTTATGAAACATATGGGAATACAGGGGAATTTAACACCCTTGTTATTGAGTTTCAGGATGGTCTGCTAAGCTGCATTCACCCTGCCTATTTAAAAGAAATGCAACAGTCCAGCTTTGGAAAAGAATCGATGTTAACGCTCGGGGACAAAGAGAGTCTGCCAGTGAGTGCGCGGGGAACAGGCAAAGAAAGCGTGGCAGCGGCTACACCTGTTGAAGCGAAAGCCTCTTCTAAAAAAGAAAAAGCAGCAAAGGCGGCGAAGCCTAAGAAAGAAAAGATACCGAAGCTTGAACTTCCTGCTGAGAAGGTACATTTTACTGCTAAGGTTAAACAATTTGCGCTTGTTTACAACCCCTTTAATGAAGAAAATGATGAGGTGGTTGTTTTAGAAGAGGCCCAGATTGTTCAGGAACTCCCCTTAGAACTTGGGTTTGCCTGGTGCAGTCACAGTAAGACATTGAAAAAATTCGAATTGGAGCCGGGGGACGTACTTGAATTTGATGGCAAGGTTGCGGCCAAGAAATTGGCGAAAGGGAAAGACGTCCCGGAAGAATTCGTGATTGATGTCCCGGTGTTATATAAGGTAAATAACCCATCTAAAATCGTAAAAAAATAGGACTTCCAGTGGGAGGTCCTATTCGTTTTATGGAAAATAGATCTCTAACCGGGTATGGACATCGTAGTGGAAAACATAGTAATTTTGAAAATCACTGTTGCTGGCCATGGTCTTATATTCCTGCAAGGCAATCTGTGACGTGCTTCCGTCCTTTTTTAAAAATAAAAGTTTCTCATTTGCCAATTGTATGGACGCAAAATGAAAGCCATCCCTTTTCCATAAATAATCATCATCCTGATAATAATTAAGAATCACCTGGCGGTTTTTATATCCCTCAAAAATAGTTAAATCGGTTAGTTGTTTTTCCATCTTTTAATCACCTATCCCCTTTATCTATATTGTAAAAAAAGCACACGGCGGAAGTGGTGATGGGAATCACGGTATTTTACTATTTTTACGGAATAAATGGTAAAGATAAGGTATAATGAAGGTTCGGATTTTTATTTCTCAAGGAGTATACATGTATGAATCAGACCTTTACGATTAAGGAAAAAACAAAGCAAATTTTTGTTTTGCTAATTCCCATTTTAATTACACAACTTGGTATGTTTTCAATGGTATTTTTCAATACGATTATGTCAGGTAAATATAATTCGTCCGATTTAGCAGGAGTGGCGATCGGCTCTTCGATCTGGAGCCCCGTTTTTAACGGAATCAGTGGTATTCTTCTCGCTGTTTCACCAATCGCTGCTCAACGATTCGGTGAAAAGAAGAGCAGCGAAGTTTCTGCAGTTGTCCGGCATGGAATCTATCTTTCTGTTTTGATTGCCTTAGCAGTCATTATTCTAGGATTTTTCTTTTTGGATCCTATATTAGCTAAAATGGCGCTGCCAGATCGAGTGGAGAAAACGGCTTTTGATTATTTGGTGGGCCTTAGTTTTGGACTTTTACCTTTGTTTATTTTTAACGTGCTACGATCTTTTATTTATGCATTAGGGAAAACACGTGTGGTTATGGTCATCATGCTGATGTCATTGCCCGTCAATTTCCTTTTGAACTATGCGTTTATTTTTGGGAAATTCGGCTTTCCTGAACTTGGCGGTGCCGGGGCAGGGTATGCTACGTCGATTACCTACTGGATTATCATGGGGATGACATGGTTTATTGTGAAAACACAGGATCCATTTTCTTCCTATCCAGTATTTGCAAATATAAAAGAATTTTCTTGGGAGAAGTGCAAGGAGATTTTACAAATCGGTGTACCGATGGGACTTTCTATATTCTTCGAGACCAGCATGTTTGCAGTGGTTACCATCTTGTTGAGTAAATATAATGTCACAACGATTGCTGCCTATCAGTCAGCGTTAAATATCGTTTCCTTTTTATACATGATTCCGATCAGTATTTCGACGGCACTTACTGTTCTAGTTGGGTATGAGGTTGGGGCTCGGCGCTATAAAGATGCGAAACAGTACAGTTGGTTGGGGGTGTTGCTTGCAATATTAATTGCGATCGGTACGGGGGTGTTAGTTGTCCTATTCCGCTATCAGGTGGCCGGTTTGTACTCGAATGAAGCGGCGGTGATTAACTTAACAGCCAACTTCCTCATCTTCGCGCTGTTTTTTCAAATCTCGGATGCCATCCAAGCAACCGCGCAAGCAGCGTTAAGAGGGTATAAGGACGTCAATCTTGCCTTCATTATGACTCTAATTGCCTACTGGCTGATCTGTTTACCAGTAGGGTACCTGCTGGCTCATTTTGCCGGACTAGGAGCAAGAGGCTACTGGATTGGCTTGACCATCGGTCTTCTAGCAGCCGGAATCGCCCTATCCATCAGACTCATCTACATCCAAAAAAGAAAATTCATCAATATCCAAGTTAAAGAAGTGGTATAGGGTAGCAATGGTGACAGGCACCATTAACTGCATGGCCAACGTATAAAATTGTCTATAAAGGCCCTCGTCGAGTTTGGCGGGGGTTTTTTGTTATTTCGTATGAAAATAGCTGGTTTGTTGTTTTTTCTGGTGATAAAATTTGGTTGAAGGGTTGATGAAAATCCGTATTGGGGTGAGCTTTATGGGAAGGGAAGTACACTTTAAAAAGGAAGAGTTCGTACTAAGATTAACGGGAGTCCTAAGTGTGTTTGCTCTTAGGTGGCAAATGAAAATTCCATATAAGGCGATAAAAAGTGTTTATATTGATGAATTTGAGCCGCCGATGTGGATGCTTCGAATGCCAGGGGCCTCGATTGCTCCGCTTCATATTTTTGAAGGAAGCTTTAAATTTGGCGATGAATGGTACTTTCTTTCCTGTGAGCATCAAGTACCGCTTATACACCTGGAAGTAGAGAGCTTCGGAAAATATAAATATGTCATTTTTGAAATGGAAAACCCAAGAGCGGTAATGATAGAACTTCGAAAAAAACTAAGAGAATTAGAGGAATAAAAATACTAAAATATGACGCTATTCCGATGGGAATAGCGTCTCACTGTTAAAATAACTTTTTTAAGCCAAATAGCTTGGTAAATAAACTTTGGTTTTTATCCGTGATGATTAGTTCATCCAAAATTAATTTTTCACGATTGTTGTGAATCCAATTCCGCAGTTCATGTTTATCCTTACAATACGTATAATATGTTTCTCCACCTTTTCCAAGTGCGTTGACAACATATCTACAAGTGTTCCCCATAATGCCCACCTTTAAAAAGTAATAATTGAATACTATATATGGATTATAGC
>NZ_JAANMZ010000005.1 GCF_011250555.1 Bacillus sp. MM2020_4 | reverse complement strand
ATATAAGACGGATTAGAAAATAAATAGTTTCATATTTTTTATTTTCTACTTCTACGTAATTTCCAGCTACATCCAAATCAAAATTACATTTCTACCTATCATATACTTGAAACAAGGATGGTGCAATGTGAATTTTGACTTATCTTTTCGAAGTCTCTGTGAATAATTTTATCATAAATGGAAATCCTAACCCCAAAAGACATAACAATGAAATGAAAAGAGGAATCCTTTATGCCTAGAATTAGGCCTGATTTTACCAATAGTCCTTATTTTGTGGATGAACCCGGCAATTGGCATTTAAAACCTGATGCTCCTAAAGAACTGCAAATGGAGTTAGCAAATTATTTGGCAAACCTTGAAAGTATTGACGAACCTGGAACCGTAAATGGTGTCCGGATTCAATTTCATGATGATTGGTAACACACATATATAATAGAAGAAAGCGGTTACAATGGATAAAAAATCAACCCATTTGTATGAAAAAACCATTCAATACAAAGAATAAACTGACTATCTTCTTAGGAGTGAAAACAATGAATGTTAACCGCGTTAAACAAATTTTATCCTCGACAGCAGATATTGAAGTAAAATACAATGGGACCTCTGTATGGATTGACCAATTAAATGAAGATGGGAAAACGGCAACAGTTCATTTGCGGGGTCCACTTGAAGAACGAACGACTGTTGAAATCGGTGAACTACTAGAAGATTAATTGTTCCATTTCTTCATAAATAAAAGGCAGGATAAATTCCTGCCTTTTTTACAATATCTAAGTGGGCGGAAATCATCCAACCTGTTTTGCCAATTGTTTTGCACCAGTTGCTTTCTTTTGATAGAAGAACCAGTTAAGTCCAAATGCGATAACGTAAAATCCAATAAAGAAATAGAAAGCAGTGACTGGTGTTCCAGTAGCATTTACTGACCATCCGAAAAGCTTCGGAATGAAGAATGAGCCATATGCCGCAAATGCTGCTGAAAATCCGATTACTGGTGCTGCTTCTTTTGGAATAAAAATAGTCGGAATCATTTGGAATGTTGATCCAGAACCAATACCTGATGCTAAGAATAAAACTAAGAAAGCAATTAAGAATCCCGCAAATTGTTTCCCATTCAAGAAGTAAATAACTCCTGTTGCTCCTACTCCCATGATCACTAATACATATGCCGTTACTCTAGCACCACCCAGTTTGTCAGCCATCCATCCACCTACAGGTCTTGCCGCTGCTGCTACCAATGCACCAAGGAAGGCAAGGGAGATATGCTCCGGAAATTGAGATTTTAGTAACAGCGGGAATGCCGCAGAATATCCAATAAATGAACCAAATGTCGCTACATAAAGTGCTGTCATAATCCACGTATGTTTCCTTTTTACAATCACAAATTGGTCTGCAACGGTTTGTTTTGCTCCTGGAACGTTATCCATTTTAAAGAACGCAAGTAATGTCATAATCACAATTGGAATCACCCAAATGAAAGCAGCGTTTTGTAACCAAACTTCCTGTCCGTTTGCTAAAACTTGTTTGCCGCCAACTAATGCGAAAGTTCCTGAAGTTACAATTAATGGTGTAACGAATTGTACAACAGAGACACCCATGTTTCCTAAGCCGCCGTTAATTCCAAGTGCTGTTCCTTTTTCCTTTTTAGGAAAGAAGAAGCTGATATTGGCTGATGAAGATGAAAAGTTTCCGCCGCCTAAACCGCAAAGGGCTGCAAGTAATAGCATGATAGAAAATGGTGTTTCGGGATTTTGAACAGCAAAACCAATACCAATTGCCGGTATCGCAAGCACGGCTGTTGAAATGACTGTAAAAGTCTTTCCACCCATTGACCCGGCAGCGAACGTATAGACAAAACGAAGGGTTGCACCCACAAGACCAGGGATAGCAGCAAGTGTAAATAATTGTTCTTCGGTAAAGTGGAACCCAATATCGTTAAGTCTAACTGCAACAACGGACCAAATTTGCCAAACGATAAATGCTAGCATCAAAGATGGTACGGAGATCCAAAGATTTCGTCTTGCATGTTTTTTTCCTTCAGCTTTCCAGAACTTTTCATCTTCTGGATTCCAATAATTAATACGTGCCATAAATTTCTCCCCCAATATGGTTGTGTAAATGATATTTTGATTTATTAGTTGTTGTTGATGATGTTAATATAAACCACATGGTAACATGATTTTTGTGACGTTCGTCACAAAAATAGTGAAGGAACTGTGAACACAAAGGGATTGTCAAAAAGTCGACAAATTCTATTTTTGACATAAAAAAGGGACCTTCGATTTTGAAGGTCCCACATGTCATTTATTCCTTAGAACGGTCATTCTCTTCGTAAAACATTCCTACATAATTTTTTATTTCCCCTGCATCATCCTTGATGGCTGTAATGGTTAACCATTCTTTATAAATCTCATTATTTTTTCGTTTGTTCCAAATATACCCTTCCCAAATTCCGTTTGATTTAAGACTCGCCCACATGTTTTTATAAAAGTCATTATCATGTTCACCGGATTGCAGGACACTCGGTGTTTTACCAATTACCTCTTCCTTACTATAACCTGTGATCTTTGTAAACGCCGGGTTGATGCTCTGAATGATTCCGTTTATATCGGTCACACAGATACCATCCACTGCGTAGTTCACAATTTTAGCGGAAATATCAAGCTTTTCTTGATAATAAAGCCAAACAACGATTACTAAACTTGCCAACGAGAATTCGGATAGCGACATAAAACCAATCGCGTAATGTCCAGTCCAATTAAACAGAATTGTTAAGATGATTGGCGGGAAAAACCCCCCCAGACCTCCCATTGCTGCAACAATACCATTGACAATCCCTGCTTGCTTTGAAAAATAAAATGGAACTAGCTTAAAAATGGCTCCATTACCAATCCCTGCGAAGAAAGCAACCAATAAACATCCAAATGAATAGATCGGCAAAGATGGTGTGAATGAAAGTAGGAACCCTGCAAAGGTTAAACTAAAAAAGACAGCCATAAGGATAAGAAAAGGGTTGATTTTATCGCCAAGCCACCCCCCTACAGGTCTGAAAAAAGTAGCCAAGGCAATAAAACCAGCAGTACGTAAGCCTGCATCTACCTTATCTAATTCAAAGTGATTGACTAAAAAAGAAGGTAAATAAATCGTAAAGGCAACAAAGGAACCAAATGTGATGAAGTAAAATAAACTTAAAAACCAAAGTTTCGGATTTTTGTATACTTCTTTTATTACCTCTTTTGCTGAGTTATTTACTTTGTGTTCTTTTTTATCTCCTAATAGGAAATTAATAATAGCGAATATCAGGACAATAATTAAAAATATTTGAATCGTCGTCCTCCAACCAAAGGAATTAGCTAACACAGGTGTTGCAAATGATGTGATGGCCGTTCCAATATTACCTGCACCATATATTCCATTTATAAAGCCATGCTTTTCTTTAGGATAGTATTTCGGTAATGAGGTGACCCCAATCGAAAAGACTGCTCCGCCAATTCCAAGCAGAAATCCTCCTAAAATCAACATAAGGATTGAATTTGCAAAGCTTAAAAGTGCGATTGGTACCAACAAAATAATAAAACTAATCGTAAATAAAATTCTAGCTCCAAACCGATTGGCCCAAAAACCAATTGGTACCCGTAGCAATGACCCTAAAATGACGGGTACAGCCGTTGCCCATGCAATTTGAGTTGACGATAAGGGGATATCCTCCTTAATAAAAGGCATTAATGAAGAAATAAGCACCCAAACCATAAAGCCAGCAACAAGACTTCCCGTTTGAATAATGAGCTGTTTTGTTCCTTGTTTCATATTCATCCTCCTCGTTCCCATTCCTTTTACTATACCCTCAGATGAACCGTTATATATTTACAGAATAAAACCATTACATGGGAAATTTTTCTTAATGTATTATAGAACACAATTCATTTTAAAACTGTGAGGTATGGTACAAAAATAAAAATAATTTATTTACATAATTTAAATGCAGTAGTATATTTTTCCTGTAATAAGTATTCTAACATGTTGGCATTGTAACTATACAGTGGATTTTTTTGTTAAAAGTCAAAAATAGAATAGGGAGAAAAACGATGCATCAGAAAAAGGACTTTCTTGATCCCCCCAAGATTCTTGTACTTGGATTTGCCGCCATTATTTTAGTAGGATCAATTCTATTAACTCTCCCTGTTTCAACAACCAATGGTCAAGGCCTTACATTAGTAAACGCCATTTTCACAGCCACATCCGCCACATGTGTCACTGGACTAGTGGTCGTTGATACAGGTACCACATTTACGTTATTTGGCCAATTAGTTATTTTGTTTATGATTCAAATTGGCGGGCTCGGGTTTATGACGTTTGCCACATTATTTGCCTTTTTATTAGGCAAAAGAATTTCCTTAAAGGAAAGAATTTTACTTCAGGAATCTTTAAATAATATATCGATAGAAGGGATTGTCAAGTTAGCAAGACGAATATTAATTTTTACCGGTGTCATTGAATTGATCGGTGCAACCCTATTATCTATCCGTTTTTCCTTTGATATGTCACTGGGAAAAGCGATTTATTTTGGTATTTTTCACGCAATTTCTAACTTTAACAATGCAGGATTTGATTTAATGGGTAAATATCACAGTCTTACTAGCTATGTAGACGATCCGACAGTCACATTAACGGTTAGTTCGTTAATCATAATCGGAGGGATTGGCTTTATTGTCATGAATGAGCTATTTGAATATCGAAGCTCAAAGCGATTATCTTTGCATACCAAGATGGTTCTGGCAACAAGTTTAATTTTACTAGCAGTTGGTACAGCAGGTATTTTCCTTCTGGAATATTCAAATAGATTGACACTAAAACCATTAACCTTTTCAGGGAAAATTCTTGGGGCATTATTTCAATCCGTTACCGCGAGAACTGCAGGGGCAAATACATTAAATATTGGAGATTTAACGCAAGCCTCACTATTATTAATCATTCTTCTGATGTTTGTCGGTGCTTCTCCAGGATCCACCGGAGGCGGGATTAAGACTACTACATTTGCTACATTGATGGGTGCCGTCTGGTCGCAAATTCGTGGGAAAGACGACGTCATTTTTTATCGGCAGCGGATTGCATATGAAACGATCTATAAGGCATTGACGGTGACCTTTAGCGGCTTGTTTCTAGTCATGCTCATGACACTTATTTTAACAGTATCAGAACATGGGAAAGATTTTTTAGCCATTATCTTTGAGGTCACATCGGCATTTGCAACCGTCGGGCTTTCGATGGGATTGACACCTGAATTGTCACCAATTGGGAAGGCGATGATTATTCTTACCATGTTTGCTGGAAGGGTTGGGCCATTAACGATTGCCTTTGCAGTGACAATGCGCAGAAACCCTGATGCTTTCCGTTATCCTAAAGGAAAAATCATGATCGGGTAGGTTATTTCATCAAGGAGGATTTAGGAACTATGGCTAATCAATACGCGGTTATTGGTTTAGGAAGATTTGGGCTTAGCATTGCCAATAAGTTATATGAATCCGGTCAGGAGGTTCTGGGCTTGGATGTGAATGAGGAACGGGTTGAAGAGTCACATCCATTTGCCACACATTCCGTTATTGCTGATTCCACCGATGCAGAAGCACTAAAATCGATCGGGATACGTAATTTTGATACTGTGATTGTAGCAATTGGGAATGATATACAAGCTAGCATCCTTACTGTATTACTACTTAAAGAACTCGGGGTAAAGAATGTGATCGCAAAAGCAATCAACAAACTCCATGGTCAAGTATTAAAAAAGGTTGGTGCAGATTGGGTTGTGTTTCCTGAGCGGGATATGGGAATCCGCGTTGCCCATCAGCTATTATCACCACATGTCTTGAATTTCATTGAGATTTCAAAAAATTATAGTGTGGAGGAAGTGAAAATTCCGGATCGGATGAGGGAAAAAACTTTACGAGAACTAGACTTACGGGCTAGGTTTAATCTTAGTGTCATCGCGATACGTCATAACGACGACATCCATATCTCCCCTTCACCAGATGAGAAAATAAATTATGGTGATGTATTGGTAGTCATAGGCGAAAATCGAGACCTTGCGAAATTTGCAAATCTCCATTAGATGCGAAAAAACACACTTCTTTATAATACTAGAAGTGTGTTTTGAACTAATCACTACTAATTAGTAACCTTTGAAATAGCAACCGCACATGCTTTATATTCTGCTGTCCCGGAAATAGGGTCATATTCATTTAATGTTAACACGTTTGTAGGTGTTTCACTCCAATGGAAACTCATAAAGACAAGGCCTGGGACCACTTGTTCAGTAACCTTTGCCTTCACCTCAAGCTCCCCTCTACGGGAACGAACCTGTACTACTTCCCCATCCGTTATCCCAAGTGCCGATGCATCATCTGGATGGATATCAACCGTTTCTTCTGTTTGTTTCACTTTAACTCCTGAAGCATAGTGGCGTGTTTGTGTATGTGTATTATAGGACTCATAGCGCCGTCCCGTAGTTAACGTAAATGGGTATTCAACATCAGGCAATTCTAATGGCTCCGTATAATCTACTGGGACAAATGGAGACTTTTTCACGACCGGAAGTTGGTTATGAAAACGTTCATGCATGATGAATGTTCCCGGATGGTTTACATCCGGACATGGATAATGGATGCTATATTCTTTTTCAAGCCGCTCATATGAGATACCGCCATACATCTCCCAGGCAAGCTTTCTCACTTCATTCCAGATTTCTTCACTATTATTATAGTGCATCGGGTAGCCCATTAAAGTAGATAGCTCACTCAGAATGACCCAATCTTCTTTCGTATTTGGATGGGCATCAACAGCCTTACGGACAAGTTGAATTCTTCGGTCCGTATTCGTATACGTACCATCGACCTCTCCCCATGAACGGGCAGGCAGGACAACATCAGCCATTTTTGCTGTTTCAGTCATAAAAATATCCTGGACGATTAACAAATCAAGCATGTCGAAAAGCTTTTTTGTATGATTCATATTTACGTCTGCAAGGAGCGGGTTTTCTCCAATTATATAGAGAGCCTTAAGCTCGCCCATTTCCAACCGATCGAAGGTACGGGTTTGGGTATCACCCGCTTGCGGATTGAGTTCTACTCTCCATTCCTTTTCATAACGGGCACGGAATTCCTCATTCGCTAAGCTCATTGCTCCTGTTAATTGGTTAGGAAGACAACCCATATCGCCTGCTCCTTGGACATTATTTTGACCTCTGAGTGGCATGATTCCTGTCCCTTCCTTTCCAATATTCCCGGTTAATAAGGCAAGATTGGCAATATCAAACACATTGTTTACTCCGCAATGATGCTCTGTAATCCCAAGTGTATATGCAATCATCGAGCCGCTAGATGTGGCGTACTCTCGCGCTGTAGCAACAATATCTTCGGCACTTACACCAGTAATCGAGGCTGCATATTCTGGTGAATACGATTCTACTTGTTTTTCTAACCGATCAAAATCAATCGTAAACTGCTCGATAAAGGCATGATCGTATAGATTCTCCTTCAGAATAACATGGATAAAAGCATTAATTAAGGCAATATCTGAACCGACATTAATCTGTAAATGGCGATGGGCCACCTTCACCATATCTATTTTTCTAGGATCAATGACAATTATTTTGAGTCCTGATTTTACTGCCTTTTTCATACGGTTCGCAATAATCGGATGGGATTCAGTCGTATTTGAACCCATTAAAAGCAATACTTCGGCCTTATCAAAATCTTCAAGAGTATTTGTAGGGAAACCGCTTCCAAAAACAGTTGCCAGACCGGCAACGCTAGGTGCATGTCACGTTCGGTTACAGCCATCAATATTATTACTGTGGATAACCGTCCTCATAAACTTTTGGGTAATAAAATTGGATTCATTCGTACTTCGTGCGCAAGCAAACATGCTAATCGCATTAGAACCCCATTTCGTCTTGATCCCCGTTAATTTTTCAGCAATAAATTCATAGGCCTCTTTCCAGGTGGCTTCAACCAGCTGACCGGCTTTACGAATAAGCGGTGATGTTAATCTATTATTAGCATGGACATACTCATAGGCAAATGCACCTTTTACACATGTCTGCCCTTTGTTCACTGTCGCTTCTTTATCGCCACGGATTTTTATAATTTTGTTGTCCTTCACTTCTACGATCAAGCCGCAGCCAGTACCACAGTATCCACAGATTGTTTTTACCAAACTTGCTTCACCCACTATTTTCCCTCCCTAAAATAACCTTACTTACTATCTATATAATAATATTAATCTATTTATTGCGTTTAAAGGCTCCTTTTGTTCAAAAAATTATGTCTTTTTTTCAAAAAAATAAAAACGAGGGAAAATCCCTCGTTTTAAGCAATCTTTGTGGGTAATACTATATTGAAGGTTGTTCCTTTATTTGGCTCACTTTCAACAAATACTTTCCCATTATGACTTTCAATAATTTTAAAACTAACCATTAATCCTAGACCATTTCCATTACGCTTCGTAGTGTAAAACGGTTCACCTAGCTTCTGCAATTTATCTTTCGGGATCCCGACCCCTGAGTCCTGAATTGAAATTTGCACATTGTTATCCTGTATCACCGTTTTCACAAGTAAGTCTCCGCCATTTGGCATCGCTTCGATTCCGTTTTTAATAAAGTTTAGGAAAACTTGCTTTAATCTGTTCTCATCACATTCAATTTGAATAATTTCATGATTACAATTAAAGGATAAGCGAACATTCTTCTTTCTTGCTTCAAATTCAAGCAGTGACACCACGTTTCTTATCACCGGAACAACATTCTTTTCCTCTAATTCAACTGCCTTTGGTTTCGCTAACACCATAAAATCCTCAACAATCGTATTAACCCGGTCAATTTCATCAAGAATGATATTTAAAAACTCCATCCGTTCTGGATCTTTTTCATCTAACTGTAAAAATTCGGTATACCCTTTCATCGATGTAAGTGGATTGCGTATTTCATGAGCGACCCCCGCAGCCAATTGACCCACGGCAGCAAGCTTATCTTGGCGATGGAGTACCTCTTCAGTTTTCTTCCGTTCTGTAATATCATTTCGAATGGCAAGATACTGGTATGGTTTGGCCTGATCATTTAAAAATGGAACGATCGTCGTATCTACCCAATAATAGGTTCCATCTTTGGCCTTATTCCTAATTTCCCCTTTCCAAACATTCCCCTCACCGATTGTTTTCCAAAGGTTCTTGAAAAAGTCCTTCGGGTGATAGCCTGAATTTAGGATTCTATGGTCCATACCAAGGATTTCTTCGCGGCTGTATTTTGAAATTTCACAGAATTTTTCATTTACACTGGTAATTTTCCCTCTGGCATCCGTAAATGCAACAATCGACGATTGATCAAGAGCAAATTTGATATCTACATTTTCTTTGATGGTTTCTCTTAGATTTTCTTCAGCTTTTTTTCGCTTAGAGATATCCGAGCGAATAGCAATATATTGGACAGGTTTACCTTTTTTATTTAAAAAAGGGACAATCGTAGTATCCACCCAATAAAAGGAACCGTCCTTCGCTTTATTTCGGATTTCCCCGCGCCAAATCTGACCAGCCTGTATCGTTTTCCATAACTGTTGAAAGAATTCCTTTGGATGATACCCTGAGTTTAATATCCTGTGGTTTTTGCCAATAATCTCTTCTTTTTGATACTTGGATATCTCCTCAAATTTATCATTTACAAAGGAAATGTTCCCATACCGGTCAGTAATTGCTACAATAGTCGATGCATCCAGTGCAGCCTTTATATCCTTTAGATTGGTATCGGTTGCAGCTAATTGTTTACTAATCAACATACTCGAAATAATGAGGCCGCCAGTGATTAAGACTGAAACAAATAACACCAAAAAGATAAAAAAGGGACTATCTGTGTTTGAGCTCTGTACCACCTCACTTGTGGTAGTTGCTGCCCGTTTTAATAGGAAATGGCCTTCAGTAATAGCCCCAGATATAATCAGCGCACTGACCGGTTTTAACCAAGACTGATGACCTTGTGAATAACTTGAAGAAAAAAGGATCCATAAAGAAAATAAAAATGAGCCAAAAATGACAAATACCGAAAAAAGCAGCAGCAATACGTTATACTTAATGCTTACGTCCATAGCATATAAACCGATTACTTGAATCGCTATGACGGCTAAGGTTAAAAATAAACTGCCAATAAGTAAATGCGGCAATTTAATCGTTTTTCCAAAAAGGGCCAAAAACGCCATACCGGTAAACGCAATACCGATAAAAATTGATAGAATTGTCAGTGGAATATGATAGCTGGCAAGCCGATTTGTATCTGCAGAAATGAGTGCCATAAAATTCATGACCCAAATTCCAATTCCCATGGATAATGAACCGCCAAGGAACAGAAGTCGTTTATTTTGGTTGGAAGACCTTATTAAAGTAAACATATCTAATGATGTATATGACGCCATAATGGTTAAACCAATAGCAATAACAATAAAGTACGGGTGAAACGTTCCTAGTAGTGCATTCATTAACCAGCATCCCTCCTGGTACACAATGATTCTACTATGATTGTAATGTAAAGTTTACGTGTATGGAAGAACTATTTGCTAAGCGCAATCATTTATTTTTAATAAGAACATTCATAGAGGTTTCGTGATAAAAGACTTATTTTTTAAAAAACTTTAGTTTTTTTTTAAAAAAGTCTACACATTTTTATTTTTTTTGTTTATACTGTACTATAACAAGAGGGAATAAAATAAACTGTATTACTAAAGGAGGAGTTTTAAAATGTTAATGAGTCCAGTTGAATTTTTCCGTAACCTACCAAAAAAGGAATGTCCAGAATGTGGTCAGCATATGGAGGAACAAGCCGAAAGTTACTTAATGGAATGTGATCGCTGCTTATCGAAAAGAGAAGAATAACGACCAAGGCTCTCCGGATTGCGGAGAGCTTTTCTTCTGCTTTCAATTTATTTCCGTTTTGGAGATAAATCGCCAAGTATAAACCTTTTTCACTATGCAAATCCTTATATCTAAGGAGATGAAGTTGCATGGCTAAAAAGAAAGATTATTTAACACCGGCGGCTAAGGAACCAGAAGTGACGATAGAGAATGGGTCGATTTATCCAAATAAAAGGAATATTGCCGGGGATTCTGTTGATGAGCATAAGCTTCTCGAAGAAGCAAACAGCATTATTGCCGGGGATGAGATTCACCAGCAAAACGAAAATCTTTAAAAACCAAAAATAAAAAGACTGTCCCATTATGATGACAGTCTTTGATAACAGGATTCTTTTTAAATTTTAGGAAGCTCTCGTACTTCCTGCATCATTTCATTGCCACACATCGGGCACATTAAGTCATCTGCAACAAAATCCTTTCTCATCCAGCCTATACAGGAATTATCCATACAAGAATAGACTTCTGTTTCAACGAGTATGGTTTCAATTTCTTCATCTTTTGCTCTTCTGCCGTAAAAAATGGGAACCGCCTCCTTTATTTCTAGTATGTACAAAAAAAGGCATTTTCATTTCCACATATTTTTTTAACTTAGGGGGTAGAGAAAACAATGGCATTGAATCACAACCGATATACTAAAGCCGGTACAAATATCGAAGAAGTAAAGCGGCTAAACAGCCAATCTGGATTAAGCTATAATGAAGTAAAAAAATTGCTTGCGAAAAACTTTCTACAAAATAAACAGTAAAAACGGAACCCAAGAGACTCCGTTTTTACTCCAATTAAGCTTATTGATTGTAATCAATCGTAATCGTTTCATCGTGTCTTTTTGAAAGAAGTTTCCTCTTTTTTCTATTTTCTTTTGATTGAAAAATAATATCGAAATCATAATCATCAGGATACAGCTCGCAAGCGGCTATATAGAGTGTAATCCTTTTATGATTAATTAAGACCTTTTCTCCTTTTATTTGGACCATATAATTTCCATGCTGATCGGGCCCTGAATAGATAATTCCAAACTCATTTGCCGGCGATATTTTCACGTTGTCACCTTGGTGAAAAAGTGTAACTTTCATTTCTACTTTTGTCGTTTTATTTCGATGTTGATATTTATTAATTATTACCTGTTTCTCTTGGTCCCTTAGTTTCCAACCATCGGTGCTATCGCTTGTATATTGCTTCTCTTCCTTGTAAGTAATTCGGTGTGCTCTTTCGATGATTTTAGGATGGACACCGAGCTTTAAGGCAATCGCAAATGCTTGGCTTTCTCCCCCTCTGCCAATGTGTAAGCGGTAGGTCGGGCTCAGTGTGGTTAAATCAAATTCCATTGACCCATTGATAAAGCCCCGATGTGCTTCCGCAAACTCCTTAATCTCGCTATAATGTGTTGTTGCCAGAATGGTTGCTCCTTTTTCATAAAGTGTTTCTAAGATAGCTGTTGCAAGCCCCATTCCTTCTCCTGGATCTGTCCCTGATCCAAGTTCATCTAATAATGCTAATGTTCGATCATTCGTTTCTTTTAAAATTTCAATGATATTAACAATTCGAGAGCTAAAGGTACTTAAATTTTCGGTAATACTTTGTCCATCGCCTATATCCACTAAAATTCGTTCAAAAATGCCAAGGCAACTTTCTGCTGATGCAGGGATATGCAATCCGCATTGTACCATAAGGGTTAAGAGGCCAATGGTTTTGATGGTGACCGTTTTTCCGCCGGTATTTGGTCCTGTTATCACTAAGGCACGCTGTTCCTTTTCCAGCTTTACAGACAAAGGTACTGCTTTTACACCAAGAAGGGGATGCCTCGCTTCCATTAAATCGAATTCACCGGATTCATTGATCTTTACCCTATTGCCACTAATTGACCTACTATACTTGGCTTTGGCAAATATGAAATCATAATGAACCATGGTTTCAATCGCAAACCGAATCTGTTGTTCCTTTTCTTCGACAAGCCCTGTTAAATAGGTAAGCACCTTTTGCACCTCGACCTCCTCATCTGCAAACAGCCATGATAGTTGGTCTTGATATACTGAAATTTCTTCGGGCTCGATAAAAAGAGTTGAACCTGAGGCAGAGGTATCTAACACTGTTCCTTTTATTTTGTTTCGATATTCCTTCTTAATCGGAATGACATATCTTCCATTTCTTTGACTTACAACCAGCTCCTGTAAATAGGATTTATACTTATTCGATCTCGTCAACTGCAGTGTTTTTTCTTTTAGCCGTTCCTCTTGGATCGCGATTTGTTTCCTTATTTTTATTAATTCCTTGCTTGCATAATCATCGACGCAACCATTACGGATACAACGAATGATTTCATTTGCAAGTTCGGGTAATTCATCAATGCCCTTGACATAAGAGGACACACGTGGTGCATAAAATTCCTTATCCTTCATATATCTTCGCATTTTTCCACAGCAATCCAGGAAATCCGATAGTTTTGCCAACTGATCAGCCCTAAGCGCTACTCCTTTATTCATGTTATTTAGCAGGTGTTCCATCCCGTCTAACCCATGAACAGGGACGCTGGCACTCTTTTTCAAAATCTCAACTGCTTCAGACACCTCTTCAAGCCATGCTTCAATCTGCTTCATATTCGTTGATGGGGTAATCGAGCTGATTTTCTCTTTCCCTTCTTTTGTTAATGCAAAAGTAGCCATTATTTCAGAAATTTTATTAAAGTCCAATGTTTTAATAGTATGTTGATTCATTTTTTAGCCTCCTAAATAATATAAAAATAGCCGCAATGAACAATGTCATTGCGGCTAAAAATGATGAGCAGGGGTTTCCACTCATTCTCATACAAATATTTATCCAAAATAAAAACTGTCTACACGAGTGTACACAGCTACATTGGAAAAAGATGTATGCTTATGCGTGCCACATTGTTCTTAACTTTCATTCCATAGCTAAATAAACCCTACATTCCGTTAAAATGAAATGGGGGATGCCAAGAATGAAACGATCCAATTGTTTGGATTAGTTAAGAACGACACCTAACATAAAACATACTCCCTTATTAGAAAAGCGTAAGCGCCCCTAGGCGCTGAAGCTAGACACATTTAATAAATTTAGATTCATATTTAGAATATGGCAATTAGAAACATTTGTCAACTGGCCATCAAACTATTTTATACAATAAAACCAATAATAATCGGAATGATAAACGAGGTTAACACGGCTGCAATTCCCATCGCTGCGCCTGCTACAGCACCTTGGATCTCCCCCTCTTTAACCGCCTCGGCAGTACCGATACCATGTGCAATCGTTCCAATCGAAAGCCCCCTTGCAAATGGATGATTGATCTTACATACGCTCAAAAGTTTGGCCCCAAACATTGCGCCAATCATTCCCGTAATGATGACATATGCAGCAATTAGTGAGATATTTCCATGAATGATTCTTCCTATTTCCGTAGCAACCGGTACCGTAACTGATTTAACCGTGAAGGCACGGATGAACATCTCAGAAAGGTTCATCCATTTGGCTAATAGTATGGCAGATGTAATGGTGGTAACAATTCCGATTGACAACCCTACCAAAGCTGCCCAGAAGTATTTTTTGAACATGTTACGATTTTTATAGATGGGGACTGCGAGAGCAACGGTTGCCGGGCCCAGTAAATAGGTCATGATCATTTTTGCCGGCCTATATTCATCAAAAGAAATATTTGAAACCACTAATAAAAAAATAATGATCAATGTACTTAAAAATACGGGACTAGTTAATGGCGAAGAATATTTTTTTCCTAAGAAACGAGTCAATAAATACGCAGAAACGGTTAGGAGAATACTATAGAGCGTGATCATGATAGGTGACTTTTTCCTTCTCATTTTTCACAATAACGGTTTGGGTTACTTTCCCGGCAGATAACAAACCGATAAAAGCGCTAAAAATTAGAATAACCAAAAGCAACAAACCTTTCGCAGCAAAAATATCTCCTAGTGTCATGAGACCAACTGAAATCGGTATAAAAAAGAAACCTAGATGTTTTAACAGCCAAGCGGATACACATTCAATTTGTTCTAACTTAATGACACCAAGCCAAAGTAAAACGAATAAAAAAACAATGCCAATGACATTTCCGGGAATCGGCAAATGGAAGAACCGGACTACCCAATTCCCAAGCTGATAGATTACGATCAAAATAACCAATTGCATCGTAAATTTCCAAACCCTTTTCATCTTCCCTAACACCTATCTTCCTCAAAAAAATCTGATTTTTCAAAAATCACTAATAATAATCCAGTATAAATGAATAATCATTTTGGCGCATCCACTTTTGTTCACAAAATATCCATTTCTTTTTGCGGAAAACTTCTTTATCTTAGTTGTAGGAGGGTTTGTGATGAAAAAAATCTATCTAATTTGCAGTCTTGCTGTATTCCTGGGCATTGCAGGAGGAATCGCTTTTTTTCTTATTCGGGATGCAAATGCGGCAATTCCGGCAGATGTTTCATTGATTAACCAAAATGGGGATTCCTATCAATTTGGCAAAGATAAAACAAAATTAAAGCTAATTGAATTTATCTATACTCATTGTCCTGATGTTTGTCCTACCACCACCCAAAAAATGGTTAAATTAAAAAAGGATTTAGTTAAAAAAGGGGTTTATGGTAAGACTATCGAATTTGTCACCATCACCATTGATCCCTATCGTGACACCCCTGAAACCTTACAAGGATATAGAGAAGGATTTGGCATAAAAGATGATAAAAATTGGGTATTCTTAACCGGGGAAAAGCAAAACATGAAAAAGGCGCAAAAAGAAGTAAGGAAAGTGACGGATGCCCTGCAATTTCAATACAAGGATCCAGGGAACGGACAATTTGTCCACTCAACCTTCACCTATTTGGTAGATGAAAACAACAAATTTATTGCAAAGTTTCCAATGGGGGAAGAATTTAAAGAAAAAGCGGTGTACGATAAGATTATTGATAATATTAAGTAGATGCGGAAGCATAAAAAAAGCGGTTAGTCCTCTTGGATTAATCGCTTTTTATCACCTATTTTTCTCATTAGTTCACGGATGAAGGATATTTTTTCAGTTGCTGCATTGATAAAAGGTAATTGGACTTTGGTTTGGTTAGACTCGCTTTAATACCAGCTTTTTTTAACTTGTTTACGAGTTCAGTAAGCTGTTTTTTTGCCATACTTTTCACCCTCTTTAAAACATCTTAGGTCAATTCTACAACAAATATATGAATAAAGTGTGAATATGGGAAAATATTTTTAGAAAAATTTTCTTGAGCCTTCCCACTCTTCTTGAAAAAATTCGCTCTTCTCCTATTTTAATGGTATAATTTAAAGCAATATGTTTTTTGGAGGATGTTTTGATCATGATTACTGTAAGTAATGTAAGTTTAAGATATGGTGACCGAAAGTTATTTGAAGACGTAAATATTAAATTCACACCGGGTAATTGCTACGGGCTAATCGGTGCGAATGGTGCCGGAAAATCAACCTTTTTAAAAATCTTGTCCGGAGAACTTGAAGCCCAAACCGGAACAGTTCAACTTGGTCCAAATGAACGGATGGCTGTACTTAAACAGAACCATTTTGAATATGAGGAATTTGAAGTCTTAAAAACCGTTATCATGGGTCACTCAAGATTGTATGAGGTCATGCAGGAAAAAGATGCTATCTACATGAAAGAAAACTTTACAGATGAAGACGGAATGAAAGCCGCAGAACTCGAAGGTGAATTTGCTGAATTAAACGGTTGGGAAGCTGAGCCTGAAGCAGCTATTCTGTTAAAAGGTCTTGGGATTGGCGAAGAGCTTCATGACAAAAAAATGGCCGAATTAACGGGTTCCGAAAAAGTGAAGGTATTACTTGCACAAGCATTATTCGGTAGACCTGATGTTTTACTTCTCGATGAGCCGACTAACCACTTGGACATTAAAGCCATCCAATGGCTAGAGGATTTCTTAATTAACTTTGAAAATACCGTTATTGTAGTATCCCACGACCGTCACTTTCTAAATAAAGTGTGTACGCATATCGCCGATTTGGACTTCAGTAAAATTCAAATCTATGTCGGAAACTATGACTTTTGGTATGAATCTAGTCAGTTGGCATCAAGAATGGCGTCGGATCAGAATAAAAAGAAGGAAGAAAAAATTAAGGAACTACAAAGCTTTATTGCCCGATTTAGTGCAAATGCTTCTAAATCAAAGCAGGCAACATCCCGGAAGAAGCTATTAGATAAAATCACCCTTGATGACATCAGACCATCTTCTCGCCGTTACCCCTTTGTTGGGTTTACACCAGAGCGTGAAATCGGTAATGACTTATTACGAGTGGAAGGTTTAACAAAAACGATTGATGGGGTTAAAATTCTTGATAATGTTAGCTTCTTTATGAATAAGGGAGATAAGATTGCGCTTGTAGGAACTAACGAAGTTGCAAAAACCACTCTTTTTAAAATATTAATGGGTGAAATGGAAGCAGACAGTGGCACTTTTAAGTGGGGTATCACTACTTCACAGGCTTACTTCCCGAAGGATAACTCCGAGTATTTTGAGAACAGTGATCTTAACCTGGTAGATTGGCTTCGTCAATTCTCTCCAAAGGATGATAGTGAAAGCTTCTTGCGCGGATTTTTAGGAAGAATGCTATTTTCCGGTGAGGAAGTGCTAAAGAAAGCAAGTGTCCTTTCTGGTGGAGAAAAAGTACGTTGTATGCTCTCAAAAATGATGTTAAATGGAGCAAACGTATTGTTGCTGGATGAGCCAACCAACCATTTAGATTTAGAATCCATCACGGCTCTAAATAATGGATTAATCAATTTCAAGGGTTCGATGCTCTTTTCATCACATGACCATCAGTTCATTCAAACGATCGCCAATCGAGTTTTTGAATTTACGCCAAATGGTTTAGTAGATAAGCAAATGAGCTATGACGAATATCTTGAGAATGAGGAAATACAAAAGCAAGTTGCGGAAATGTACAAATAATCATATTAAGGATGTCTCAGGTGCGATTAAGTCACCCCGGGACATCCTTTTCCTTTTCTACTATCTCTTTTGTTTTTTTCTTGAAGATGGTTCTTCTCGTGATCCTGTTTCAGTCATGGTTGTTCCTTGACCCTCTACTTGCGGCGAACTAAGCCCAATTGTGGATGGATCAGCTTTTCGTTTACTACGTTTTCCCATTTGATACACCTCCCCTACTATCTTTCGGAAAATTAATGGTTGCTATACCGAATATTTACCGTAATCTTTGGCAAGATAATTTACAGGAGGAGGTGTTTTGTATGGCAAAAGTTGGAGTAGAACAATCGCTTACAAATATTCAACAAGCACTTAGGGAAAAAGGTCATGATGTGATTGAGCTGAAGCAGGAGTCAGATGCACAAAATTGTGACTGTTGTGTTGTTACTGGCCTTGATTCAAACGTAATGGGTATGCAGGATACCTATACAAAAGGCTCTGTCATCGATGCAAATGGAATGTCAGCTGATGAAGTATGCCAGCAGGTCGAAAGCAGGCTGCAATAATAAAAGCGTAAGGCGCCTGGTTCTCGGCGTATGGAGCTAGACAATATTCAAAGCAGTTTAACATTTAAAGGACTAAAGGAATCCACTTTAGTCTTTTATTGATTCTCCTTTTTCGCGTGAATATTGACCTTAGGACCCCTTTCTTTAGAGCTTGATTTCATTTTTTCATTCCGCACCTCTTCTATTTTATCTTCTTCATCAAACTTGGGGGTAAATTCACTCCCATATGTCGCCCCTATATTTAATTTCCCTTTTAATTCTTTAATTCCAAGCTGCCCAAAATTGTTATTTAGTTCATATTTATCTAAAATTATTTTTTCTATATTTATTTTTTCAATGATGATTGGCGGTTCTGGTGGCTTGTAATCCTTTTCCTTTTGTTCTTGGAAGTCGTGCAGCGATTTTTTTAACTCTTCGATATTACTTTCTAAGGAAAGTAACTTTTTCTTTAATTCCTTTTCTCCATCATTTTTACTGAATAATAGGAATACATCTCTAAGTGACATGCTCACAAACTCCCTTATTTTATACCTTACTTACATTTATATAGAGAAAACAGCTAAACATGTCCAATCATGAAATAATCGAACATAAATGTTCGATCGTCAAAGATCTCAGGGCAAAATCAGTTTAGTCGATAGGAATAATTTCTCCTTTTTCAACTGTTCTTTGATAACTAACGAAAAGGATACCGTTCCAAAACTTTGCATTTAATTGATTGGGACTAACAGAATCCGGTAAGGTGATTTGTCTTTGGAATTCTCCATAAAATCTTTCTGAGTAGGTTAAATTTAATTGCGGATGGATTGGTAATGCCTTTCCTTTGACGGTGAGGATTGTGCCGTTTAGCCCTAATTCCAGGTTTTCCTTCCTAACTCCGGGAACTTCAATCATAACCACCACCTCATTCGCATTCTCTAATACATCAATGACCGGGAATGTACGCGTGGTTTTCTCCTCACGACCAGATGGTCCGTTAGTATTGGCAGACGGCTGGGTGAATTGTTGTTCGTTCATAAATTGCTTTGCGAAATCTTGATCAAATATATTATTCCAGAAGTCTCCCCCATGCATATTCTTGGCAATGTCCATCCATTGTTTTAATTTATCCATCTCCATCAATCCACACCCCTTTCTTTCCTCTTAAATATGTGTGGAGTAAAAAAGGAAATTAATATTTATCGCTCCTACTTCCATCTTACTAATCTAATTCGAAATTTAATCCAACTATTATGCCTGTTTCATAAACATTAAAAAATCGCATATAGTTATTAGCAAGGAAAAAGGAGGAGATTAGATGCCAGTACCGATTCCATATATAAATATAAATATATTTATGATTAAAATTAATTCCTTTGAAAATGCATCTGCCGTAAATATTGGGCAGAATCTATTAGCTGAATGGCATAATTCAGATAAAAAAAATCAGGGCTACGGGCAAAACTTTGGTGACAAAAGTGACTTTATAGGTACGAGAAGCTTTGTCGATGATAAAGACCAAATCGACTCTCCCTCCTCCTTCGACTCCCGACCAATGACAGTCGATAGGCAAACCTAAAAAAATAGGCCATGGAAAGGAGTTTCTTTCCATGGCCTATTTCATATAAGAATCAGTATTTACTCGCCCCTTTCTTGCGAAAACCAATGACTGCCGCTACTAATGCAAGAATTGTTAACCCAAAGAATACATTACTATTTAAAATTTGTAGATTTTTTTCTTTTGTTTTACTTTCCTTCGTATTACCTTCTTTTATGGGAGCTATTTTCACTTTAGGCTCCTCTTTATCCTTTAATTGAATTGACTGGATGGACTGTCCTTCATGATTTTCTATCAAAAGTACTCCGTCAGGATTGATTTTTTTCGTACAACCTGCAACATCTTCGGTAATAAGAGTATCGTGTTCCGGAAAAAATTCTTTATTTTCGGCTGTATAAATTTCTCCCTGTTTAATGGTTGAGTGCTGATATGCCTTAAAACCGTAATCCAATAATAAGGCGGTATCCTTATACTTATCATTTTTTAAATTCGACTTTAACACAATCGCTGTCAGCCTAATTTTTCCGTTATCAGCAGTAGTGGCTAATGTTTGTTTTGTTTCATCTGTATAACCCGTCTTCCCCCCTGTTACCTCAGGATAGGGGAGCTCCCCTTTTAGCATTCGGTGATGGGTATATAGTGTAGACGCCCAAGACTGACCCTGCCATTCCAGTACCTTCGTCCCAAATATTTCTGCAAAAACGGGATTCTTGATTGCATAATTGGTAATTAAGGCTAAATCCATCGCCGTGGTGTAATGGTTTTCATCAAACAATCCATTAGGATTGGTGAAATGCGTATTGTTAACACCAATCTTATTCTTCAAATAATCATTTAGATTTTCAGCAAAATGATCCACTGTGCCATCGAGATGTTCTGCAATTGCCATTGCAGCATCATTCCCTGAATTAATAAGCATGCCTTGAATCAACTTCTTTAACGGAGCCTGTTCCCCTTCATTTAAATATACTCGCGTACCGTCTTGGCTTGCGGCATTCTTGCTGACAGTCACGATTCCATCTAAATTCCCCTTTTCAATGGCATAGATGGCAGTAGCAATTTTCGTAAGGCTTGCCGGGTACATTTTTTCATTGGCATTTTTAGCATAAAGAACAGCACCCGTGTCAGAATCTAACAGAACGGCCCCTTCACTTTTTAAATCCAATTGGACTGGTTCAGCAGCAAAGGTTTTTATTTGTGTTGTAAATAGGAAGAGCAAAATGATGGTACAGCTAACAAATTTTTTCAATAAATAAACACCCTTACATTACAATTTATCCCTATTCGATTTTAACAGATTCTTCAAAAAAATAAAGAGAAAAAACCGATAGGAATATCCTACCGGTTAACTTTCATGTCCTTTTTTTAGAAATTAATAATGTAATTTGGGCCATTATAAAGGGAAGAGACGATTTTCTTCTGTAAGCTAAATATTTCGGCTCCCAACTATTTGTATATTTTTGCTTAAACTTTCTCAGGCCTTGGAAATGATAAATAAAATGGCCATGTAAGAAAATTTGTGCTGCTATTTTCTCACTTAAAAAGGAAAACCTTGAAAGGCCCACATTCGAAAGTGGGGCCATCCCCATATTAAAGCGGTCATACCCTTGTTCCTTTGCCCAGTCAATTAACGAAAGAAACAGAAAATCGATGGTACCTGATGGTGCATCAGGTATCACTCTCATTAAATCAACAGAGATCGTTTGATAATCATCATAAACATGCATGATGCTCATGAAACCAAGAATCCGCTTATTCTCATCAGTGACAATAGCAATAGGTGCCTTATTTAAATAATGTTCATCAAAGAATCCGAGCGAAAACGCCTTTTCTTTTCTACCTTGCAGCCATTCATTTGAAATTCCCCTTAATTCTCCTAACAGTTCTGACGAATAAGGAGGTTTTACTAATTCAAAGTGGAACTGATCACGGCTGAATTTATTCTTTAGGGCTCTTAATCCCTTCATTTTATTTCCAGAAAGTGTGAAAGTCTTCAAATCCACAAAGGCCTCTTCACCCAATTTAAAAAAGGCAAAGCCATGACCGTGTAAATATGGAAGCATCTCATCACTCACTTGATAAAAGACGGGGGTATAACCGTATAGGTCGGCAAGTTCTTGAAATTCTTCGATTGCATTTGATAATTCCTTTTTCTCCCCAACCGGGTCGCCTAGGATGACTAATTTATCCGCGTATTTTTGGAACGGGATTAAAACATTTTTCCCGCTATTCCAGAAAATATATTTATCATGCAAAAAGATTAAATGGGATAACACTTTTCCTTTATATTTGGTAAAATGGCTCATTATTTCTTTTTCATGACCGATCGATCTTTCGAATTTCCACTTTTTTGGCAGACTGATCAAATAGCCGGCAAACAAGATCAAAACTGCAATTACGAGGCCAATGCCTGCACTCTTGAACAAGTCTCGATAATCGACAATGACATATGGTATGAATTTTGTTGGTATCGTTAATTTTGCTATCGGCAAGTTTAAATATCCGATCAAAATATACATGGAAGTAAGGACCAAAATCACCGTCACATCGAAAATGGTTTTTCCCCATGTGAGGACATAACTTTCTCGATAAAATTGCCCTTTTGACATTCTCAACAGCAACGCAACGATGATTAAAAAGATGGCCTCTTCATAGTCAATCCCTTTAAAAATGGAGAATAAAGCAGCCAGAATTAGCGCAAGCATGGTCAAATCATAGGTTCTTTTCACGCTGTATTCAATGCCGCGTGATAAACCTAACAGTAAAAAACCAGCTGCTACCGAAAGTTGATGTGACACATTAATAATTGGAAAGGACAACAATTCCTGAGCAATTTTAAGCCTCGACATAATTCCCGGAACACTCGCCGATAACAGTAAAATCAACCCCGATAGAAATACGAGCATGGTTAAAATGACATGACTTAATCCTTGAACAATTGCTTTAGGAAGGTAGTTCCAGGATTGGTTCCACCTTTGCCAGTAAAGTTTAACAAAAAAGATTAAGCTGACCAAAAATGGGATGAAATAGTAACCAATGCGATATAACAAAAGCAAGACGAGGAATTTCTCTTCGGGCACGTGTAAATCCTGCATCCCCCAAATAAAGACTAAATCAAAAGAACCAAGCCCGCCGGGAATCATACTGATAATACCCGCACATGCGGCCACAACATATACCGGAAATAAATTTTCAAACGTGATTGAAATACCAAGGATCCTGCTTAAAACAAATATAGCTATAAAAACAGCGAACCACTCAACAACGGAGACAATGACTAGCTTGATTGTTTCATTCGTGGTAATCAATGTCTGATTGTCCTTTTTTGACTTAATCATATGTATTATTAAGAAAACAGGTAAATACAAACCTACCCCTACAACGGCGAAATAAAGCCATTTGGTTTCCACAAACAGCGGAAAATTTCGATAGTGAATGGTAACAATCCAGGTAAGAAGAGAAATTCCCGTAAGGTAATAGAGCGACACAGAAGCAATTATCCCTAAAAGTCTCCGCTTGTCCTTTTCTAGCTTATGAAAAAAGTAGGTTCTTAGCATGGCACCAATTAATCCGCCAAAACCGATTAAATTAGAAAAGGAATTAGCGATAAATGATTGTTCCAGCAGTTCTCTTTTTGAAACCTTTAACTTTAATATTCTCACTAAGATGACATCATAAAGCAGCATCGGTAAAACAGCAGCAAAGGTAACGATCAGGATCAATAATAAACTCCAAATATTCAGTTGATTGATTTCATTTTTGAGTAATTGACCATTTAAATTTCCGGTGAATTTTCTTATCTCAATAATAGCGAAAATTAATAATAATAATGGAAAGATAAATTTGGCCACTTTTAGAACCTTTTCTTTTTTAATCCCCAACAAGATTACCACCTATTTTTTTCATTCCTGATTTTACTATAAACTCTTCGCCAGTAAAAACAAAGAAATATATTCCAACACGGCTTAGTTTAATTGTAGACAGTTTAGATAAGGTTCAACCATCTTTTGCGTAATCCCATTGCTTCTATAGAATATTTCGAAAAGAGGAACAAAGTAATAAAAGTTTTTTAAAAGAGACAAGTTTACTTACCTTCTATGCATAAGTATAAATAGGACAAATTATCGAGGGGGTTATTTTATACATGAAATTCTTAGTCTTAAAGAAAGAAACACTACTATTCTTTTTAGCTGTCGGCATCGTCATCGCCAGTATTTCCGCTTGGTTCATGTTAAAAGCTGGCGATACCACCGTGTTTAATCAACAATCAGATAAAGAGATTCGTGAAATTCATATGGTGACTGGAGAATTCAAGACAACCACGAAGGATGGGAAAGAACTAGAATCCTACCGTTGGGACCCTAGCACCGTGTTTCTTGAAAAAGGGGAAAAAGTAAAGCTATTCATTAGTGGAATAAATGGTGAAAAGCATCCATTTTATATTGAAGGGACCAAGATTAAAGGCACAGTGAAAAAGGGGAAGGAAACGACAGTTCCCCTTCAATTCGAGAAAGCGGGGACCTACCGCTTAATCTGTGAGGTCCATTCAGACAGGTCCCATAATGGGCCAATGATTGCCTATATTGTGGTTGATTAAAAGCGGGTTGCCTCTTACCTGCTTTTTTTTATTTATCAAATGGCACTGTTTCATTTATTTTCACTATTAAAGCATTGATATTTTGAATTCTTTTTATAAAACAGATTTTAATATCGTGTATATTTTTATAGTACAGTTTATTAATTATTAACAATCAAGTTCACAACTTCTTCAAATTTATCCGCAATAAACCCTCATTTTGCACTACTTCACAATATCTTAACAATTACATCCTTTTTATGTGAGACTTTTCACATTCACACTGTTATACTCTAACTAAGATATAAATAACTAATCTGTTATATAATTTATCAAATCTAAGAGGTGGATAATCATGGAACAATGGCAAGGATTTTCTAAAGGAACTTGGACAAGAGAAGTAAATGTACGCGAATTTATTTTGAAGAACTTTATTCAATATGAGGGTGCTGACTCCTTCTTAACTACAGCTACTGACGCAACCAACAAACTATGGGAAAAGGTAATGGAGCTAACCACACAAGAACGTGAGAATGGCGGTGTCCTTGATATGGACACGGAAACCATTTCAACTATCACTTCACATGGACCAGGATATCTTGATGAAGAACTTGAAAAAGTAGTGGGCGTGCAAACAGATAAACCTTTTAATCGATCAATGCAGCCCTTTGGTGGAATTCGTATGGCAAAGGCAGCATGCGAAGCATACGGCTATGAATTAAATCCTGAAATTGAGAGATTCTTTACCGAGTTTCGTAAGACACATAATCAAGGTGTTTTTGATGCCTATACAGACGAAATGCTAAAAGCCCGCAAAGCCGGAATCATTACCGGTCTTCCTGATGCCTATGGACGAGGACGCATTATTGGTGATTACCGCCGTGTTGCTTTATATGGTGTTGATTTCTTAATGAAAGAAAAACAAAAAGATTATCAAAATACGAGCAACGTTATGACAGAAGATAACATTCGCTTACGTGAAGAGCTGTCCGAACAATATCGTGCATTGAAAGAACTGAAAGAACTTGCAAAAAGCTATGGATTTGATATTTCCCTCCCCGCCGAAACAGCTCAAGAAGCATTCCAATGGGTATACTTAGCCTACTTGGCAGCCATTAAAGAGCAAAACGGTGCAGCGATGAGCCTTGGACGGGTATCTACATTCCTAGATATCTATATTGAAAGAGATTTACAGAATGGTAGATTAACAGAAGTGGAAGCACAGGAACTTGTGGACCATTTTGTTATGAAGCTGCGTCTTGTCAAATTTGCCCGTACACCAGACTATAACGAATTATTTAGCGGTGATCCAACATGGGTAACGGAATCCATTGGCGGTATGGCGCTTGACGGACGTTCATTAGTTACGAAAAACTCATTCCGATTCCTTCATACACTAGATAATTTAGGGCCTGCACCAGAGCCAAACTTAACAGTGTTATGGTCAACCCAACTGCCTGAGAACTTTAAGAAATATTGTGCAAAGATGTCCATCAAGACTAGCTCTATTCAATATGAAAACGACGAGATTATGCGTCCGGAATATGGTGATGACTATGGAATTGCCTGCTGTGTATCGGCGATGGAAATCGGGAAACAAATGCAATTCTTTGGTGCCCGTGCAAACCTAGCTAAAGCGATGCTCTACGCTATAAACGGTGGTGTCGATGAAAAATTAAAAATTCAAGTCGGGCCAAAATATCAGCCAATTACAGCAGAAGTTTTAAATTACGATGAAGTCATGCAAAAATTTGATAAAATGATGGAATGGCTTGCAGGTCTATATATAAACACCTTAAACATTATTCACTACATGCACGATAAATACAGCTACGAACGGATAGAAATGGCTTTACACGATACGGAGATTCTACGTACCATGGCAACCGGAATTGCCGGCTTAAGTGTTGTCGCTGACTCACTAAGTGCCATTAAATATGGTGAAGTAAAGGTCATTCGTGATGAAAACGGAATTGCTATAGATTTCGAAGTAAATGGTGATTTCCCTAAATACGGAAACAACGATGATCGTGTTGACAGCATGGCGGTTGAAATTGTTGAAACCTTTATGAAAAAACTGCGCAAACACCAAACCTATCGTGATTCGGTGCATACATTGTCCATTTTAACTATCACTTCAAATGTGGTTTATGGTAAGAAAACAGGTAATACACCTGATGGACGCCGTGCTGGTGAACCATTTGCACCGGGTGCAAACCCAATGCATGGCCGGGATACAAAAGGAACATTAGCTTCTTTGTCTTCTGTTGCAAAGCTTCCCTACCGTTATGCAATGGACGGAATTTCAAATACTTTCTCCATCGTACCAAAGGCACTTGGAAAAGAAGAAGAAAGCCAAATTCGCAACTTAGTTTCCATTTTGGACGGATATGCAATGAAAACAGGACACCATCTTAATGTAAACGTCTTTAATCGCGAAACACTAATGGACGCAATGGACCATCCGGAGCTCTACCCACAATTAACGATTCGTGTGTCCGGATATGCGGTGAACTTTATTAAACTAACAAAAGAACAACAACTAGACGTCATTAATCGTACATTCCATGAATCACTATAAATATTCTGGGGCTCCCCTATTTCGAGGAGCTCCCGCCTTATAAATGAAAGGGGTCATCATCATGAACGGAAATATTCATTCTATTGAAACATTAGGAACTGTCGACGGACCAGGAATTCGTTACGTAATTTTTACCCAAGGCTGCTTATTGCGCTGTCAATTTTGCCATAACGCAGATACATGGGAAATCGGCACGGGCAAGCAGATGACTGTTTCCGAAATCATGGATGATCTGATCAGCTATCTTCCTTTCATTCAGGCTTCTGGGGGAGGAATTACTGTTAGCGGTGGTGAGCCATTGCTGCAAATTCCTTTCCTAACGGAATTATTCAAAGAATGTAAAAGGCAAGGAATTCATACAACAATTGATTCTTCCGGTGGCTGCTTCTCCCATTCCAAACTTTTTATCGAGCAGCTGGAAGAACTTTTAGCGGTTACTGATTTAGTCCTTCTTGATTTAAAGCATATAAATCGGAAAAAGCATATTCAGCTGACAGGAATGGCGAATGACCACATCCTTGAATTCGCAAAATTTTTATCAGATCGAAACGTTCCTATTTGGGTTCGTCATGTATTGGTGCCAACCGTTACTGATGATCCGGAAGATCTCCAAAAACTTGGTGAGTTTATTGGTACCCTTGAAAATGTGGAGAAGATTGAGATCCTTCCTTACCATAAACTTGGGGTATATAAATGGGAAGCCCTAGGACACGAGTATCCGTTAAAACATGTCGAGCCACCAACTGAAGAAAAGGTCGAGTATGCTTATCAAGCGATTACCGCCCATTGGAAAAGGCGTTAAAGAAGAATTCAAACACCAATTCTTGAAGAATTGGTGTTTTCTTTTCATTTAATAGAGCTAGGAAGTCATTCCCACTTAGTATTTTATACGGTTTAAATTGATTATTTGGCTGTTCTCGGCTATACTCATATCATTGGTTTAAAAGAAGAGGTGATAATTTTTGTTTCAGTTACTTATTGACCACTCGGATATAAATACCCTGAATGCTCTTTACGTCAGTATTTACTTGGGATTAATACTCAAATTTTTATTGGCTTGGGGTGTCGAGTATTCCTTTTTGGGCAATACTTCCGATCCAACAAACACAAAAATAATTCACCCATTGGTTTTTTACCGTAAAAAAAGCGGATTACATGGAAGTTTTATTCTGAAAAGAATTGTTAAATATATTCGTAGAAAAGAATGTACTCAAGATGATTCTGAAGAACCTATTTCCTTCCTTTTCACTTAACCAATTTAGACAAACATTCTAGGAGGAAGTATGAAAACAAAACGATCATCTATCTTACTTGCAGTCCTTTTAATCTTACCAACTATGCTATTATCAGCTTGTTCATCAAATGCACAAAGTGGAAATAGCCATGGATTTTTTCAAACTTATTTTGTCCATCCTTTTTCGACCATTATTCATTCAACAGCTGAACTATTCAATGGAAACTATGGTTTAGCAATTATTCTGGTCACCCTGGTGATCAGGCTTATCCTCATGCCGTTCATGTTAAAACAATACAAAAATCAAATGGCAATGAAGGAAAAAATGGATGTCTTAAAACCTGAAATGGATGTTATTCAGAAGAAAATGAAGACGGAAAAGGACGCTAAGAAAAAGCAAGAACTTCAAGCTGAAATGATGGGTTTGTATAAAAAACATGGTGTTAATCCATTGAATATGGGTTGCTTACCACTTTTAATTCAAATGCCAATTTTAACCGCCTTTTATTATGCGATTCGTGGTTCAAAAGAAATTGCCGCCCATCAATTCTTATGGTTTAATTTGGGGCATCCTGATATCATTATCACAATTATCGCAGGGGTAGTTTACTACTTCCAGTTTAAAGTATCGCAAACCAATATGCCGACTGCACAGCAGCAGCAAATGAAAATCATGGGTCTAATGTCGCCATTAATGATTGTAATGTTTTCCTTTAGCGCTCCTGCGGCACTACCACTTTATTGGGTTGTTGGTGGGCTATTCTTAACTACCCAAACCTTTATTAGCCACAGACTTTATAAATCAACAAAGTCGATCGAATCGACACCAGTTAAACAAAAATAATCGATTTGAAAGAGAAGCATTTCTTATGAATGCTTCTTTTTTTATTTCCAAAATGTTGGCAGGATAGTACTTTGCGAAATTAGACATTCTATCTTTGTACAACTTGGATAAAAGGAGTGCTTAAACCACATGAAAAAAAGTTTGTTTGTAATTGGAACCCTCGTATTTAGTCTTTATTTATCTGGTTGTGCAAGGAATGATGTAAATGATAATGTCGCCTACCGCAACCGAAATACAAATGAACCAACAAGGGTAAATTATAATACCCCGAATAATGGCGGCCCTGCGATTACGGGGGTTGATACAAGCAATCGGGACCTTGATCGAACTCGAAACAACCTTACTAATGTACGCCACGATAATCGAAATAATGTTGGAAACAATCAATCAAAGATAAGAATCGCGGATAAAGCAGCCGATAAAGTGACCAATTTGCCTGAGGTGGACCATGCGAATATTATTGTAACCGATAATAATGCCTATGTGGCAGCCAAGCTGGATCCATCCTCAAGGAATGAGCTGACAACAGATATTGAAAATAAAATTTCTCGAGCTGTTAAATCGGTCGACGCCGATATCGACAATGTTTATATATCGGTTAATCCGGATTTCTATGATCGAATGAATCATTATGCCAGCGATATTCGAAATGGAAAACCAATCTCAGGTTTCGTAAATGAGTTTTCCGATACTATCAGAAGAGTGTTCCCGGATGCACGATAATTGTAGCGAAGTAAAAGGGACAGATTCTTAATAGGAATCTGTCCCTTAAAACCTTATGCATTAAACATCCTGAAAATATTCCTTATAAAACCCACCGACTTTTCCGGTATTATCAATGATGTAGTAAAATTCTTCTGTTTCGTTTTTTACATCATAAATAGTACCGACAGTTAAGGCGTTATTTACCAGATATTTTTTTGCATCGGTATGAACGCATTTTACTTTTCTAACTGTTTCTCGATCTCGCCACGTTAAATGAATCATTGCTGCCACCGTTCCTTTCAGTGTTGTCCATGTTCTAGTATAATCAATCCAGCAAGTGTTGTGCAACAATATCCATCTTCATAACTTGAGGTACCTCTTAATTTTTTACCATCTCAATCGCTTTTTCCCTAAGACGGAATTTTTGAATTTTTCCTGATGCCGTCATGGGATAGGCATCCGTGAATTCAATATAACGGGGAATTTTGTGTTTGGAAATCTTACCCGAGCAAAATTCTCGTAGTTCTTCAGCAGTAGCCGCTTGTCCCTCTTTTAAAATAATCCAGGCCATTACTTCTTCCCCATATACTTCGTCTGGAATCCCAATAACCTGAATATCAAGAACCTTTGGATGGGAATATAAAAATTCTTCGATTTCTCGAGGATAAATATTTTCGCCACCGCGAATGATCATATCTTTTAACCGCCCCGTAATTTTACAATACCCGTTTTCATCCATTACAGCTAAATCGCCTGTATGCAGCCACCCTTCTGTATCAATCGCCTCATTTGTGGCGGTAATATTTTTATAATACCCTTTCATTACATGATATCCCCGTGTGCAAAGCTCGCCCTGAACACCGTATCCGATTTCTCTATCTGTTCCCGGTTCAACAACTTTCACTTCCACGTTCGGCAATGCTTTTCCCACCGTTTCTACCCGTAACTCAATTGGATCATCGGTTCTTGTTTGCATAATAACCGGTGATGATTCTGTTTGACCATATGCGATGGTGATTTCAGTTACTCCCATTTTTTCGATGACTGCCTTCATGACCTCAATCGGACAGTTGGACCCTGCCATGATTCCCGTTCGTAATGTTGAAAGATCATATTTGTCAAAATCAGGATCATTTAATTCGGCAATAAACATGGTTGGAACTCCATGAAGCCCTGTACACTTTTCGTCTTGAACCGTTTGTAAAACTCTTCTTGGGCTGAATTCTTGAACAGGAACCATGGTCGCGCCGACAGAAACACATGCCATCGTTCCCAGGACACATCCAAAACAATGAAAAAAAGGAACCGGAATACAAAGCCTGTCAGCTACGGTCAGCTTCATACAACCAGCAATATTAAAGCCGTTGTTAACGATATTATTATGGGTGAGCATGACCCCTTTGGGGAACCCCGTTGTCCCCGAGGTATACTGCATATTAATGACATCATCCGGTTCAAGAGAATCCATTCGCACATTTAATTCCGTATCTGAAATGGTTTCCCCAAGCTTAATGATATCTTCCCATGAATAGGTTCCGGGATACCTTTTTTCACCTAGGACAATGACATTTTTTAGAAAAGGGAGCCTGCTGCTATTCAGCCTGCCTGGTTCTGAGGTTTTCAATTCAGGGACAATTTCATATACCATATCCATATAGGAAGCATCCTTCCAAGTATCCATTAATACAATCGTTGTTGTATCAGATTGGTTTAAGAGGTACTCAAGTTCAGCAGTTCGGTAGTTAGTGTTAACTGTAACGAGGATTGCACCCATTTTACCGGTCGCAAATTGTGTAACGAGCCATTCAGGAGTGTTAGTTGACCAAGCAGCAAGCTGTTCTCCCTTGTTTATTCCGAGCTTCATAAAACCTTTTGCGGCCCTTCGACAAATTTCATCAAATTCACGGTATGTCCATCTCAAATTTCGATCTGAATAAACCACTGCCACGTGTTCCGGATGTAATGTTGCTTTTTCTTCTACTAGTTTTCCGATGGTAACATTTAATAATGATGACATCCTTCATCCCCCTACTGTTCCAAAATACCATAAAATGTGCTTACAAAAATATGTTACCACATTTGGTTGAATATTCAATATTTTTAAAATACAACTTTATTCAGTAGATTGTGAACCTTTTTTTACAATTATCAAATAGTGGTTCTCAAAAGCTCAGAGACCTATTACAATAGTAAAAACTGAATATTCAATCCACTTTTCTAAGGAGGGCATTCTTCAATTGAAAATTATGAGTAACGAGCAGTTAATTGTTTCGTACCGGGATGCATTAAAATCTGGAAAGGAAAAGGAATGGATCAAGATTTTAAAAGATGAAATTCAACGTCGTGGATTAAGACCCTTTAAGAATCGCACGTAATGACAGCTAAAAACCGCTGAGAAAAGATCAGCGGTTTTTCTTATTTTATCCTTCTAGAAGTAAATTTTCTGGATCCTCCAGCAATTCTTTTATTTTACTTAAAAAGGTAACCGCTTCCTTTCCATCTACAATACGATGGTCATACGAAAGGGCAACATACATCATTGGCCTGTTTTCCATCTTCTCTTTATCGATCGCCACAGGTCTGAGTTGAATTTTGTGCATCCCAAGGATGGCAACTTGGGGCCCATTTAGGATAGGAGTCGATAGTAATGAGCCGAATACCCCTCCGTTTGTAATAGTAAAGGTTCCCCCCTGTAAGTCCTTTAATGCTAACTTATTCGTTTTTGCCTTTTCAGCAAGCTGCATGATATCCAGCTCTATTTCGGCAAACGTTTTACGATCGGCGTCCCTTACCACTGGTACAACCAGTCCTTCTGCGGCAGCAACTGCAATGCCTATATCGTAGAATTTTTTTATCAGCAGATTATCACCTTGAATTTCAGCATTAATATAGGGAAATTTCTTTAATGCTGCCACTGCTGCTTTTGTAAAAAAGGAAATAAATCCAAGCCTGACATCATGTTCTTCAAAAAATGTATCCTTTCTCCGTTTTCTAAGATCCATCACAGCGGTCAAATCAATTTCATTAAAAGTTGTAAGCATTGCTGCTGTTTGCTGAACCTCGACAAGGCGCTTAGCAATCGTTTGCCTGCGTCTTGACATCCGTTCAAAAATAATTGGTTTAGATTCATCTTGATTCTCAGGAACTGTTTCCTTTTTAGCTATAGTTTGATGGTTATTTTTATCCTTTTGCTGAAAAGAAGTTACATCCTGCTTGCGGATTCTTCCTAGTGGATCCATTGCAGGGATTTCATTTAGATTTACTCCTTTTTCTCGAGCCAGTCTGCGGGCGGCCGGAGAAGCGATTGGTCGTTGGTTACTACTTTGATCTGTCTTTTGATTGCTTGCTATTTCTTTGGAATCAGCAATAGTCGCTATCGGTTCCATTTTGGTTGGTTCAGCCATTGATTCTGCTGGTATTTTTCCAACCGCAGGTTCTGAACCTACGCTACTTTCAGTGATAACGGCAATCGTCTCTCCCACCTTTACACTATCACCCTCTGAAAACTTCTGCTCGGTAATAACACCAGAAAAATCAGAAATGATCTCGATATTCACTTTATCGGTTTCTAATTCGACTAGGTATTCTCCCTGTTCCACAATGTCCCCAACATTTTTAAGCCATTTAGCAATCGTCCCCTCTGAAATCGATTCTGCTAATTCAGGTACTTTTATTTCAGCCATTATTTACTCCTCCTTGTTCATTCCGTGAAAGTGCAGCATGAAGAATTTTAGACTGACCGAGTTTATGAACATTTGGCTCCCCTTCAGCAGGGCTTGAACGGCGACGGCGGCCCACAAATTCTACTCTAATTCCATCACGGGCAATTCCATTGAGTCGGGGTTCAACAAAATTCCAGGCACCCATATTCTTTGGCTCCTCCTGAACCCAGAAAATTTCTTTCAGATTTTTATATCGTCCTACTATTTCATGAATGATAGTTGTTGGAAATGGATAGATTTCCTCAAGCCTTAATACTTGAAGCCAGTCAAATTGACTATCATCTTTTACTTGTTCGGCAATATCGATTGCGATTTTACCTGAACAAAGGACAAGCCGTTCTATCTTTTCTTGATCCCTGTCGGTAGTGAATTGTTCCAATACAGGCTTAAATTCTCCTTCACTTAGTTCAGTACCAGACGAGGATACCATTGGGTTCCTTAACAGGCTTTTCGGTGCCATGATAATTAGAGGGCGTACTTCCTTTTTCATCAGCATGGCTGCCTGACGTCTTAAAATATGAAAATATTGTGCAGCACTAGAAAGGTTAGCAATCGTCCAGTTTTTTTCAGCTGCTGACTGTAAAAATCTCTCCATTCTTCCACTGGAATGTTCCGGTCCTTGGCCTTCATAGCCATGTGGCAGCAATAGAACAAGACCGGATTTTTGCCCCCATTTTGCCATACCCGCTGCAATAAACTGATCAAAAATAACTTGCGCAGCATTTGCGAAATCCCCGTATTGTGCTTCCCAAATAACAAGTGTATCGGGTGAAAATACTGTATACCCATATTCAAAGCCAACTACTGCTGCTTCTGTTAATGGACTATTATAAACGGCAAAGGAAGCTTTTCCATCAGAAAGTAGGTGGAGGGGTAAAAAAGCCTCCCCGGTTTTGCTGTCATGAAGCACCAAATTACGTTGGGCAAAGGTCCCCCGCTCTGAGTCTTGCCCCGATAATCGGATCGGTGTCCCATCCGCTAAAATGGTTGCAAACGCAAGAGTCTCCGCTAATGCCCAGTCCACTTTTCCATTTTCATTCAGTGCATCAGCCCGTCTATTTAAGATTTTTTCTAGTTTGTTAAATACGTTAAAATCCTTTGGCCAATCAAGTAATTCTTTGTTTATTTTTTGTAGCTTTTCCAAAGGGACATTCGTGACAATTGATGCATCCTGATTCATGAAAACTGGTGGTTCCGGTACCTTTATTTCTCCGTCCTTTGAGATTTGTGAAACTTTCCGGAAAGCGGCTTCCAGTTTTTCATGAATTTCCTTTTCCATTCCAGCTACATCCTTTTCGCTGACCATACCTTCATTTTGTAGATTTTTCGTATATATTTCTTTAACAGTTGGATGACGCTGAATGAGCGTATACATTTGCGGGCTTGTAGTCATCGGCTCATCCATCTCATTATGACCATATCTACGGTATCCCACTAAATCTATCAGGAAATCTTTTTGAAAAACGGCACGATATTCTGCTGCTAAAAAGGCCGCTTTCATGCAAGCATCCGGATCATCTGCATTCACATGTATAATCGGAATTTCAAATCCCTTTGCCAAATCACTTGCATAACGTGTGGATCTGGAATCCTCTGATTCTGTTGTGAACCCTATCGTATTATTTGCGATAATGTGGATGGTGCCACCTGTCCGGTACCCCTTTAAGCGGCTTAAATTCAATGTTTCTGCTACAATTCCCTCACCAGGGAATGCTGCATCCCCATGTATTAGAATGGCAAGTGCCGATTTACTGTTTTCCATTGGATAACCTGGGTTATTTTTATCGTCTTGGGCTGCCCTTGTAAAACCTTCAACTACAGCCCCAACATACTCAAGATGGCTCGGATTATTCGCTAGGGATATCTTCTTCGCTTCTACTGCATTTTCTGCAGACAACTGTCTATTTAAACCTAGATGATATTTGACATCCCCTGTCCAGCCAAAATTGATTCCAATTGATCCTTCTGATGGTACGAGTTCTTTATTGGGTGCATGCTGAAATTCCGCAAAAATCATTTCATAGGGTTTTCCAAGCACATGTGCAAGCACATTTAATCTGCCCCTGTGTGCCATACCAATATTTAGGTATTCAGCACCGTTTGTAATGGCATCGGAAATAATTTCATCAAGGATGGGCACCATCACGTCAAGTCCTTCGATAGAAAAACGCTTTTGCCCGACAAACGTTTTATGGAGAAATCTTTCAAACTCTTCCACTTCATACAGCCGTTTTAATGTTTTTATTCTTTTGTCCTTGGAAGTACCTGGGCTCATTCTGCCAGTCTCAATTTTTTCAATTAGCCAATTTTTCTCTTCTACGGCATGAACATGGTCAAACTCATAGGCGATGGATTTAGTGTAAACATCCCTCAAAAATCGATATGCATCTAACCCTGTTGCCAAATCACTATTGGAACAAAGAATTTCCGCCGGAAGGGTGTTCAAGTCCTCCTCACTGAGTCCATAATTCCCAAGTTCGAAACGGGTTGGATCCGGTTTATGATTACCAAGCGGATAAATGTTGGCAGCCAGGTGACCGTAGGTTCGAATATTATCAGCCAGTTTTACAGCCGCTATTAATTTTCTCTGCTGTGTAGAATCAGACGTAATTGTTCGACCAAAATCTGAACCCTCTTTTGAAACAGTATTTGCGAAAATGGAAAAGTCAGCTTCATTCATTTTCTCAAAAAGCACTCTCATTTCTTCTTCAACTGACAAAGGTTCCTGTTTGTACCTTTCAAATTGATCAACCAGATAGCCAAGATTGGGACCTGAAAAATTATTCAGAAAGTCTCCTTTTTCTAAATATTTTCTATTCATGCGTCGAACCTCCTTAAACCTTATGGTTCTGTTAACCATCTTTATTACTATTATCATTTCACAATAAAACGAACCTGAAATTGATATAAATCAATAAAAAAAAAGACCTAAGAGGTCTTAAAGCTTATTTGTTATTAAACATGGTTGGAAGGTTAACTCATCAAGTTTAGTGATAATTTTTGCAGCTGCATCTATTGGATTTTCAGCATAAATATCAATAAATTCACCTTCATATTCTTGTCTTGCATGGTCATAGCGTGGGTCATAATAATGGTCAAGTAAAAGCAGAATCATTTCCCTATAATTCTTTTCATGTAGTGTTTGCAGGAGATTTTTTCTTATTTCTACATCCTTCACCCGTTTTAAGACCTTTTCAATACCTAAAGAAATTTTTTCGAAATACCAAGGTTCCTGTTCATATGGCAATACATATTCAGAAACAAGCTGTGTAACTCTTTGTTCAAGCGATGAATGAATATAAATGTTAATCCCCTTAAATTTAACATCCATCAATTCTTCAGGCTGCACGGCTTTGCCAATTCGTTTGCTTTCTGCCTCAACAAGAAAATAATCACTACCCTGGATTTCCTGAAGTCCCTTAAATAATAGAGAATCAAATATCTTTTGATTATGACCCTCCGAAAGGCCAATCGTACCGAAAATAGACCCACGATGACCCGCCATTTCCTCCAGGTCAAGGATAGGATAGCACTTCTTTTCCAAGATCTTCAAAACCTCTGTTTTCCCAACCCCTGTCATCCCATGGAGGACAACCGCTTGATTAGGAATAATGGTGGGGATTTTTTCAAGGATATGGTGACGATATGCTTTATAACCACCAATTAACCTCCATGCGTAAATACCGGCAAATTCCAAGAAGGTAATCACTGCTTTACTGCGCATCCCGCCACGCCAACAATGGATCACTAATTCTCCCTCGGTATGATAGGATTTAATGGTCTTTAGAAGAGCAGGAATTTTCGGGGAAACAAATTCCATGGCTTTCCACTTTGCCGCTGCCTGGCCTTCATGTTTGTAAATGGTTCCAACTACTTGACGTTCTTCATCAGAAAATAAAGGAACATTGATTGCACCGGGAATGGAGCCTTCCTTAAATTCAATCGGTGAACGGATATCAATGATCATCGATTCTTTCAAATTAAAAAGATCTTCAACGGTTATTTCCTTCATTACACAACGCCCCTAGATAAAAATCATAATTAGATGGGTGAAAACATCTATAAAAACAAACAAAACTTCCACAACTGGAAGTTTCATACAAGATTTTGGCAACACAGACTATTACAAGCCAGTTTAGATAGTAAAAGTATATACACATTATAAAGGAGATAACCGTTCTTATCAAGAAATTGTCGACCTTTGTCAGCAATTAACACTCTTTCCTTCTTATCGAAACGGTGTTCCCGTTAACTTTTCAACTGCACGACAAAATTGATCCCAATTAGCAGGAAAACATTCAGTTCCTTCACTAGCATACATTTTTTCCTTTGTTTTCAATTTTACCGACCAGTATTTACCTTCCAGAATAATTCCTTCTTCTTTCCGGTAAGACGGCTTCCATTTCCTAATATTTAGGCTGTAAACTTCCCTTTTAAATTCCTCCAAATCGCCTGATTTTACTGTCTGGAGATCTGGTAGTGTCTGACAAACCCCTTTATTTCTCCATTCTAAAGACACAAATGTATTTTTTTCAAAATTAACTCGAAGTAGATACGAAATTCCTCCGAATCCTTCAAGTGAAGCCATAATAGAAAGGATTGATTCATAATCCCTCATAATCCTTCATCCTTATTTACCATTATAATTTTTTTGTAATGTATTCAAGCAAATTATAGTAAAGATAGACATTTTCCGCTGTAACAAATGATACTGTAAGTAAAAAAGCCCACTTCATGATGAAGTAGACTTTTTTACTTGCAGTATTTTTGTTTCCCGTTTGAAACATGACATTAATTCTTCCATTTCACTAAGATCATTTTGTGCAAACAAATCAACAATTCTACTGCCAACAATAACTCCATCACAGTACGTTGTTAATTCAGCAATTTGATCCTTTGTTGATATCCCAAATCCTGCCATTACCGGTATGGTGCTTACCTCTTTTACTGTTTTCAAAAAATGCAGTAATTCAGCATCATATTCATTTCTCGCCCCAGTAATTCCCTTAACGGTAACTGTATATAAAAATCCTTTGCCTTTACTTGAAATTGTTTTTATCCGCTCAAGTGGCGTTGTAAGGGTAACTAAGCGAATTAGTTCAATATTTGCCTCCTCAAGCTGGGGTGCTATGATCTCTTCTTCCTCAATGGGGAGGTCGGGAATAATACATCCATCTACACCGGCAATTCGGATATCGCGAACAAATTCCTCTATTCCGTAAGCGTAAATTGGATTTAAATACGTCATTAGGAGAATGGGAATGGTAATGATTTCCCTTGCCTTTTGTAATTCTGCAATGATTCCCTTTAGGGTGGTACCGTTTTGAAGGGCTCTAAGTCCCGCTTGTTGAATGGTTGGACCATCCGCTACTGGATCAGAAAAAGGAACTCCAACCTCTATTGCGCTCGCACCGTAATGTTCAAGTAACGTCAACCTATCTATTAAACTATCTAGCCCTCCATCCCCTGCCATTATGTAAGGAATAAATGCCTTGTTGTTATGGGCCTGTAATTTTGAAAATGATTGTTCAATTCGGTACATGATCATTTCCCCCTTCAATTCTTGATTTCACAGTATCTACATCCTTATCACCACGGCCGGAGAGGCATACAACAATGTTTTGCGTATCGTTCAATTCAGCCGCTAGCTTAACACTAAAGGCAACAGCATGGGCACTTTCAAGTGCAGGTATAATACCCTCAAGCTTTGATAAAAGTTGAAAGGCCTCCAGTGCTTCTTGATCTGTAATAGAATAATAGTCTGCCCTCCCACTATCCTTTAAGTAGCTGTGTTCAGGACCTACCCCGGGATAATCAAGGCCGGCAGATATAGAATGGGCTTCTTGAATCTGACCATCATTGGTTTGCAATAAATACATTAAGCCGCCATGTAAAACACCGGGTTTACCTTTTGTTAACGAGGCCGCATGAAAATCGGTTTCAACACCGGCACCAGCCGCTTCAACCCCATATAAACGGACTGACGTATCTTCAATAAATGGGTAAAACATCCCCATTGCATTACTTCCGCCCCCTATACAGGCAACAACAGCATCAGGAAGGCAGCCTTCCCGCTTTAGAAATTGTTCTCTTGTTTCCTTGCCAATGACACTTTGAAAATCTCTTACCATCACGGGAAAAGGGTGAGGACCCATGACAGATCCTAAAAGATAGTGGGTGTCATCCACATTGGCTACCCAGTATCTCAGCGCTTCGTTGACGGCGTCCTTTAATGTAGCACTACCGGAGGTTACTCCAACCACCTTTGCTCCCAACAATTCCATGCGAAAGACGTTTAATGCCTGTCTTTTTATGTCCTCTTCCCCCATAAAAATAATACAATCCAGGTTTAACAAGGCACAAACAGTCGCCGTCGCCACACCATGCTGACCGGCACCTGTTTCGGCTACAATCCTTCGCTTTCCCATCCGAACTGCTAGCAACGCCTGACCAATGGCATTGTTGATTTTATGGGCTCCTGTATGATTCAAATCTTCTCTTTTAAGAAAAATATTGGCACCACCAGCATGTCTCGTTAGATTTTCTGCAAAATATAGTGGTGTCTCTCTCCCGACATATTCTTTTAATAATCGATCTATCTCAGCTTGAAAGCCCGGTTCCTTCTTAGCCATTTCATATGCTTCATTAAGCTCAATAACGGCTTTCATCAAGGTTTCCGGTACAAATCTTCCTCCAAAAATACCGAAATGTCCTCTTTCATTTGGTAATGTATATGTGCTCATTTTCATTTCCCCCCAAATTTTTCACTTTGGTAATAAATTCTTTTATCTTTACAAGGTCCTTTACTCCATCAGATTCAACTCCGGAGCTTACGTCCACCATTGCCGGTTTTACAATGTTGATGGCCAGTTCCACATTGTTCAAATGTAAACCACCAGCAAGAATGACTCTTTTCTCACTTAAAATTGCTGCGTTTACCTCATTCCAATCAAACGCTGTCCCATTTCCACCCCGATATTTTTCTTTTGGGCCATCCAACAATATATACTCCGCCGGAAATTGGCTAATATCTGCTAGCCCCTCATTCCCATCAAAGCTTATTGCCTTTATTACAGGTAATGAAAGCAATTCGCAAAATGAGGCAGGTTCATCACCATGCAATTGGATATGTGTTAACCCGACAACCGAGGCAATTCGTTCGACTTCTTCCTGTGTTTCATTTACAAATACACCAACCTTATACACATCATTTGGTAAAGCGGAAACAATTTCTGTTGCTTTTTCTATTGAAATCCTTCGCTTACTGTCAGCAAACACAAAACCAATGGCATCGGCACCATACTCAGCTGTGGCAAGTGCTGTTTTGACATCCGTTATGCCGCAAATTTTCACTTTCATTCGTTTATCCCCTGCAGAAGAGGCAGACGAAGATCTAGGAAGGCATTTTTGACATCCCTACTTGTCATCAATGCTTCCCCAACTAAAATTCCATTCGCACCGGCATTTCTAACCCGCTCTGCATCCTCTTGGCAATGAATACCGCTCTCACTTATAAGGAAGGCACCAGATTTTTTTACCTCAAGTGCCAATGTTTCAGTAACTTCAAGTGAAACATGGAAGGTTTTTAAATCCCGATTATTGACCCCAATCAGCCTTGCACTTGTATGAAGTACCTTTTCTAATTCTTCCTGATTATGAACTTCTACCAAAACCTCCAAGTCCTTTGACCTCGCATATTGATATAACTCGTTCAGTCGGTTTTCATCCAAGGCGGCTGCTATTAATAAAATCAAATCAGCACCATTTGCAGCAGCTACATTAATTTGCAACGGGTCGATGATAAAATCTTTGCAAAGTATGGGAAGATCAACCGTTTCACGAACCCGCTGCAAATCAGAAAATGACCCTTTAAAAAAACTTTGATCAGTTAGCACAGAAATGGCAGTTGCCCCAGATTCCTCATACATCGCTGCCTGCTGGACAGGATCAATTCCATTATTGATGAGTCCCTTTGAAGGTGATGCCCGTTTGAATTCAGCGATAATCGACAATTCATTTGCTTCATTCAGCTTGTGAATAAGGGACCTTTTTGGAAATTCGATTTGCGGAATCCTGTGTACACCTTCTTGAAGAAGCAGCACCTCTTTCTTCTTCTGTTCAATAATTCGGTCAAGAATAGTCACCATTTAAATTGCCTCCCTCCTGTTTGCTCGTGATTTATCAATGAGCGCAGCTAGTTTTTCATATGCTGCACCCGTGTCAATCATCTCTTTTGCTAATTCAATTCCGGCTTTCATCGTTTCTGCTTTCCCAGCGGTAAAAATTCCAATTCCCGCGTTGAGTAAAACAGTATCCAATTGTGCTCCTTTTTCCCCTTTTAAAACTCTGACTAGGATCTCAGCATTTTCTTTTGAATCCCCACCCTTTATACAACTGTTATCATATCGAGTAAGATTCATTTCTTCAGGGAAAAAAGAATGATTGTTAATGCATCCTTCCTCCAAAAGCGAAAAGTGATTCTCTCCTTGTAGTGAAGCTTCGTCCATATAACCGGCACCATTAATGACTACTGCCCGTTTACGGCCAAGTTTCTGAAGCACTTCCGCAAATATATTCAATAAATCTCTTCGGTAAACACCAAGCAATTGATAGTCTAAATCAATTGGATTTGTAAGCGGTCCGATAAAATTAAAGATAGTCGGAATTTTTAATTGTTTCCTTACTGACATCACTTTTTTCAATTTGGGATGGACATGCGGAGCAAATAGAAATGCCACACCGATTTCCTCAAGGATTTCTTCTGTTTGTTCTGCAGATAAATTAAAATTTACCCCCAAGTGCTCTAGTACGTCAGCGCTCCCCGTTTTACTTGATATACTCCTATTCCCATGCTTTGCTACAGGGATACCAGCCGCGGCAATGACAAAGGCAGAAGTGGTACTGACATTAAAACTTGAAGAACCGTCTCCTCCAGTCCCGCAATTATCAAGAACATTCGGAAATTTACGGGTAAATGTTAACGTATGATCCTTTAATGCCCTCACAATCCCGGCAATTTCTTCGACGGTTTCACCCTTTGATTTTAGGCCCATTAAAAAGGCTGCAATTTCCGATTCGGAAACTTCTTCCCCCAAGATAAAATCGAAGGCTTCTTTCATTTGATTTTCTGAAAACGATTGTTTTTCAGCTAATTGGAGTAAATAATTCCTCATTTGTCCTCTCCCCTTCTATTTCAAGTAAAAAGTTAGCTATCATTGCCTTACCTAATGGTGTTCCAATGGATTCAGGATGAAATTGCAGACCATAAACAGGAAATTGCTGATGTTTGATCGCCATCACTTCATTGTCATCACTTGAAATCGCAATAACCTCTAATTGTGCAGCAATATGGCTTTTATCAATAGATAAGGAATGATAGCGCATGACCTCTAAAGGCGATTCCATATTTGCAAAAATTCCACTACTGCCATGTGATATGGAGGATGTTTTCCCGTGCATAATAGAATGGGCCCTGCCTACTACACTGCCGAATGCAGCACCAATAGCCTGATGACCCAGGCATATTCCTAAAATAGGAATTTCCTGATAGAAAGTTTGAACCACTTCCATACAAATTCCTGCAGCTTCCGGCCTTCCTGGACCTGGTGATAAAATAATCGCTTTTGGTTTCATTTCTCTGATTTGCTCGATAGACAGTTGATTATTTCGATATACAGCAGTTTTTTCTCCTAATTCACCTAAGTACTGATAAAGATTAAATGTAAACGAATCAAAATTATCGATTAGCAAGATCATTGCTCACCCTCCAAAAAGGTTTTTAACTTATTGACGGTTTCCTCATACTCTGACTCAGGATTGGAATCGTAGACAATTCCTGCACCTGCTTGGATACTAGCTGTTCCATCCTTAATAATCATTGTTCGAATCGCAAGGGCAAAATCGATATTTCCGCTCGCCGATACATAGCCAATTGCTCCTGAATAGAGACCCCGTTTTGACTTCTCCAGGGCATTGATAATTTCCATCGCCCTTACCTTTGGTGCACCTGAAACCGTTCCTGCCGGTAGGCATGCGGCAAGGGCATCAATGGCTGTCTTATCCGGCAGGAGCTCACCACTTACCTCTGACACAAGATGCATGACATGTCGGAATTTTTCCACCGCCATATACTTTTCAATTTGAACCGTTCCGAATTCGCAAACTTTTCCGAGATCATTCCTGCCAAGATCAACCAGCATCCGATGCTCTGCCAGTTCTTTTTCATCAGTTACTAATTCCTGTTCAATCAGCAGATCCTCGATCCTTGACTCCCCTCTCCGCTTTGTCCCAGCAATCGGATTTGAAATAACTATTCTCCCTATTGTCTTTAGTAAACTTTCCGGAGAAGAACCGATAACGGTATAGTCGTCAAAATCAATATAAAACATATAAGGGGTTGGATTATGACTCCGGTGTTTTCGATACAGGGATAATGGTGTTCCTTCAAACGATGACTTCATTCGTCTTGATAGCACCACTTGAAATATATCCCCAGCTAAAATATGATCCTTTGCGACTTCAACCTGATTAATAAAGGTTTCTTTTTCCGTATCTGAATGAAAACCTGCAAAACGAACGGGCTCATCTTCATGATAATAAATGGGCTGTTTTAATTCCTCGATCCTTTTCGTTAGGCGGTTTGCAATCACTTCTTCTGTGCTTGTTTCTGTCAGCGGCAGCCCGCAAAGCATGATTTTCTCTTCAAGGTGATCAAATACAATTACTTCCTCATAAAACATTAAGTGTACATCTGGCATGTCTAACCCGTTTGAATATTCCTCACCAATGATTTCGTAGGATCTAATAATGTCATAGCCAACATACCCTACAGCACCGCCTACAAATGGAAAGGCATTCTCTTCAAAAGCCCTTGGCGGTAAAAGCTCCTTTAATACCTCCAACGGGTTTCCCTTCAATACACTTTTCTTACCATCTCGATTGACAATTTCATTCCGATCACCTCGTGAAATGAGTTCAAAGGCAGGGTCTGCCCCGATAAACGAATAGCGCCCAGAGTCATTGTATTTATGAGAACTTTCCAATAAGAACTTTTTGTTTCCGCTTATCTTTTGCAAAATAGAAATCGGCGTTAATGTATCACCTTTAATTTCTCGGATAAAAAAACCGTTTACTGTTTTCATGTCCCAACTCCTCTCAAAGTAAAAAAAAAAATCGTCCTCTATATGCGTAAATAATTTACGCATATAGAGGACGATTCTATTGACCGTGGTGCCACCTCAAATTTGAAACAGAAAAAATCTGCTTCCTCTTTCGGATACAGAAACATTTTGTTCGATATCCTATCCTTTTAACGGTGGAACTCCGTGCATCCCTACTACTTGTTCAAGATGCCTCTCGCAAGTCCATTCCACAAATCTTATCTTATCGGTTCCCACCTGCCCCGACTCTCTGGAAAGAATCAAATATGTGTACTCCTCTTGCTCAACGATTTACTATGATTATTTTTTATCATGTTAATATAGATTCTAACCTCTGTCAAGGAATTATTTTTTGAATTTTCACAAAGTCGCTTCTCCGACTTCCAAATAAAGGATTTATATTTCATTGTTTTTTAAATCTAAATTAGTGAATATTAACAGTAGCAAATAAATGAAGGCAGGCTAGACTATTCATGGAACATATTGAACAATTAAGCCAAAATCCACGTACTGCAAAAAAGAAGCAGTCTACTGCTGGACAAAAGCGATCCAATGAGGTATCTAAGCAAAAGTGGGCAATTGTCTCACTGTCTTCCATTCCATTGGTTATGACGTTAGGAAATTCAATGCTGATACCTGTGTTACCATCAATGGAAAAAAAATTATCGATCTCCTCTTTTCAATCCAGCATGATTATTACCGTTTATTCCATTGTTGCCATTTTTTTAATTCCAGTTGCCGGTTATTTGTCCGATCATATTGGAAGGAAAAAAGTCATTATTCCCAGCTTAATTATTGCGGGAATTGGCGGACTGGTTTCTGGTTTCGCGTCATGGAAGTTAGAGGACGCCTATTGGCTTATTTTAGCCGGCAGGGCTTTACAGGGGGTAGGTGCTGCTGGGGCCGCGCCAATTGTTATGCCGCTGGTCGGTGACATGTTTAAAAATGATGATGATGTTAGCACCTGCCTAGGTCTGATTGAAACATCCAATACCTTTGGGAAAGTACTAAGTCCGATCTTGGGTGCATTTTTAGCAGGGTTTATCTGGTTTTTACCCTTTTTCTCCTTTCCAATCTTTTGTGCAATTTCCGTTATCATGATGATTTTTCTCGTCAAGTGTCCAAAAACAGATGAAAAGAAAATCCCCTTTAAAGAGTTTTTTATCAATGTAAAAAAAACTTTTACGGAAAAGGGACGTTGGCTTTATGCCATCTTTTTTATTGGCGGCATCTTGATGCTGATTCTATTTGGAATTTTATTTTACCTCTCAGAAGTTTTCGAAAGTGAATACGGAATAAAAGATGTTAAAAAGGGGTTATTTTTAGCATTACCATTAGGAGCACTTTGTTTATCATCCTTTATTAGTGGAAAAATAATTAAGAAAAATAAAGTACTCATGAAATGGTTAACCTTTGGCGGAATAGTCGCAGCAGCATTATCCATTGCCGCCCTATGGTTTTCGATTAAGCTCTGGTATATGATTACCATGTTTCTGATCAGCGGAGTAGGAATTGGTTTAGGCCTTCCATGTTTGGATGCCTTAATCACTGAAGGTGTCGAGAAGAAAGAACGGGGCACCATTACATCGATTTACAATTCAATGAGATTTATCGGAGTCGCAGCAGGTCCTCCGATTATTGCTGTGTTAATGAAATATGCGAATCATTGGATATTTATATTATTGAGCAGTCTGAGCGTTACCGCCGCCATTGTGGCTCTGATATCAATTAAGCCGAAAGCGGAGGCATAGCAAAAGTGCTGAGGTAAACTTCCTCAGCACTTTGTTTGTCTGCTGTTATACAGATTTTACAGGTTTCTTTAGGAACCCAATTAATAATGCAGAAACGACTGAACCAATGAGTATTGCCAAAGCATACAGCAAGGCACCACCATCAACCAATGGAACCACAAAGATTCCACCATGCGGTGCTCGGAGGCCTATACCGAATGCCATGGACAGTGCCCCTGCAATCGCAGAACCGACCATTACAGACGGAATGACACGTAGTGGATCCGCTGCAGCAAATGGAATGGCGCCTTCTGTTATGAATGATAATCCCATAACATAACACGCTTTTCCAGCATCTTTATCCTGCTCATTAAACTTATTTTTAAAAACCGTGGTCGCAATAGCAATGGCTAGCGGCGGCACCATTCCTGCTGCCATAATAGCTGCCATTGGCCCATATACACCACTTGCTAGCAACCCTGTTCCAAACACATAGGCTGCCTTGTTAATGGGTCCACCCATATCAAATGACATCATAAGTCCCAGAACAATACCTAATAAAACCGCATTACCCGTTCCAAGTCCTGTTAACCAATCAGCTATTTCCTTGTTGATCCAGGCCACCGGATTGTTAACAACGTAATGCATCAAAAATCCTGTAATGGCAATACCTAATAAAGGATATATTAAAATACTTTTAATTCCTTCAAGTGAACGTGGAAGTCCGGCAAACAATTTCTTCAACAATAATACCATATAACCTGCCAAGAAACCGGCAATCAACCCACCAAGGAAGCCAGCACCTCCACTGGCAGCCATCATCCCCCCTACCATACCGGGGGCGAAACCAGGACGGTCGGCAATACTTAGGGCGATAAATCCGGCAAGAACAGGGACAATAAGGGCGAATGCATTGTCACCGCCAATGGCCTTGATAACTGCTGCAATCGGATTATAGGATGGATCGTCCGGATTTGCCGAGTTATAGCCAAACATAAAGCTAATCGCGATTAAGATACCACCACCTACTACAAACGGCAGCATATTTGAAACACCATTCATTAGGTGCTTGTAAAAGCCTTTACGAGGACTCTTTTGGTCAGGATCATCCGTGCTTTTAGCCCCATTTCCCTGATAAACAGGAGCGTCTTGCTTTAATGCCTTGTCGATCAATTGCTCAGGTCGTCGGATTCCATCTGCAACCGGTGCTTGAATGACATGTTTACCCTTGAAACGTTCCATTTCCACACTTATATCTGCAGCAACAATAACAGCTGCTGCGTGTTCAATTTCTTCCTTCGTAAGAATATTTTTAGCCCCGCCAGAACCGTTCGTTTCAACTTTTATGGTAACATCCATCTCTTTTGCTTTAGCTTTAAGTGAATCTGCGGCCATATATGTGTGAGCAATTCCTGTAGGACAACCTGTCACTGCCACAACTGTCTGATTGTTATCTTTTGTAGCAGGTGCTTCCTCCTCGTCTTTGTCAAACCGATTTATCGTATTCATAACTTCTTCAGCCGTAGTTGCCATTAATAGCTCGTATCGCACTTCCACTTTCATCAATAATCCCGAAAGACGCGCCAAAGCTTCTAAGTGGGTATTATTTGCACCATCTGGGGCCGCAATCATAAAGAACAGGTGGGCAGGCTTGCCGTCTAATGACTCATAGTTTACTCCTTCGGATGATTTCCCAAAAACAATGGCTGCTTCCTTTACAGCCTTCGTTTTCGCATGAGGAATAGCAATCCCGTCACCGATTCCTGTCGTGCTTTGTTCTTCACGCTTTACTATTGCCGCTTTAAAATCCTTCGGATCCGAAATTTTATCTGCCTTTAGTAAAACCTCCACTAGCTGATCAATTGTACTTTCTTTTTCGTTGCCTTTAATATTTAGTAAAATTGTATTTTCCGATAATAATTCTGTAATTTTCATCGCCTTGTCTCCCTTAAAATAATTCCTTAATATGAACCTCCGGCAGGAGCTCCTCAACTTTTTCCTTGGTACAAAGACCAAGTGAGAAGGCAGTTGCACTTCCTGAAGCAACGCTGTAGCGGAAGGCTTCTTCAATATTTTTTGTTTTTTCATATACAGCCAAGAATCCCGCCACCATGGAATCACCCGCACCGACTGAGTTTTTAAGCTTACCCTTTGGCACCGTTGCCATGAAGGAATTGTTTTTGTTTATTAAAACTGCCCCTTTGTCAGCAAGTGAGACAATAACATTTTGGGCACCCATGGTGATCAGTTTTTTACCATAGGGGATTGCTTCCACTACACTTGAAATCGATGTTTCAAAAAGCTCCCCAAGCTCATGATGATTGGGTTTGACTAAAAACGGCCCGTATGGAAGGACGTTTCTAAGCAGCTCTCCTTCAGCGTCGACGACAAATTTCACTCCATTTTTTTGGCAAATTTTCACTAAGTCTTCATAGGTTGTTTCCGGCAATGTTGAAGGAATACTTCCTGCAAGTACCAGTAAATCCTCTGAATCTAGTCTCTGAATTTTTTCTTTTAAACGTGTGAAATTTTGTTCAGTTATTTGGGGACCAACTGCGTTTATTTCTGACTCTTGACCCGTTTTTAGTTTTATATTTATCCGAGTATCTTCCTCGACTTGAACGAACTCTGTATCAATCCGTTCATTTTGTAAGAATTGTTCCACATAAGTTCCCGTAAAACCGCCTACAAAGCCAAGTGCCTTACTTTTTGCCGCAAATTGATTTAACACCCTTGAGACGTTAATTCCTTTACCCCCAGGAAACTTGGTTTCATTTATCGTTCGATTTAACTCACCCAGTTGAAAGCTCTCCAATTGGACTATATAGTCAACAGAAGGATTAAGCGTTAATGTATAAATCATGATGTCACTACCTTTATTGAAGTTCGATTTAAGTATTGCTTCTCTGTTTCTTCATCTAAATCATTTGTAATGATGGCTACCTCGTGGATATCGGCAATTTTAGCAAAAGAAATTTCTGCAAATTTTGAGTTATCTGCTAACACAAAGGCTTCTCTTGTTAAAGAGATCGCCTTTTGCTTGACCAGCGCTTCCTCTTGATCGGGAGTAGTGAAACCAAACTGCGGATGAATTCCGTTTACTCCGATAAAGCATTTATCAAAGCGGTAAAGATCTAGGCTTACTAATGCTCCACGCCCGATAATGGCATTTGTTTTCAACTTGGTTAACCCGCCAATTAGATAGGTTGTGATTCCTTTATTCACCAACGGGGATATATGCATGATCCCATTGGTAACGACGACAATATCCTTTAAAGGTAAGTACTCAATCATTTCAACCACAGTTGAACCGGCATCAAGATAAATACAATCTCCCGCTTCCACTAAACTCGCAGCATATTTGGCAATCCGTCGTTTTTCTTGAAGGTTTTTGGATGATTTTTCAATCATGCTTGGCTCTTGTAACTTCCCTTGCAATCTTTGAGCGCCGCCGTGGATCCTTTTTAGGAATTTTTGTTCTTCTAATTGTGATAGATCCCTTCTAATCGTTGATTCTGAGCAATTAGTCAGCTCCATAATTTCCTGGATTTTCACGATATTTTTATCTTTTAATAATTGCAGAATGATTCGATGACGTTCAGGAGTTAACAAGTCATCACCGCCTTAGTTTGTTATTCATGTGTTTATTATACTGAAACCGATTGCAGGAATCAATCAATTTCTTTCAAAAACATTCATTTCGTGACTGTTTTTGATGGATTTATTTTTTTCTTTTACTCTATTCATTATTATGTTATAATAATCGATGTTCAAATCATATCTTGCGGGTGTGGTTTAATGGTAGAATTTCAGCTTCCCAAGCTGACGGCGGGGGTTCGATTCCCCTCACCCGCTCCAAAAAGACGTGGAGAAGTACCCAAGTGGTTATAAGGGGGCGCACTCGAAATGCGTTAGGACGGGCGACCGTTGCGTGAGTTCGAATCTCATCTTCTCCTTACTTAATCTTTCAATAAAACATCAAAAAAACGCTAGAGGTTTCTGGCGTTTTTTTGCTTTCCCTTATTGATAAGGGCTTAACCATCTAGGATCCCTGCCTGTACAAAAATAGCATTTTTCCCTTTCCTGCTTAAAGGAAAAAAAAAGTTGGCCACATGCTCGACATTTCTTTTTATGAAAATTTTCAACTAGTTTACTATTTTCTTGAAAATCCACTTGTATTTGAATAGCATGTTCCGGACAAATATCCCGACAATCGGTACAGTTTACGCACTTTTCATTATTAATACGCAGAAAAGAATCGCCTGCATTAAAAACCTTTTGTGAGCAAAAAGCAAAACATACCTGGCAAAGTGTACATTTGTTATGATCAATCTCCACTTTAAAGAATTGAAAATCCGGATAATAATTTGTAATCATCCATTCCTCTGCATCCAGCTTCCATTTGGCCGGTGCCATGTTTCTTGCAACATTCTTCATTTCCTTTTTCAATGAGGTAAAAAATGCTCTTCTTGAAAGCATTTGTTCCTTATTTTTTTGCTTAACACAAATTGGATCATCGCCAAGAATTTTCAGTTTCCGATTGACTTCATTTAGAACAGATTCCCACTTTTGATTAAGGGAGTTCTCTGCAATAGTAATCGAATGGATTTTTCTTTTTTTATAAATCAGCAGTTCTTTTACAGAAGGAGTGTAGTCTTCATTATAAATTAGACTGCACTTGTCAAATTCCCTTGATAAAGGGATTCCTTCGATAGCTGATAATGGGCAGGAAATCACGCATTCCCCACATGAAGTACAGCGTTCCCTATTTACTTTAATGGTTTGTTCTTGAATCGTTAAAGCTTCAAACTTGCATTCTTCGATACACGTTGTACATGTTGCGCGAAGATTTCTCTTTCTCGAGCATTTGTTTGATATTTTTAAATCAATATGCAAGCTTTCAAGCCAATTAACAAGTAAAGACATATGACCAGCTCCAAACTATGTCAACTACTGGATAATTTTGCATCTCTATGCGGTGTTATCACAATGTTTGGATGTGTAAGCGAATCACTTGGCATCCCTTTTATTTGGCTGACATTCCCATGCTTTTTCCGTAACTCTCTTATTGGACCGAATTCTATTGCCCTCATCGGACACGTTGACACACATACAGGTTCCTCGCCCTTTTCTTGGAGGTCGATACAAAAATTACATTTATCAGATTTAAATACCTTTTTATTATATTGCGGCGCCCCGTAGGGACACGCCCTTACACATAATTGTGTTCCTTGACATACTTCTTGATCTATTGTTACCACGCCATTATCTTTATCTTTACTTATTGCCCCAACTGGACAGCTTTGTGTACATTTAGGCTGTGCGCAATGATTACAAGCAATAGAAAAGTAAAATGCTTTTACATTTTGGACTATTCCGCTTGACGGCTGCTGGATGAAGTTCCCTTCCTCAAAGGAATAAACTCTGCGAAAATTTATACCTACATGGAGATTATTTTTATCCTTACATGACACACTGCAGGCCTTACAGCCAGTGCAAAGACTTTGATTTATATAAAATCCTAACTGGGCCAACTGTCTCACTCCTTACGCTTTTTTTACTTCAACAAGGTTCGTTAATTGTGGATTGGCCTTCGCGAGAGGTGTTGGCCGCTGTGATGTCAGTACATTAATTGATCCACGCTGATCCAGTCCCGCTTTATCTGGAGTATACCAGGCCCCCTGGGGAATCCCCACAACTCCAGGAGTAATACGCGGTGTTACCTTAACAACGATATTGAGTGAACCACGATCATTCATGACCTGAACTCGATCTCCATCGCTAATTCCCCGTTTTTCTGCATCTTTAGGATTTATCCATATTTCTTGCTTTGCTACTTCCTCAAGCCACGGCTGATTATCATAGGTGGAGTGACATCTCCGCTTATAATGCCAGCTAATTAACTGTAAGGGGAACTTTTCATTTAATGGGTCTTCCGGCCCCTCCCATGATGGAATATATTTCGCTATCGCAGGAATTTCATCGTGCCTATTCATATCCCATAATGCTTTTGAAAACAATTCGATTTTTCCAGATGGGGTTTCAAACGGATGGTTCTGAAGATCATCAATTTGCTCTTTAAAGCCGACAAGTGGTGCATCAAATTTAAAATGATATACTCCCTTCTTTCGAAACTCTTCAAAGGCAGGGAAGTTGGGATCAAGCTCTTTTTTCGTACGATCCACACTTTCCCTAACCAAATCAAGGGTTGTTTTCCCCTCCGTGAATTTCTCCTTCACCCCTAATTTCCCTGCCACTTCTGCAAAGACATCATATTCATCACGGCATTCATAAAGCGGATCAATTGTTTTGTCACCAAAAACCACATAATCACCAAAACACCATGGGACACCAATATCATAGCGTTCAAAAAACGTTGTCCCTGGTAGTAAAATATCAGCAAACTTTGCACTAGGCGTCATAAAAAGATCACTGACCACAATAAATTCAACCTTGCTCTCATCCTCTAGCAGCTTAATTGTTTTATTAATATCCGAATGCTGATTAATCAGCATGTTACCGGCCATATTAAAAATACATTTGATGTTGGTCGATAATTTATCCGTTCCTTGTAAACCATCTTCTACTGTCATTTCAGTCCCTTGTTCCACTGCCTTTGTCCAAAGGAAACATGGAATGGAGGCTTTAATTGGATTATCATATGAAAAAGGATAAACAATATCTGAACGGCTCCAATAACCCGTTCCCGCTGCCCAGCCGCCAAGCTTGCCAACATTACCTGTCAAACAGGCAAGCTGTGCCCCACCGCGCATGAATTGCTCCCCATATGCCTGCCGTTGTGCTGCCCAGCCTTGTATCAGCGCTGCTGGTTTTGCCTTTGCATATTCTCTGGCAATTTCACGAATTTTCTCAGCCGGAACACGGCAAATCTTTTCAGCCCATTCAGGCGTTTTTACTACCCCATCTTTCTCACCAAGTAAATAGCTTTTAATTGACTCTTCCTTTAAAACTCCTTTAGGTAAATGATTTCCGTCGAATCCTATACAGTATTGATCAATGAATGCCTGGTCATGTAAGTTCTCCGTAACGATTACATAGCCCATTGCATCCATCATTGCATTATCTGTTGTCGGTAGAATGGGGATCCATTCATCGGCAAAAGCAATCGCCGTATCTGTATATCGCGGGTCAATCACAATGATTTTTGCCCCATTTTTCTTTGCTTGCATTAAATATTCGCGGTAGGGCGTTGAAAAAATCATTTCTGACGGATTTTGACCCCACAAAATGATATATTTCGAGTGTAAGAGGGAATCAAAGCTGCTTCCAGAGTTATTCGTCCCATATGTATATGGTGTTGCGACATTTCCCGCCCCGGAGCTGTAATCATTCCGATAATTTAAATAACCACCTGTCAGGGCTAATAATTTCCTTGCTGCGTTTTTACCTCCATGAAGCCCCCAGCTTTGTCCTGAAGCATAGTTAACATATCTTGACTCTGGACCATATTGTTCACCAATCCGCTTTACTTCGGCCGCAATGGTGTCAATCGCCTCATCCCACGAAATTCGTTTAAATTTTCCTTCACCCCGTTTACCAACACGTTTCATCGGATATTTCAGCCGGTCGGGGTGGTATAGCAAACTTCGATAGTTTCGCCCTCTCACACAGGCTCGTAACGGAGGCGTTGATATGTCCCCACCTTCCTGTGTGTCGGTGCTCACCCTAATAACGACACCATCTTTCACATGTGCTTTGATTACACAGCGTCCCCCGCAATTATTAATGCTGCAGGTTGAAATAATTTTCTCCCTTTCTTTGGCATTCACTGCCTTTGTTCCCTCTGTCCGTTCAACAAGCATTTTTGTCCCAATTCCACCGGCAATAACGGGAATCCCAATTGCCCCAGACCATTTCAAAAAGGTCCTCCGCTGCATTTTATTTGTTAACAAGTTCTTTAAACGATTTTCTTCAGACATGAATAATCGCCCCCTCAACTTCCAATAAAAATGTTTTATCAAAGCATACAAAGTCTTCGAGCACCATGGCGGTTCCTAAATATAATCGACTAGTTGTATTCTCAATGACCTTTGCACAAAAAAACGGAATCCAAACAGTTAGATGTTTTTCTAAGAAAATGATTTGGCTAGAGATTAATTCAAGAATTTTTTTAGGATTTGTTTCTTGCAAACTTAGATTCGCAAGAAACATCATAAATTCCAATTCTAGTAACAAGTGGTCATCTGGTTCATTATTTTCTTTTACATATTGAAGGCCAAATTGATGATATTGCTCTCTGATTTCATACATCCATTCTTCAAATAACAGTTGCTCCTTACTCCTGTAGTACGATTCCCAAGGAGGCGCAGCTAGTGGACCGGGTCCAACGAAGAGCCGTTGATATTCCTCATTCTCATTGTTAATCTGCTCAACTGAGAGGCCGTCAAAAAAGTGACAAAGAATTTTCCCACCCTCATGATCCTCTGCTAAACCCTGAAAATTAGCTTTATCACGAATTTCTTCTAACAACTTATTCGTTGGCTGCTGAAATAACAAATAAAGCAGCTGATAAAACTTTTGCCGTGCTAAAAAAAATGGCTGTAGTTGTTTATGCAAAGGCTCTGACATTGAAGTCATGTTTTTTCACTCCTTCTTTGTGAAATATTTCACAATATTACCGTCGATTTACACTCCCTTTTTCATTTACCAATTTTCTATATTTTTATCTTACCTCAATCTTCCATACTTGGAATCAGTTTGTGTAATTATTCACATATCGTTCAAAATCAGCAAAATGACTACAGGCAGATGAATTTACCTTCTTATTAAATAAATGTGTATAATAAGGAGGTCTAATTAAACCGCAAAGGATGATACTCTTGAATATTACTGGCCACGAAGTGGAAAAACTTGAAGACCCATTTGGATTATTACCGGGTGATCGCTATGAATTTTTCCTTGAACTTGACGTTGATATGGAAGATGAACTTTATTCTGATAAAGGAATTGGTTTGAAAGTAATTTATGTCAGTGAGGAAACGGGTGACAAAATCACTAGTTATTACTTTTACGAACGAGGCAGCGAAACGGTTCTTGACTTTGCTCTTGAAGAGGATGAGGAAGAACTGGTCCTTACTTATTGCCAGCAGCATCGTGTAGAATAAAAAAATACAGGGAGAGTAGTCTCCCTGTATAATCATTACATAAAATTCTTACTATGATTATGGATAACTTGTAGTTCTTTTGTTGTTTGGCTCATTTCACTTTTGCAAATGGGACAAAGCGGCAGTTCACTACTTTTAAAATTATCACGAACCCAGCATTTACAATCCTCTGAAGTGCATACCCAGATTTTTGTTTCTTCTAATTTGATTTCTTCTTCATTTTTTCTACCAAACGCCAAAACGATCACTCCTTTTAATTAGTTATGACTGTTTTTGAACCTATGTTTGATTAGTTATGAAACTATTATTCTAGAACATATATAGATAAAAAGGTGATGCCTTCATCGTCTGCATCACCCTTTTATGTTAAGGAATTAAACTGCTTGTACGTTTGCTGCTTGTGGTCCACGAGCGCCTTCAACGATTTCGAAAGAAACAGATTGACCTTCTTCTAATGTTTTAAAGCCTTCTGATTGAATAGCTGAGAAGTGAACAAATACGTCTTGACCGCCGTCAGCTTCAATAAATCCAAAACCTTTTTCTGCATTAAACCATTTTACTTTACCGTTTTTCATGGAATCTTACCCCCAAAATTTGTTCACTTTAAGTTACTCGTACAATAAAATAATAAAAAAGACGTACTTACACGTTTGGGGTAATAGACATTCCCCACATATTCGTGCAGTTACGGCTAGTTACTTCCAAAAATATTAACGAACATTAAAGCGTAACTTAAGTTTATCGTGTTTCTCTTGATTTGTCAATGTAATTTCTAAAACTAGGAAATACTGAAAATATATTGTATTAATGTTTACGAGAATTACCTTTCATAAATATTTCAATAAAGTTGGCTGTAAATTTCGTTATATCCGCTTCCATACCTATATAATCAATGGTTTTTGCAGGTTCTTTATCTGGCTTGGGGCGAAAATCAGCGATACTTTTTCCTTTTGCATTCCCAAATTCCTCTACCCTTACCCGACGAGGTATATACTTAACCAGTAATGGGTCCGTTAAAGCCATTAGCGGAACTACATCGTGCATGGGTGCGCCTTGAATCCCAGGGACATTTTTTTGGTATGCCTTATAATAATAATCAAAAGCTGGTTTTATTAAAGGTTTAAATGAAGTTGGACTATTTTCGCTAAGAAAGTTAATGAGATCCGGTGAAATGATCGCTTTATTCGTAATATTTAGTGGATGTAAGTAAATATTGTGTGCTTTTTCCATGACCGTATTTGCGGCAATAGGGTCTACATAAAAGTTTGCCTCCGCTTCGGCAGTAATATTCCCAGGCACCAAAAATGCCCCGCCCATGATATAAAAAGCTGTAACATCCTGTAAGGCATTATTTCCATATAAGATAAACATTAAGGCTAACTCTGTTAATCGACCAACAGAAACAATCACCAAATTCCCTTTATATTGTTTAACAATTTCAAGGATTTTGTTGAAATCATAAACGTTTGAATTTTTAATTGTTTCAGGTGGTTTAATCGGACCTAATCCTTCCTTTCCATGAATTTCCGGATAATATTGAATCGGTTCACCTAATAGAGGACCGGCTGCTCCAGCAATAATGGGGATGTCCTCTCTATTACCTAATGTTACCAGATAAGCTGTATTCTTTACGGACTTTTCTTTTGGGGTGTTTCCATAACCACTAACAATACCAACAATATTTATTTGAGGATGGAGTAAAGCATACATTATAGCAAATGAATCATCTATACCCGGATCAGCAATCAGGAGTACATTATAAACCATATTTTTACCTCCATTTTACTTTTAATTAGCCCTTTTTAAAATTATGATAAATCAATACTTGAAAGAACATGAACCAAAAGGAAAAACCGATCGGAGGCCTCGAATCGGTTTTTTTGCATTTTGTATTCCATCATGCTTCTTTCTTCATTTTTGTGGCAGCCTTTTTCCTTGGTGCTGAAGCTTTTTTAGGTTTAGTCCGGTCAATTGATGCCTGCAAGGCAGCCATTAAATCAGTGACATTTGAAGCAGGTTCCTTTGTTGCAGCTGTAACGGTTTCTTTGCCACTGCGTTTGGATTCAATGAGTTCAAGAAGGGCTGTTCGATATTCATCCGTATATTTTTCCGGTTCAAAAGTGGTTGTTAACTGATCAATCAATAATATTGCGGTGTCTAATTCCCTTTTCGTTACTTTATCCTCTGAAGGAACATTAGGGACATCTCCAGCCTTTCGAACCTCATCAGGGAAATGTATCGTTTCCATGACCAATGTATTTTCATACACTCGAATAACTGCCATCTGTTCCTTTGAACGAATAATAATTTTGGCAAGACCAACCTTTTGTGATTCTTCAAGTGCCTTGCGTAATAGGGAATAAGCTTTTCCGCCGCCCTCATTAGGTGACATATAATAACTACGATCAAAATAAATCGGATCAATCTCTTCTATTTTGACAAAATCAATAATTTCTACAGCCTTTTCTTCATTTTCCTTTCTCAGCTTTTCTAAATCATCGTTATCAAGCACAACAAATTTTCCTTTTGTGTATTCATATGCCTTTACAATTTCTTCTGGTTTTACCTCTTCTCCACAAACAGAGCAAGTTTTTTCATACTTGATGGGTGCATGGCATTTATTATGCAGGGTCCTGAGCTTTATATCTTTATCTTCTGTCGCCGTGTGAAGCTTAATGGGGATGTTCACAAGCCCGAAACTAATACTTCCTTTCCACATCGTATGCATAGGGATTCTCCATTCTTTTTTCTTTATTTTGTGGCGTAACATTCGGTTACATGCCTAAAAAGAAATGGAAAAGGATGAAGTCATCACCAAAGAAGCACAATAAAGAAAAAAGGAAGGAAAAAAGTTAATGAAGCCGATGCTGCCAAGTTTAACCTTTGATTTGCCTATTAGGCCCGATTGGATGTATGAGGTTAAATATGATGGGTTTAGGGCTCTTTTAGAGTGGAATTCAAAAGGAATCACATTAAAAAGCAGAAACGGAAAAGAACTATTTCCTCAGTTCCCTGAGATCAAGGAGTTTTTATTCCGGTATGAGGAAAAATTCAAACCATTTTTACCACTACAGCTTGATGGAGAACTAGTTTCTCTCGAAAACACACACAAAGCGAATTTCTCCGCTACCCAAGTGCGAGGAAGATTAAAATCCGAAAAGAAAATTTACCAGCAAGCAACCCGCTCACCCTGTCGGCTGATGGTTTTTGATTTACTTATGTTAAAAGGGAAGCCACTCCATTCTATTGCCTTTCATAAACGAAAGGCCCAACTGGGCAAATTATTTCAAACCATTGGATTTCATTTAGACCCTGATCCGTACGATGACCAGCTGCTCCAATATGTAACGGCGCACGAAGATTTTCACAGCCTCTGGGAAAAGGTGGTTTTATATGATGGGGAAGGCATTATTGCCAAATCAAAAAATAGCCTTTGGGAGGAAGGGAAACGATCGTTACTATGGCTAAAGTACAAGAATTGGAAATATGTCAGCAGCTTCATTACTTCCTTCGAGAAAACAAATGGCTATTTTCACGTGGGAGTTTATAAGGATAAAGACATCTTACCAATAGGTCAAGTTCTTTTCGGTTTTAAACCTGAAGAGAAGGATGCATTAAAGAAAACAATTAAACAGAATATGGTGAGAGAGGATGATCAATTTATTTATGTGGAGCCTGCCATTTGCCTCGAAGTGAAATATTTGGAGCTCTATGATAATCAATTGCGGGAGCCCCATTTTGACCGCTTTCGCTTTGATATGGAGCCTGCTGAATGTACTTATGACCGCTTTATGTTTGCGCAAAAAAACTTGCCTTCAGATTTGGAAATTACCCATCCAGATAAACCATTGTGGGAAAAGCTTCCTATCCAGAAAGCAGATTATATCCTGTATTTACGAGAAATTTCTCCCTATATGCTTCCTTTTTTAACCAATCGGTTATTAACAGTTATTCGCTATCCACATGGAATGTTTGGGGAAGCCTTTTATCAAAAAAACTGTCCCGACTATGCACCAGAATTTGTTCAAACACACCCATCTGAAGGAATAGATTATATTCTGTGCAATAATTTGAAGACCCTTGTTTGGCTCGGGAATCAGCTGGCAATTGAATTCCATGTCCCATTTCAAACTATTAATAGTAAGGGACCAAGCGAAATTGTTTTTGATTTAGACCCTCCCTCAAAGGATGCCTTTCAATTAGCTGTTAAGGCGGCACTTTTAATAAAGGAAGTCCTTGACCAATTAAATCTAATCGGATTCATCAAAACTTCCGGTAATAAAGGCTTGCAAATTTACCTCCCACTCCCGGAAAATGTTTTTTCCTACAATGATACAAGGCTATTTACCAGCTTTATTGCCGAATATTTACTATCTAAAGATCCCGATTCTTTTACGATAGAACGAATGAAAAAAAATCGCGGAAACAGGTTATATGTTGATTATGTCCAACACAGTGAAGGAAAAACGATTGTCGCCCCATACTCAATGAGAGGAAATGAACATGGCGGTGTTGCCACCCCGCTTTATTGGGAAGAAGTGAATGAAAAGTTGGAGTCCGTTTCCTTTACAATGGAAAACGCCCTCAAACGAATTCGCAGTCAGGGTGATCCATTTCGGAATTATTTTCAAACGAAACAAATTCAAGCATTTGCACCCGTTCTTGAAATTTTGAAACAAGGTAAAAAAGGATAAGGCAAGCGCCTTATCCTTTTATTGTTTTTTCGATAAATTGCTGTGCCTCTGTTTGCAACAGCTCATATGTTTGCTGTTCAGTAAAATCATTTCTCGATGCTAACCTAACTACTTCCTCATCCAGGTCAACTACAATGGATGCTTTATATAGATAGGTAGCATTTCCAATTAGATCTATTGAGTAGGTTCCCTCGTATTTATGGACAACACACTGAACCCTGCCGCCATTATTATACACATCCGTTACCTGCTCAAATTCATTGAGTCCTGTTAAACAGGTAACTAGCGAGGAAGCTGACATTGCGGTACCACAAGCATTTGTAAAACCTACACCACGTTCATAGGTCCTAACATAAATTGACCCTGGCTGCAGCGATTTTACAAAGCTTACATTTACACCGTCCGGAAATAACAGATTAGGGCCGTTTACTTTTTCACTGAGTTGTTGTTGGATTTCAATTCGCAGCTGATCGCTTTCAACAATCGCAATTAAATGCGGATTTGGAACGGCAAGTGCGGTAAATCTTAATTCCTCAGACAATTCTGCTATTCTTTCATTAAAAAGCGTTGGTTTATGTAAATTTAATGGTAACGCCTTTAATTCAAATAGTACCGGTGAAATTTCCACTTGATACGTATGGACATCTGGGGCGAGGTCTTGCTGCTTGCTAACCTTTAAATTCGCTTTCATGGTTTCAATTACTGCATCATTTAGCCCTTGCTGTTCACAAACATATCTTGCTACAAGGCGGAGTCCATTTCCACACATCGAAGCCTCTGAGCCGTCTGCGTTAAATACACGCATTCTTCCATCGGCATGATCGCTCTTCATGACAAAGAGAATCCCATCAGCACCTAAATCAGACTGACGATTGCATAACAACCGGGCGAGGTTTGCTCGTTCACCCTCCGAAAAAGAATAACCGTTCGTCATTTCATCAATGATTAGAAAATCATTTCCCGACCCATGACCTTTAATTAAGTCGATTTGCACAGTAAAACCTCCACCATTTCGTTTTATTTATCATCATATCAAACATTGGTTTAGAGGGGAACTATCCAAATCGCTATCTTTCTATAAAATATTCGTTTATGAGTAATGACATTCGTAGGAGTTTCTCCTCCCCTGAAAGAGCCTCATTAAATGACAATACTGGTGTATTGGGTTCCGGAAACAATGAACTCCATTCCAAAGGCATCCAACCTCTTCGGAGTCGTCCTACCCGCTGATGACCAATATCCATTACTTGCTCATCCATAAAAACAGAGGATCCTTCAATTGCACCAACATATCTTCCTAATTCATTGAACAATTCCTTTTGATATTTTCTCCAACCTAGACGCTTTTTTTCAAAGCTGCCCAAAAAACGTCTGTTTCGACCGAACACATCAATCTTACTAGATTTTCTTCCTATCACATTAAAGAATCCGAGGACTTCTTGATCAGAATTGTAAAGGGCAAATGTTCTTGAAGGTTTTAACCGTTCCCAACCGTTTCCACGGTGTTTTTTTACCATCCCTGCCAAATGGCCGTCTGGAAAATAGAGGTGTATGCGTGAGAATTGGGTGTTCCTATACAACACCAAAAGATGGCTTGCTTCAAATATCGACTGATCGATCCTTCCAGATAAAACGAGACTTCTACTTATTTCTAGCGATTGTCTCATTCTAAAAAGGTAGAGTTGAAAACTGATAATACTATACAGGATAAATGGAATCGTACATAGCATGATCTCCCTATGCCTTATAATAGAAAGATTTAAAACAATAATTAGGATTGTTGGAACCAGTGCAGCAATACCACCATTTAAGTTCAAATTAGCTATATCCCGGTAATATTTATTTATTTTCATCGATAAAACTCCTTATCAATTCCTCTACACTTAGTTTATTTACTAGTATTCAAAAAAATGATAGAAGTTTTTTGTGGCCAAAAAAAAGAGAAGAGTATTGGAAACTCTTCGCTTAGGTATTGATATAGTTTAGAATTGACGTCATCGACATTTTAGCATCTTCATAGCCTTGATTGTATAGGTCTTCTAGCCTTTTTGGGTTTCTCTCCATTCTTCCAACCTTTAACGGTTGTGTCGGGCGAATGATAAGTGCATTTCCTGCTCGCTCTTCATCTTCCAAATAGGTAACTGTTTCATTATATTTTTGGTACCTTTTCTGAAGAGCCTGTTGCAACCCTTTATATTCTGGGTACTTCCGGTTCACAAGAAAATGAAACTTAGAAGGTTTTTTCAAATATCCTGCATTCCTCGTTAAAATGACGATATTTTTCTTATAACCATCCTCTTGCGCCTTTTTGATGGGAATCGGATCACTAATACCGCCATCTAATAACACCTTGTCTTTAAAGCGGATTTCCGGCGCAATAAACGGCAAGGAACTTGATGCCCGTAAAACAGTAAGCAGCTCTTGATCATAATCTTGCTTTTTATAATAAGTAGGCTCTCCTGTCAGGCAATCTGTTGTCCCAACGACAAATTCTGATGGACTATCATAAAACACATCATAATGGTATGGAACATGCTTATTAGGAATTTCATCAAAAATAAAATCCATCCCAAAAAATTGCCGATTTTTCAAATAGTTTTTCCACGAAATATATCTGGGATCTGAGGCATATTCAATTGTAACCGTTTTATTCCGCCCTTTTTGTCTCGATAAATACGAAGCAGCATTACAGGCACCCGCAGAAACCCCAATTACATATGGGAAAAATAAATCCTCTTCCAAAAAATATTCAAGGATTCCTGCAGTATACACACCGCGCATCCCGCCGCCTTCTAAAACCAAACCGACTTGATCTATCAAACTGCCTCATCCTTTCGATCTCAACCATTGCAAAAATATAATAATAGCTATTATAAGATACCCTTAATCATTTCGCAAAGCGAAAGGTCTTCCTTATGAGGCTAACTCCTTTTTCTTGAAAATAAATACACTGAATGATAGCAATAGTAGAATGACACCTGCCGCTATTAAACTAGCTGGTAAGGTACCGTCTGGAATACCGCTATTTACCAGTATTTCATTCGCATAGGCGGTTAACTGCGCAGGGCTCCATTCAAACACATTGGAAAGGGAGCTGCTTACTAAACTTAATACAATGACAACTGCTAATGAACAAAATCCTGCCATCCCCGGTGCCAAGAGTGATGCACTAAAAAACAGTGTGATCGTTACTATCACTGAAAACCATAGCCCGTAAAAAAAATACGACTGGAAAAAGTCCGCTGCTGGAATCCAATCAAATAAAATACCTGTGTAGTACCATGTTGAAAGGGATCCGATTAGGAAAGAAAACCAGAGTAATAAAAGACTTCCCACCCATTTTGCCGTGACATAAGAACCATAGGATACAGGTTTTACAAGAATCATCGCAGCCACACCGCTTTTCCTTTCTGCAGCAATAATTCCCATTGTGGAAAGGACAATGATTAGCACCCCTAGGGTAGTATATTGTCCAAGTCCTTGAGCTAACACTTCACCGGCGGATGGCGTGGGAATCTTTATCACCGCACCTTCAGGCAAATTACCAACCGAATCCAGAATTTGCGGCAAGTAATACGATGAAATTGGCTGTTGTACACCAATTAAAATAAAGGTGATTGGCACCCAAATCCATTTGAAATTTCTCCACATTTCAACCATCTCTTTTTGCAACAATGTCATCCACTGGCTCATTTTCCCACCACCTTCATAAACACATCTTCGAGGGTCATACTACTAATCTCAAATTTCTCAAGCGGCAGGTTTTGCTCTGAAATCCACTTAAGGAATGACTGCCTTGCTAAAGCGATATCCTTAACTAAAATACTAAGGCGATTTCCATCCTTCATTAAGGAATTGGTTAGTTCATGGGTTGAGAAGAACGGAATAAACGCATCCGGTTTTCCCCTAAAGTACAAATCAATTTTAGCCTGCTGATGCCGTTCCCGTAGATCAATCATGGACCCCGATTCAACGATTTCACCATTATGTAGGAACAGAATTTCATCACAAACCTCTTCGGCGTCACTTAAAATATGAGTCGAAAATAAAATGGTTGTTTCCTTCTTTAACCCTTCAAGTAGATCCAACACTTCTCTTCTGCCAATCGGATCCAAAGCCGATACTGGTTCATCAAGCATAATTAGTTGCGGACGATGAATCAATGCTTGTGCAATCCCAAGCCTTTGCTTCATCCCACCGGAATATTTAGCCACTTTACGATTTTTCGCTTCCATAATCCCAACAAGATCCAACAACTCCAAAGATCTATCCTTTGCTTCCTTGGCGTTTAATCCCGCTAATTTGCCAACATAGGATAAAAATTCAAGTCCCGACATCCATTCGTAGAATACAGGAAATTGGGGAAGGTAACCAATTAATTCACGGATATCTTCCCCTTTTCTGGCATTGGTAAAGATAATCCTTCCACTCGTCGGATTCATGAGTCCTGAGAGCATTCTAAGAATGGTAGTTTTGCCAGCACCATTTGGACCTAATAAAGCAATACATTTCCCTTTATCTAAGGTGAAATTAAGTCCTTTAATGACTGCCATCCCTTGAAAACTCTTTTTTAATTCTTTAATTTGAATAAGGGACATCAGTGACTTCTCCTTCCAATCACAAAATAAAGGATAGGTCCAATAATATTAATGAATAAAATAATAAGTGCCCATAACCACTTTGGTCCATTAGTTTTCTCTATTTTGACAAGATCAATAATGGCAACAATTAATAATATAAGCTGGATAATGAGAATGGGCGCAATAATAGGTATATAACTTGCTAAAGAATCCATTTCTAAATTCCCCCTTGGTTTGTTTTTACATTCATATGACGTACGAAGGAGAAAAACGTTCAAAAACCCGGCAAATAATTTTTGCCGGGTTCAAATGTGTTTTTTTATTTTATGATCCTAAAAATCCACGGAAATTGATATTCTTTACCCTCGTAAGCTTTAACGGCTGCCATTAGGCTAAAAATTAGTGCTGCAATCCCAAGTGCCCACAATAGAAAAATTCCAATAATAACGATGGTTAAGATACCCGCTACCACTGAATAGATGAGATAAGAAATAAAGAAGTTAAAATATTCCTTTCCATGATAATCAATAAACGAGGACTCTTCCTTTTTTAATAACCAAATAATTAGCGGCGCAATAATGGGGAAAAATATACTTAACACATAAATACCGGCGGCCAGCAACCTATCTTCACTCTTCACCATTTTCATTTCCTCCAGTGGAAAAAAATTTCCTTACCCTATTATTTACGCAGTGTCCCTATAAAGGTTTCATACTATCCAATAAATTCAGCAAAATAATTAATTATGACCAGATTTTCCGCTAGTCCCTTAGGCACAACCGTTGCAAAATTAGATAAAATATTATTAACAACATACAGAAAGGTTTTATTATGACAAATATTCTTTTAAAAAATGCCTATCTTTTTCCGGTTACATCCGGACCGATGAAAAATGCTGATGTGCTAATTGAAGATGACAAAATAAAAAAAATAGGAAGAAATCTTTCCACGGATTTAACCGTTAAAATCATCGATTGTGGGGGATTGTTCCTTTTTCCAGGCTTTATCGATGTTCACACCCATTTAGGACTTTATGATGAAGGGACCGGTTGGGCTGGAAATGATGCCAACGAAACAGCAGAAGCCCTCACCCCCCATATTCGAGCTATTGATGGTGTTTATCCATTGGATCCAGCCTTCACTGATGCGGTAAAAAGCGGAATCACCACTGTTCACGTTATGCCAGGCAGTGCCAACGTAATCGGTGGAACGACCTCCGTTATTAAAACAACTGGAAAAAATATCAAAAAGATGATTATCCAAGAGGTGGCTGGATTAAAAATTGCCTTAGGTGAAAATCCAAAAAGAATCCATAGTAGCGGTAATAGTAATTCGATTACCAGAATGGGTATTATGGGAATGCTTAGAGAGGCCTTCTATCAAGCTATCCATGCTAATAATCCCGAGCAACTTAGAATTATGCCGATAATAATGGCCTTGAGAAGAGAAATCCCAGTTAGAATTCATGCCCACCGTGCCGATGATATCATTTCTGCTCTTAGATTCGCAGCAGAATTTAATCTTGACCTACGGATTGAACATTGCACCGAAGGGCATTTAATTTCCAGTGAGTTAGCCGGAATGGACTTGAAGGTTTCCGTTGGACCTACCCTGACCAGAAGATCCAAAGTCGAATTAAAAAATAAGACATGGAAAACCTATCAGGAATTGACAAATCACGGTGTCGAAGTGTCGATTACAACAGATCATCCTTATACACCGATTCAATACCTAAATATTTGTGCCGGGATTGCTGTCAGGGAAGGATTAACGGAGCAAAAAGCCTTAGAAGGAATCACGATTCTTCCAGCAAGAAACCTAAGAATTGACCAAAAGGTTGGAAGTATCGAAGAAGGAAAAGATGCAGATTTAGTGCTTTGGAGCCATCATCCTTTCCATTATTTAGCTAAGCCAAAATGGACGATGATTAACGGCGAAATCGTCTATATGGAAGCGTAGAAATTTGCTAAAATTTGGTAAAAAATATTATCGAAAAATCAACAAAAAACCTATTTATTTTTTTCGTTTTTTCTTGTATCATACTCTAGATGAAACTGTTTTAGACCTGAAAAAACTTGGGGGTTTAACAACATAATTTATTAACAAAAAAATGAAATAGGGAAGGCAATTGGTGCGCCACCAGTTTTTACTGGTTCTAGTGGGTTCGATTCCCACCCCGAAATTTTTTTACGTAACTTTATAAAAAATTTCGAGGGTGGGCCGCTTCTTTAGACATGGGATCGGTATGCCCTAATGGAGGGATATTCATGCTGAAGAAACGTGATCTTCATGACAGCCACACATTGTACGAATTAATGACACACCCTGATGTCTTCCCTTTTGTACGTCAGAAAGCTGATTCTTATGAAGAATTCATATTTATTACAAAACAAACCATTGAAGCGGAAGAGCGCGGTGAACTAATTTCACGGACAATTCTTGATGAATGGGGTACTCCAATCGGTACGATTAATTTGTATGATATTGAAGACAACGCCGGTTTTTTAGGAACATGGCTGGGGAAATCATATCATGGAAAAGGCTATAACAGCCCTGCAAAAGATGCCTTTTTTCAGGAGTTATTTTACGAAACGGGGATTGAAACAGTTTTTATGCGGATTCGAAAAGTAAATATTCGCTCCATTAAAGCTGCGGAAAAACTTCCATATGTTGTGAAAGCCAATGAGACAAGAAAATCAATCTATGAGCAATTGAATGCAAATGGTGAGATCTACGATTTATATGAAATCCCAAAGGATTTATACACTTTCCATTTGCTACGGAATGGCTCACCGCAAACAGATTCTTCGCAATTATTAGAAGCATAGAAAAGCCGAAGAGCGCTGGTGCTAGACGTATCTCAAGGCTGAAACGTATTCATTTCGGAAGTATTAAAAAGCAATCGGCTTTTGCCGATTGCTTTTATATATATTTTAGAAGATAATTCCAGCTATTCCAATACATTTTGTTCAATTGTTTCATTTACATCACTAAGACCCATTTGGAGCAAAAAATCGTCCAGTTCCTCATTTGTTAATGTTTCAAAGCGGCCATCATGAAAAAAAACTTGGGTTTGGTTAGGATTGATCCTGTTCATGTTAAAACTCATATCTTTGCTCCTTTCCTAGATGATTATTTCTATTATCCACAAAAGGAACAGATTTCATTCCTGAATATCGAATAGTTTGAAAAGTGATTAAAGCGATATTCTTACTCCCTTTCCGAGCACATCCACTCCTCCAGTGACAGGAATAATACTCCCTGTAATAAAATCGGATTTTTCGTCCGCAAGAAAAGCAATGACTCGTGCAATGTCTTCTCCTGTCCCCTGCCTCTTTCCGGCGTTTTTCCCGATCGACTCACCAATATCTTTTTCCTTCCACTCATTGGTTATATCACCGGGACACACCATGTTTGCCGTTATCCCATTCTCCGCTTCTTCCATAGCAATGGTTCGTGTTAGTGAAGCGAGACCGGTTTTCGCTGCTGCAAAGGCTGATCGGTAGATCCATCCTGGTGCCGTTTCAACCCGGTCATACCCAAGTGTAATAATTCTGCCCCAATTTTGGCTTCGCATAACAGGAATGATTTGTTTTGACAAATGGAAAACGGCTGATAAATTTCCTTGAATTAAATAGTTCCATTCTTCAAACGTATAGTCTGTTAAACGTTTCCTTTCGTGTATGTAGGGACCGGCATTATGAACCAAAACATCCACGGTTGGATACGAGGAGAGGGTCTGATTCACAATCCGAATACAATCTTCCTTGTTAGCCACATCGCCCTGAACAGTGCCATTTTTTGTACCAAAGCATTCATTTAATTCCTTAGCTAACAAAACCGCTTCTTCTTCGCTATTTCGATAGTTAATCATCAGCTGATATCCATTTTCCGCAAGTTTTATTGCGGTTTTTCTGCCTATACCTGAAGCTCCTCCTGTAATCAAGGCCGTTTTCTTGTTCACAAATTATTACCTCTCTACTTTTAAATTCGTCTCTTTACTATATGTTAAAAAGAAATGTTTATATATGCAAATTTTAAATAAAGCGTATGAAAAGAAAAATGCTCAAAAGTAGTTATCGGAAGTTTTAATAACGGATGGGCAAGAGCATGCATAGAATGGGGTAATCAATAAAAAAAGCGCAAGCGCCCTGGTCAGCGGCGTATGGCCTGGAGCGCTCCAACTGAGATAAAGGAAACACGGTGAACGTAGTGAACCGATGTTGACTTATCGTAGGGCGGAGAGCGAAGGCGTCTCGCCGCTAGGGCGCTGGAGCTGGACATTTCTCAAAGTCGAATGATATAAATTCTGATAATATAAAAAAGGATGTGACAGGATGCAGACTGTAATCAATATCTTTAGCCTTAAAATTAACAGTGTCTCTAACAACGGGTCTGTCAACATCGGTGAAGCCCTTCATAATGCTCATACGGCTAATTCAAAATCCCAAGGTGAAAATGCATCTTATGGTGATTTTGCACCCCCTACTGCTGCCATGGAAAACGTCTTTATTGATCCGGATGTCAACGATATGGGCGATATCGCAAACCCATCAAACGTATATACCAATCCGATTTTAAAGGAATGAAAATGAAATGCCTTATCAAATTAACATTTTTAACATAAAAGCGAACGGCGTAAATAATAATGCCAATATTGATTTCGGGCAAGTCATTCAAAACAGTCACACCGCCAATCAAAAGTGGGTTGGAACGAACATGGCATTTGGTGATTTATCACCTACTGGAGCGGTTTCTGTCAATGGATTTGGAGATCCTGATGTCAGTGACCAGGCCCAAATTGCTAACCCGGCGATCCCGATTTCAAATCAATTTTAGGTCAGAAAGGATGATTAATTATGTTCCCTTGGAATATGTTTCCTTTTAATAAGGATATGAAGGATAGTATGCAAAAAATGAAGCCTGAAGAAATTGATAAATATGTTCAGGATATAATTGGCAAAGTTATGCCCGGAAACATGAGAGGAATGATGAATCCACAGGAAATGTTTAGCGGTTTCCAATCCTCAGTATCCCAGACACAGCCGGCAACAGGCGTGTTAAATTCGACCGCTTTCGAAACGCATGATTTTGTATTCGTTAGAATTCCAATAAAAGAGGAAGAATGGATCAAACAAATCCGTATTTATCATACATCGAACCAACTAATCGTGGAACATATCCCGAAGCAAGAAGATAAAAATATTATTACCCTGCCTGCTATTGTTAAAAAGAAAGGTGCCACAGCAAACTTTAAAGATGGGATGCTTGAAGTCAAAATCCCTAAAAATGTGGATATGCAGTTTTCACAAATTGACGTGACAGAAATTATGTAAACGTCATTTTTTTTGCATGTTTCTCCTCCTTGAAAATATGATGAAAATAGGGATTCACATAAGGGGTGGATTTAATGGAAATAGATAAACTGAAAAAATGGCTTGACGTAGCCCAGCAATTTAAATCGGATCAATTTTGGAATCAAATTTTTGATGAAAAGATAAATAGTACTACTTCAGGAAATCAATTCTCCCAAAATCCCCTAAATACTGTTAGAGAACTTTTCCCAAAATGTGATTTATATGAATCGGATCAAGAACTTGTGGTGGAAGCGGAAATTCCCGGATTGACAAAGGAAGATTTGCACATCACCATTCAACAGCAGCTTTTGACCATTGCCGGCGAATTTAAATCCTTAAACCAGAATCAAAAATATTATCTTAAAGAACGCGTCAATCGACAGTTTAAAAAAGAATTAACCCTTCCCTATCCGATTTTAATGAATAAAGTAAAATCAGAAATTCGCCATGGCGTCTTATATATCGTTATGCCCTTTTATCGAGACGATTTGGAAAATATCCCAATCGCGTTCGATCAAACCAATTCCGAATAGAGGGTTTCTATGCGATTTTTCTTTCGCTTTTTCACTTCAAGTAAAACATTAACGAAGAAAATATCGGATTTGGAGAGGAAAGTTTCTGATTTAGAAGCCAACATGAATGAGGTAAAAGCGGAAACAAAGACTGTCCCAAACAACCTTTCAGAAGCACAAACAAAGGAAAGCTCTCCCACAATTCAAATTGAGCATCTCCAGGTTGATAAAATCGTAATTGAACATTTGGATTATGCTAATAACTTTGGTCAATTAGGGATAAAAGAATTATCAGGAAAATTAAATATTGGTTCCACTTACGAGGGAGATATTTCTGATATCATCAATGAAAAAGTCAAAGAAAAACTTGGTAAAGAAGCGGCAAAGGTGAATTTCAGAGCAAAAAAAGAGCCCTAAAAAGGAAAGACAGCCGCTGCGGCTGTCTTTTTATGTAGCCATTTTAATGTCCCTCGGTTGATTGTTCATGGCCCTAATCCTGTTGATCATCCATCTTCATATCATCCATTGACCCTTGTGCTTTAGGGTCTTCAGGATCGCTCGGTGTCCCAACAATAAATTCCTTCTTCGGCATATTATGCATATCTCTTGCCGTTACATGGGAAATAAAATAATACGTTCCTTCTTGCGCAAATGATTTCTCAAGACGGTATACCCCATTTTCGGCATGTTTTATTTCCACCTTTTCGTGGTGTTCATCTTTTGCCCGCCAAATCTCAAAGACCACTGCATCAGCATCATTTACGTTTTCCTTTCCCTGCGTAACCTTCGCTTCAAAGGTAATAGGTTTATTTAATTCTCCCTTCTCCGGATTAATGGACAAGTCCACATCTATCATTTCAGGTGGTTTTACCGCATTTTCTTTTTGTTGCTGACTGCAGGAAACAGCAATGCTCAAAAAAAGAACGGTTATAAAAATGGACAAAAGCTTCTTCATCGTCATTCTCCCCTAACTAATTTCTTCCATCACTTCAATATGCATTTCAATTAATTTTCCCTTCGAATCAAGAGAGATCTGTGATGCCATAACCCTCTTTACTGCTGAATAATATTTTTCATATTTGTCTTTTCGGATTCTAGGATGGGAGTTTTCATCTAACAATTCCCGTTTGATTGCCTCGATTAATGTCTCTTCACTTGTTTGATCCCTTGTTGATAATGACCTATTGTTCCATATCGAGCGGTATTCTTCTAATAAAAATTGATAATTCTCTTTTTCCTTTTCCAAACAAATCCCCCCTTTACTCTACATTAGCATTGTTACATATTTCCTGTCATTATTGCAAAAAATAGAGGTTAACCATACCACGAAAGGAGAAACCTATGTCCACTCCATACAAATGCCCGAATTGCAAAACGAATCGCAGCCGGTTTAATATCATTCAGCAAGTATCACAATCTGTTAAGCTTGACCCCGTATCAGGTGTCGTTGTTAGGGGGTATGGTGAAAATGAATTAGAACCCTTTCATCTTCCCTACAACGGACCGGATTATCGGATACAATGCGGTGCCTGCGGCTTAATCGAAGATGAACGGACCTTTATCAAATTTGGTGAGCAGGGATAATTACGCAAAAAACACCTTTAATCAAAGGTGTTTTTTGCGTATTATGGCAGATGGTTTTCTTTTAAAAAATCCTCCGAATCAACTTTCCAAGGGTCAGTAGGTGAAAACCTAACCAAATGGATATCCCCGCTAAATGTTTGCCTGCCCCTATCTTCTATGTACCAGTCAACCACTGCAGGAACATCCAAACTAATTTCTTCTTTTAAATCTTCTGGGGGCAAAAGCTCTAATCGCGATAGTCTTACATTTTCAACCTTCTGTAAAATGGGCTTCCATCTTACTTTTTGCAAAGAAGCTTGAGAGGTAATCCGGACATCCTGCTGCTTAAACCCGGCTACATAGGCATTAATCACCTCGTATGGGTTTGCCTTTCCAAGATAATCATCTAATTTACCTGAAGCCTTCAGAACCATGAGCATATGGGATAGATCCATGGAATTGGTACGGTGCGTTGTACTCCCATAGAAATGAATGCAAAAATGACCGGGAAAATTATTTTGCAGTGCGCCTCCACCATGTGGCATCCCATGCATGGATGCGGCAATCCAATTTTCTTTGTGAATGACAATAATGGCACGGCGTTTCCAGCTCCACTTTCCGCTGTATATCTTTTTCATCATTTTCGTATCTTTTGCTGTTAACGGTTGTACATCAGCATGATGACTTCCTGCTCGTCTCTGGACCTTGAATCGTTTCCCTGTTTCTACATCCATAACCGTGAATTTGGTGTATTTTGGTACTAGTTGATTCACTTCATTCCAGTTCAGCATTTCTATTTTATAACTAATATCTGCTTTAGCCTGAACTCCTTGCCCATAAAGGAGGAAATGAATGAATACGATGAAACTAGCTGCCCTTTTCATTTAAGACCCCCTTTTAATGTTTTTCGCTACATTAAAAGAGTTACCTGAAGGGGAAATGTTCATTCATTCCTAGCTATTTTTTTCGAGGTTGGCAAGTTGTTCCTGAATACCATTCCAATCGATATTTTCGCCAATAAAGACAAGATTTAACGGTAAATTCATCTCTTCCTTTAAATATAGCGGCATTCCATATGAAAATTGAAATAAAAACGGATGCTCTGCATAATCAAATTTTATATATCCTTTAATTCGATAGATGGTATTAGGAAGCTCTCTTAAAAATTCCTCAAACATATTATGATTGATTGCCTTCTTAAATTGATACACAAAGGTTGTTAAATTCAAATCAATCTTTTGTGATTCTTTTTCAAAAGATACAGATAGATTTCTAAGCTGTCTAATCGAAACCTGTGAAAAATTCGTCAACAGGCATCTTGCTTTTGGATTTATTCCTTGGATTTCAAAGGTAATATGTGCCTGATCCATTTCCATTAAATCATCCATGTTATTAATGATGATAAAGTCGGCATGTCGAACCTGCTCAAGGATCAATTGCTGCAGCTGAGGGCTTAATATTTTTCGCTCTTTCCATCTTGTACCATCCACTGTTGTAATAATACCTTTTATGATTAGCTTATCGGCAAACAAAGGGGATAGGATCGCATCTAACACTTCTACGGGATGAGCAGCTCCAGTTGTTTCAATATAAATAACATCTGGCTGCTCATCTAGTAATAAACCTTGTAGCTGTGCTTCAAGCTTGTCCTGGATCGAGCAGCAAATACAGCCGCCTAAAAGCTCTTTTAGTGCAACATCATCATTGACAGCATCAGAGTCAATCGAGACCTTCCCCAATTCATTCATCATGACTGCTACCCTTCTACCGGCATCTCGTTCGTCCTCAAGCAATCGTTTTAACAGTGTCGTTTTTCCGCTTCCTAAAAATCCTGACAAAATATATACTTCCGCTTTTTTCATCTTTTTCCCTTCAATCTTTGATAATTAAAAAAAGTTGACCCGACTCCTAATGGAATCGGGTTATCAATTATTTCATTCTTCCTTTTAATACTTCTACAGCCTTTTGTAGTTGGGTGTCGCTTGTTTTAATTTTTTCCCGTAAAAGATCCATTAGCTTCATCGTGGAATCACCTTTTAACACACCATCAGCAGCAAGGCCTTGCGCGGTTTGGAAGGCGATGACAGCTTCTTTTGTTTTTTCATCAAAGAATCCATCCTCACGTCCAGGGTCATATCCGACAGCTTTCAACATCTTCTGAGCTGTTTGAACTTCTGTAGATGAAGTGGATAGGGCTAGCTCTTTATCCGGATTAATAATCGGTAATGACGCGAAATCTGGAAGGGCTACCTCAAAATCAGGCACGATTCCCTTTTTATGAATCCAATTCCCATTTGGTGTTAGCCATTTTGCAATTGTATATTTGAGGTTGGAGCCGTCTTTGAAATCAGCTGCGGTTTGCACCGTACCTTTTCCAAATGACTTCTCACCAACAAGTGGTACACCGGCAGATTCCTTTACAGCCGCAGCAAAAATTTCTGATGCGCTGGCACTCCCCTTATCAATTAGTACTACTAACGGAAGCTCTGGGCTTCCTTCATTCTGTGAAGCGATCTCCTTCACTTTTCCATTTCGGTCTTGTTCTTTAACAATAACTTTTCCATTTGGTACGAACATGCTTGTTATACTTACGGCTTGGTCTAATAGCCCACCAGGATTTTGACGTAAGTCTAAGACAACACCCTTCATACCCTTTTTCTGTAAATCATTTAGGGCTGTTACAAGTTCTTTTGTTGTATTGGTTGAAAAGCTTGTTATTTGAACTTTCGCAATCGAATCATCTACCATTTCCCCATAAACCGTTTCAATTGGAATAGTATCACGGACAATCGGCACTGTCATTGGGGCATCTGTTCCAGGTCGTTGAATAGTTAATTCGACCTTTGTTCCTTTTTTCCCTCTTATTAACGTAACAGCTTGGGTTGAATTCATCCCCTGAATGCTTTTTCCATTTACCGTTACGACCACATCATTCGGTTTTAATCCGGCTTTTTCAGCAGGTGAGCCTTTAATCGGAGAGACAATTATAATATGTCCTTCCTTTTCTTGAATTTCGGCACCGATTCCTTCAAAAGAAGAAGAAATACTACTGTGGAAGCTTTTCGCTTCTTCATTGCTCATATAGTCGGAATATGGATCATCAAGTGACGTAACCATTCCATCAATCGCCCCATTAATTAGCTTTTGCTGGTTCACATCCTTGTAGTATCCATTTTTCAAAGTATCAAATGCTTCATAAAGTTTATTAAATTCCGATCTTTGCGGTGCGACCGTAACAACCTTGTCCTTTCCAAATGCCAAGGCAAAGGTGGTAATCCCTGCCGATAGAAAAACGAGCAAAAATAGCAGCATGATAAATGGAAACTTTTTCATTCTTATGTACCCGGATTTGTTATCTGTCATCTGCTCTTGCTCTACTTTACCTTCTTCAATCATCTTTTGTTCCTCATTATTTTCGTTCAAATCCTTCACCACTTTCATTCACCATCAAAATATGAACTGGACATGTACCGTAACAGCCTGAATGTTTTCATATTTTTTAAGAAGCTATTTTCAAATACTTTAATTTGTAAACCCTTAGTGATTAGAATAACATCTTTTTTATAAAATTAACAAAGAAAAGTTAATGAAAATAATGAGAATTGATGTAAAAACCCTTTTCAATGATAAAAGGTACCTCTCAAAAGAGAAGTACCCGTACGTTTTACGGTAAATCATTTAAGTTTTACACGCTTTAATCGAAGTGAGTTTGTAACAACGGATACGGAACTAAAAGCCATGGCTGCACCTGCCACCCATGGAGCCAATAATCCAAGGGCAGCAATAGGAATTCCTGCAGAATTGTAAATAAGCGCCCAGAAAAGGTTTTGGCGGATATTTTGCATGGTTTTTTTACTTAGTGTGATCGCCTTTGGAATTAGCGTCAATTCACTACCAAGAATGGTAATATCAGCCGCTTCAATAGCCACATCTGTTCCGGTGCCCATGGCAATACCAATATCTGCTACCGCGAGTGCCGGTGCATCATTAATTCCATCCCCGATCATCGCCACTTTCAACCCTTTGCGTTGGAGTTGTTTCACTTGATTGGCCTTTTCCTCCGGGAGGACTTCCGCAATTACATGATTAATTCCTACCTGCGCTGCGATTGCTTTTGCCGTACGTTCATTATCGCCGGTAAGCATGTAAACGTCGATATTCAATTCCATTAATTGCTGCACCGCAAGCTTCGCCAGTTCTTTAACCGTATCAGCAACAGCCACAATACCCATGATGGTAGAATTGATGGCAATGTACATAGCCGTTTTCCCTTCGGTTTCAAAGCGAATCAGGTCCTCTTCAAACCGCTTATAGGAAATTCCTTTTAACTTCATCAACTTCCTTGTCCCAACAACTATTTCATCATTACCTATTTTTGCTTCAATCCCGTAACCTGGAATAGCCTGGAATCTTTTTACCGGAAGGGTACTCGATCTTTTTTCCAACCCATACGTTACAATCGCTTCAGCAAGGGGGTGTTCCGATGATTTTTCAGCTGAAACTAAATATTGAAGAACTTTCTTTTTTTCCTGATAAGCAATAAAATCAGTAACGACTGGTTGTCCTTTTGTAATCGTTCCAGTTTTATCAAAAACAACAGCATTGAGTCTATGAGCCGTTTCTAAATACTCTCCGCCTTTAAAAAGGATGCCCTTTTCCGCCCCTTTTCCAGTACCAACCATAATCGATGTTGGTGTTGCAAGTCCTAAAGAACACGGGCAGGCAATTACAAGGACCGCAATCGCCGTTTCTAAAGCTGCAGGGAAATCTCCTGGTTTAACAAAAAAATACCAAACCAAGAAAATCAATAATGATATGCCGACAACGACGGGGACAAAAAAACCAGAAATGGTATCCGCGAGCCGTTGAATGGGTGCTTTGCTCCCCTGAGCTTCCTCGACAATCTTGATAATTCCGGCGAGTGCCGTGTCCTTCCCAACCTTTGTTGCTTTCATTGTCAAGGTTCCATTTTTATTCATCGTAGAACCAATTACCCGATCACCCACCGATTTTTCCACTGGGATGGACTCACCGGTAATCATCGACTCATCGACTGACGATTGTCCTAAAAGGATTTCGCCATCCACTGGGATTTTTTCACCTGGCTTCACAAGTAACCAGTCCCCTGCCACCACATCTTCAATTTGGATTAGCCGTTCCTTTCCATCATGAATGACCGTTGCCTCCTTTACTTGAAGGTTTAACAGTTCAGAAATAGCCCTTGTGGTTCTTCCTTTAGCCATAGTTTCAAATAATTTTCCTAAAAGGATTAAGGTAATGAGAACAGCACTTGTTTCAAAATAAAGATGCGGCATGTAATATGGATTTCCAATTGTTTTGATTCCCTCTGCAAGGCTATAGAAATAAGCGGCTGAAGTTCCTAATGCGACAAGAACATCCATATTCGCACTTTTATTTTTAAGGGCTTTATAGGCGCCTATGTAAAACGGGCCGCCAATATAAAACTGCACAGGGGTAGCTAAGAGCAATTGAAACCATGGGTTCATGAAAAAATGAGGCATTGGTAAACCGCTATCAAAAGGGAGATGCGTAAGCATTGTGTACAAAAGCGGGAGAGACAAAAGGACGGAGAGGTAAAATTTCCTCCATTTTGCCTTTATCTCTTCCTCCTTTAATTGCTGTCTCGCTTCCCTTTCCACTTTCTCTTTGGCACCGTATCCAAGCTTTTCGATTCTTGCTACTACATCCCTACTGGAAACGAGGTCATGATCATAGGAAATGGTCGCACTTTCCATGGCCAAATTCACATTTGCTTCGACGCCGTCCATTTTATTGAGTACCTTTTCAATTCTTGCTGAACATGCCGCACACGTCATCCCCGAAATATCCAATTTGAGCTGTTCCTTCATTTTTCTCACCTCTTAATGCTTTGCCCACGTATCATGTAATCGTCTTTAATAATTCTCCACGTAATCCCGAAGTTCCTTTCATTTTCAAAAAAGAAAAACCCCTTCCGTGTTGGAAGAGGCTTGATAGTGAGATTATTCCTTTATAGACGCTTCTAATGCGACTTCAATCATATCGTTAAAGGTTAATTGCCGTTCTTCAGCGGTAGTTTCCTCACCCGTTAAAATGTGATCACTAACGGTTAAGACGGAAAGGGCTTTTCGGCCAAATTTCGCCGCTAATGTATAAAGGGCGGTTGTTTCCATTTCAATCGCAAGAATTTGATATTTAGCCCATTTTTCAAGTTCTGCATTATCGTTATAGAAAGAATCGGCAGTAAAAATATTACCTACTTTTAAATTAAGCCCTTTAGCTACCCCTGCATCATAGGCCTTTCTGAGTAAATCAAAGTTGGCAGACGGGGCGAAATCTACATGTCCAAAAGTTAACCGGTTCATGTTAGAATCTGTTGAGCTAGTCATCGCCAAAATCACATCGCGGACTTTTACATCCTTTTGAATAGCCCCGCAAGTACCAACACGGATTAAATTCTGAACCTGATAGCTTTGCATTAACTCATTCACATAAATAGAGATAGAAGGAACACCCATTCCTGTCCCCTGAACAGAAATTCTTTTTCCTTTATAGGTTCCGGTATAGCCGAACATATTTCGAACCTCGTTATAACATGTCGCATCCTCTAAAAAAGTCTCTGCAATATATTTAGCTCGAAGTGGATCTCCGGGAAGTAATACCGTCTCCGCAATTTCATTTTCTCCTGCACCAATATGTACACTCATAAATAAGCCTCCAGTCAATAGTAGTACGAAAATTAGTCTGTACCATAGACAATATAACATATTCGATTTTCAATGAAAATCGTTACACAGAATGGACATGTTTTTTCATAATTGAGGGAAGCTATTTCTAGACGTAAAAAGGAGGGATTATCGATGGGTAAAAAACACCGTGCTCGGATAAATGGACAAAAGAAAAATAATCACACCCCCGCCGAAGCTATTGAGGCAGAACACAATGCACATGCAAAAGAGCTTAATGCAAGCGGCGGACGTAAGAGCTAAAACTTAAACTAAACCTAAGGGACCCCTTAGGTTTAGTTTAAGTTTGGCTAGCGAATAATGATTCGATTTATCGGAAACCAGCCGCCGGGTTTTAATTGATAATAATATTGCCCGCCGCGGCCTTCGTCAATAAAGATAATGTCACCGGTCGCAAGGAACCGTCCTTCATAATTTGTCGGAATTCTATCTGTCACATTAAAAATGCTAAAGGTTTCTTGTAAACAATGTTCACGGTTGGTTGCGGGAATAGTGACACGATAAACCTCTTTATACCCTTTTCGCTCGCGAAACTTTGGAGTTTGAAAGATCGTCACATCAAATTGACTACATGCTCGTTTTGTTAACATTTTGATCATCATATACCTCCAATTAATTAGAATTTATTGTCTATTCTAATAATTAGCTGTAGGTAATGTCGAATCCTCCATAGAAACTTAATTATTTTTGTCGAATTCATATTTTTTCTATTTTTGTTGCAAATACCTTGTTGAAAAATGACATCAGTTACTCCACCTAAAAAACAAATAATTTATGAAGTGCAGCTCTAATTTGGGAACAGGAATCATAGGATGGTTCAATCTGTAAGAGCCTTCTAATAATGTGTTTAACCTCATTCGAAATATCCAATTCTTCCTCCCAGCTCATTTCCTGTTGATTTTCTTTAATGGAAAAGTTGGAATAAAGGAGAAACAATAAAAAATGACCAAGTCCATAAAAATCTGCTTGGAAGTTAATCTCCTTCCGCAAATCAAAACCGCTCACCGCTGTTCCAGATTGTTTCTGTTCAAGATGCTTTCCGAGTCCTAAGTCAATCAGTCTAATCCGTTTTCCATCGTGTAGGACATTAGGAATACGGATATCCCTATGGATGATATTATGAGCATGCAAATATTCAATGGATTGCAGCAAATCATCAGCGATCCTACATGCTTCTGTTTCTGAAACTTTCATTCCTTCTGAAAAAATAAGCTGTTCAAAGTTCTTGCCATCAATAAATTCCATCGTATAAAAGGGGATATTTTTATAGATCCCATCCTCAAAATACTTTGGAAATCCCGGATGATCAATCGATAGTAACAGTTCTTTTTCCTGCTCAAAGCCACTTCGTCCAGACCGAGTTAACCGCTTATGAAGCCTTAATGCTTTTAACACCTTTTTCTGTTGATTAAAGAGGTCTATAACTAAATAACTATGTCCATAGCTCCCGGCACCAAGATGCCCAACCACTTTATATCGATTAGAGACAATTTCACCAAGAGGAATTGGCCTTTCCAATAAGGTAGACAGATAGAATACATATCTTTTTAGCATCTTGCCCGCCTTTTTAACTGCTAAAGAAACTGGACATAAAACTGCCGCTTTTATGCTTCTTTTTATAATGATGATGCCCGAGGTGGCTATGTTTATGATGCTTCATCTTCTTCCATGCATCGCTTGAAGAGCCGTATTTATGTTGATGACTAAGTTTGTTTTTGATAATGGATTTGAGAATTTTTTTGAACATCCGCTATCCCCCCTTAGGTTCGTATTCATATATACGAGGAAAATAACGGAAGGTTTCGCAGTTTTTTAAATAAAATAATTCTACTTTCCTATGTACCATTCAACAGCAGGCACAAGAAAAAGCGAGCAACAAATGCTCGTCTTTCGTCCTCATCTATTATGAATGGAAGAGATTCTTTCTCTCCGCAAAATTTTTTCGTTATTATTCCTCCGTCTCTTCGTCAATAATGCTCTTTTCAATTAAATATTCAAATGTGATGTCTGCAAGTTCTTCCAATTCTTCTTCGCTAGGAACGTATCCCCTTTTTACAAGCTCATGAAAGAAAAATTCGGCAATTTCCTCAGTATCAATGAATACTTCAATTTCTCTCATAGCATCGCCCCCTTTTTAGAGAATGTATGATGTACATGGCCTTTTCATGCTATTTACTTTGATTTCCATTTGCCACTTGGTTTAACCCCTACATATCCACATCAGGGGAATAATATAAATAAAAAAGAAACATGTCTTATTTGGATTGGACAAGCATAGGATGTAAAAAAACACTTTGAGGTGATCAAATGTCGAACTTGCAATTAAAGTTAGAGGCGTTTATTAATGATGTTAACTGTGAGGATGGCCGCACCGTCAAAATCATGGAGCAGATAACGAATTCCATGTTTTTTTTGATTAAATGGGCCGCAATACCGTTTATTATCTATTTATTATTTGTCATATCAAGCTGATAGCTAAACATGGCTTTTGCCATCGTTGCTTGCTAGACCTTCTAATTTTCTAAGAATCACGCGCATGACCTGATAATATTCTTGATCCTGAAACATATCATATAAAATTCGATAATCATTATATATGTCTAATAAGTTATCGATTAATTCCTTTTTTTCCTTTTTCCGTTCGATTTCTTCTACTTCTGCTTTTCTGATCATGTTCTGCAATAATTTTGGATTTTTTTCTGTCTTTTCATTTTTGTTGACTAAGTATAGAAGTCCTAGCTTTTGAATAAAGGTGTCGGCATTCTCCGCATCGGCAACAAGCGTTAATTCCTCCTCACCCGCTTCAAGCCATTCCCCATCACTAACCCTTGAAAGTTCGTAAATGACATCTTCCCAGGCATCCTCTTTATAGCGCCAAATTTCAGTCCGAAAACCAACAACTTTAAATAAGTCAGCTCCATACCCACTTACTTGAACTAAATCTCCGAAAAAGAACTTGTATTCAATATCAATCTGTTCTTGCTCCATAATGCTGCCATCATATTCTGAAAGTAATTGTAAGGCTTCTTCAATATATAGGCCTTCACTCTTGTTTACTTCATACACATATTTTCCTTCCAGCCATTTTACATCCGTGACCTTACCGACGGTACCATACATTGTAATCACGACCGTATCACCAATCTGATACTTCGATTTTTTCCTTTTTGCCATGTCCTCCCATCCCCTCAATTGGATTAGTCTAATAGTATATACAACAGTATATGCGTGGTACTCAATATCGCTAACGTGAATTAAAAAATGAAAAAATCGCCTCCCATTACGAGACGATTCCATTCTTTCATAATTAACTTTCTGAGGCGATATATTGCTGCCAGGTTTCATCAAACACAGTCATAGATTCTAAATAGGCGCCATTTAGCTCCAAATAGGAACTCAGTTCATGGTAATCTTCTGCCGTTTTTGGAAAAGCATGATCCAAATAAGCATCGTTAGCAAACCTACTAATCGCATCCTTTGGCGCCGGATGTCTAAATTTCAATAAAAAATGATAAAATGATTTTCTCATCTATAAATGACCTTCTTTACAGGAATCAGTTTTTATAAGAAATACTATAACGGATTCAGACGCCATCGTCTATGTGCAATACTGGATAAAGTGAAACTTCAATCATTGGGGGTTCTTCCAACCACCAATGATTGTTAGTTGAACCAATCGGGCTTTTACGGGCAGTGGATCCCCCACATATCCTTTTTATAACTCAAAGTCTTGAATTGGGGGTCTTACTGCCCGTTAATGCGGGAAAAAGCAGCCCAAATTTCGGGGCTGCTAACATTAGTTTGAAAAATCAAAATAATTCTTTTTCAATAATCTTCGGATTTTCATTAATTCCTCAAAGGTAATCACTTTTCCAATTTGCTTACAATCAATTAAATACAAATGGTTCTCAATCTCTTTGACAATGACTTCGCTCTGATAAATCATATCGCAGTCAGAACAGTGATATGTGGGAGTTTCGGCAATTTCTATCGCTCTCGATCCGTCCGGTAATTCCCAGAAAACAGAGTTCGTGGTTTGCTCTACACCAGTACTGTTGCACCATTCACATTCAATTTTCATCCTTCCTAACCCCCTTTTCCGATACCGGCCCGGCAGTATTCATTTCTTGCACACCCTTATCCTTCTCAGTCAAGGCTTTAAATTTCTTTTCCTTTAATTCATCCCGCTTACTTCGTTTATCCTTTAACGAGGTGTGCAAAGGATCTTGATTGTAATTCTGACGGCGATTCAATCTTATCAGGCCTTCCGGAACGAGATTAAAATGTTGATCGTTCATAATTCCGGCAATACCGGCCAGCGACCGTTTCTCTTCCATTTCCGGATAAATTTCCTGAAAATACCCTTCTGCTCTGCCTGCCACATAGTTTTCAGGTTCCGGATAAGAAGTGATAACTCCTTCAAAATTACGGAGAACGACTTTTTCCGGACTTTGGGAAATTAAATAATTGGGTTGCAGAGCAATTTTCCCGCCGCCTCCAGGGGCATCAACCACAAAGGTCGGAACAGCATATCCGCTTGTATGTCCACGGAGTCCCTCAATAATTTCCAGGCCTTTCGATACAGGTGCCCGGAAATGACCAATTCCTTCTGACAGGTCACATTGATAAATGTAGTAGGGGCGGACACGAATTTTGACAAGATCATGCATCAGCCTTTTCATAATCGGGACGCTGTCATTAATCCCTGCCAGGATAACCGATTGGTTCCCGACCGGAACGCCTGCGTTTGCAAGCATCTCACATGCCCTTTTTGAATCCTCGGTAATTTCGATAGAGGTATTAAAATGAGTATTTAACCATATAGGATGGTATTTTTTTAAAATATTACAGAGGTTTTCGGTAATTCTCTGTGGAAAGACAACTGGTGCCCTCGTTCCTATCCGAATAATTTCCACATGATCAATTTCACGTAAATTCTTCAGTATATATTCTAAAATATTATCATTGATTAATAGCCCATCACCGCCAGAAATTAGCACATCGCGAACTTGTGGTGTCTGCCTAATATAGGAAATGGCAGCATCCAGCTGTTTCTTCGGCACCCCCATCCCAATCTGCCCGGAAAAGCGTCTTCGTGTGCAATAGCGGCAATACATGGAACACTGATTAGTTACAAGAAAGAGGACACGGTCAGGATAGCGGTGCGTCAGCCCTGGAACTGGAGAATCCTCATCCTCATACAAGGGATCTTCCAGGTCATATTTCGTTTTATAAATTTCCTTCGAAATCGGAACAGACTGCATCCTGATTGGACACCTTGAATCGTCAGGACTCATCAAGGAAGCATAATATGGAGTAATATTTAAGGGAATGGTTTTCGTTGAAATCCTTACCCCCTCTTCTTCATCAGGAGTTAAGTTAATTACCTTTTTCAGATCATCTAAAGTGCGGATCGTATTGGTTAATTGCCAGAGCCAATCATTCCACTGTTCTTCGCTCACATCTTTCCAAAGCTCTATATCCTGCCAATGTCTTTTCGGTTTATATAAAAAATGTTTCATGATCTATTCCCCCTAATCTCGCTTTATATAGCTATCATGCAAGATTCATGCCAATTACTCGAAAGGGCTTTAGAATGGGAATTGGCAAAAAAATCAAATTATTACTAAAGAGTCCCATAAAAAAAGCGCCGAAAACTCGGCGGCTCATTCCTTCATTTTTTTTATTTTATATTGTAATGTCTGCCTTGGAATTTCTAAAAGCTTTGCTGCTTGGTTTATATTCCCATCGCTTTGTTCCAGCGCATCAGTAATCAACATCTTCTCTACAGCTTCGAGATTTTTTCTTAATGATAAGCCTTCTGGTTGTGGTGGATTCTTTCCTTGAGATTGGACCAGTTGCTGCCGTAACAGGATCGGCAAATCCTCAAATCTTAGTTTTCGTACCTCACAAACATTCATCATATATTCCACCGTATGTTTAAGTTCCCTGACATTTCCCGGCCATTGATAGCTAACGAAGAAATGTTCAAGCTTCTTTTCCAAACCTTGAATATCTTTTTTTAGTTTTATATTAAGCTCGTGAATAAACTTATTCGTTAAATACAATATATCTTCTTGCCGTTCCCTTAATGAGAGGAGGGAGAAAGTAAATACATTTAAGCGATAATAAAGGTCGGAGCGCAGTTTCTGTTCCTTAAGTGCCATGCTTGGGTGTACATTCATGGCCGCGATCACACGGACATCAACGGAAATATTTTGCGAGCTGCCGACCCTTCGCACCATTCCATCCTCCAATACCCGTAATAGCTTCGCCTGCAGTTCGATTGGCATAGTATGTAATTCATCAAGAAACAGGGTACCACCATCGGCAAGTTCAAATAGCCCTTTGCGCTCAATTGCCCCTGTATAGCTCCCTTTAGCGGTTCCAAAAAGGATACTTTCCAGTAAGGTTTCCGGGATGGCGGCACAGTTTTGAGCAATAAAGGCACCACTCGAGCGGAGTGATTCATGATGAATTCCTTGGACAAATAATTCCTTCCCCGTTCCGGATTCGCCATAAACCAGAATTGGAGAATCCGATTTTGCCAGCTTCCTAGCTTCGTTTATCAAGCTGCTAAATTCAGGAGTTACCGTCATTAAATCGTTTAATGTATAGTTTACTTGCTTTGATGTCCTTTTCTTTCTGCTCTTATTGACGCCTTTTTGTAAATCCAATAACCTTTCTGCCAACAGCTTCATTCGCGAATAGTCTTTCGCAATTTCAACTGCTCCAATAATATCTTCGCCCAGAAAGATTGGCAGTGTCGTATTAATGGTGTCAATTCTAGTCCCATGTAAATTCAGATAGACCTGTGTTTGATTGTAAATTGGCTTTCCTGTTTTAATTACCTTTAAAAGTGTACTGGACTCTTCTGTCAGGGAGGGGAATGCGTCAATTAAATGCTTCCCCTGGACTTCCTTGACATCCATGCCATCATGCTTTGCGGCGACTTCATTATAAAAGATAGTTTTTCCCTCTATATTGACCACATGGATGCCTTCATCAATGCTTTTAAGAATGGCTGTCAGAACTTCTTGTGTTAGTGCCGTTAATTGAACCATTTCATTCACCTGCCCTTCTGGAGGTATTGTATGGTGCCGAAAAATCGGCTTCTTAAGCCGATTTTCTAGCAGTTTGCCAGATTTTTCACCCACATATTCATGTTTTCAAGCTTATCATAAATATAGCAATTATTAACGAACCTTCCCCGGTACGAATAGCCTAGTTGAAATAAAACAGCATTCATCCCGAAGGATAGCGACCTTGCAATTGAATAGGCACAAAAAATTCCATTTCGTTTCAATTCACGTTCAAGCTCCTGCAGAATAATCTTCATAAGCCCATATTTCCTGTGTTCCGTTACTGTGGCACAATCTGTTAATTCGGCATTTTTATAAAAGGAATTGATTTCGGCGGAAGCAGCACTGACAATTTTCCCCTGATAATAAAAGACGTAATAAATGGTTCCCTCTTGTATTGTCTTTTTTACATATTCCGGATCATGCAAGGGGGTTGGATAGATTTGAAATACTTGTTTATAGAGTGTTGAAAGTTCTTCCGCACAGCTCTCATCTGCCTTTTTTAATTCATATTCCTTTGGCGGGTATGTTTTTTCCACAGAAGTGTCTAATTGATAAATACTATGAATCATCCCGTCCTCGGTGATCCAATGATCATTCCGCTTCCGCTCCGGTGTATAGAATTTAGAGAAAAAGTGGGCATCTGAGCCTAGAAAATAACGTTCAATCACCGCTTCCGGCTGAAGGCCCTTTTCGAAAAAAAGTAAAAAATCTTCGCTGCGTGCCTTTATGATTAATTTTTCTGCCTGATACTGCTGTGCGAGCTCCTCTGCTTTTTCAAGAAGTAATCTTGTATTCCCGCGATAATCATCTACGCGAATTCGTTTATTAAAAGGGTCAAGATACACCTCAAGGAAATAGCTTTCTTCCTCCAGATAAATGGTGGACGCGGTTAGATTCATTTTGGTCACTCCTTACCTTATTTCCGGAAACAGTTATTTGAAAAATGTCTGGCCTTGAAATTAAGCCAGACATTTCCATATGTTCAAATCTATTATATCAAGTAATTGTAAAAAATGGTGAACCCCTACTCCACAACCTCGCACCATTTCAATAGTGTTAATGCAATAATTTCGCTTGCCGCGAACATATCTTCCAGATTAATATGCTCATTGGCATCATGAGCTATTTCCGTTATACCAGGCCCAAACACAACAACGGGCGTGGGCGTATTTCCGACAGTGGAAAGTATACCGCCATCGGTGCCCCACGGACTTGCTTCGACAACAGGGGGTGTCCCCTTCACTTCTATAAAGCTGTTTGTCAGTTCATTCATCAATGGATGGTCACTCTCAAGACTCCCAGGCAGCCACCTGCCACCAAACCATTCGAGCTTGAGAGGATTTTCCTGCAGCCATTCATCTTGCTCACTTATTTCACGTAGGCAACTTTCCATTTCAAGCTGTGCCGCTTGAATCGTTTCCTCAGGCGATACACCCATTCTCCCTTCAATGATGGCGGTGTCAGGCACCGATGAAGGCCATTCCCCACTTGTAATCTTTCCAATATTAATTGGAATTGGGATTGGGATTTTTTCAAAAAAGGGATCTGTTATTTTCTCATTTCTATCTTTCTCTAACTGTTGTAATCTCTGAATCACAAGGAGGGATTTCTCGATAGCACTAACACCTTCGTACCTTGTACCGCCATGTGCGGCTTTACCGGTAATGGTGACACGAAACCACATCGAACCCTGCTGCTTAGGGAATAGTTTCATATTGGTTGGTTCAGGAATGATTGCTCCGTCAGCATGATATCCCCTTAAAACGGCAGCAAGCGTCCCAGCTCCACCGCTTTCCTCTTCAATGACACTTTGGAAAATAACATCTCCTTTCAGTTTAATTCTATTGGCGACCAACGACTCGATCGCCATTAGCAGTGCCACATTTCCGCCTTTCATATCGGTTGCTCCGCGACCATATAACTTTCCGCACTCAATCATGCCGCTAAATGGGTCATGGGTCCAACTCGACTCGTCACCAACTGGAACCACATCGATATGTCCGTTTAAAATAATTGATTTACCGCCACCCGTACCTTTTAACACCGCCACAAGATTGGGATTCCCTTCGAAGCTTTTCCGGTCGCAGCAATAAGCTGGATGTTTTTTTAATTTAGCGTCGCCTATTTCCCAAATATCCAGTATAAGCCCAAGCTGGCGGCATTTTTCAATCACAAGTGCTTGTGTGCTGCTTTCGTTTCCCCTTGTGCTATTTTCACGAACTAGGATTTGTAACAGTCTCGCTCCACGTGCACGATTCTCTTTTAGCCACTGCTTTATTTGGTCTTCATGTTTCATCAACTGATTCACTCCTCCAGGAAGATTTACACTTAGTACGGGATCTCGCGAACAGTTTCGGCTTGTTTAAATTCACAGCCTGTTTTATTCACTACATTCTCTAAATTGTATGGTGCAAATAATTCTGTCAAAAGTAAGCCGTCGCTGCTCACCTCAAATACAGCTAAATCGGTAATAATAAGATCGACGCATCGTCCCGAAGTTAATGGTAATGTACAGGATGGTAAAATTTTGGGATTTCCATGCTTGTCACAATGATTCATCACAACTATCACCTTTTTCGCTTTTTGGGCAAGTTCCATTGCCCCTCCCATGCCCGGTACCTTTTTCCCAGGAACAATCCAATTAGCGAGGTCTCCATATCGACTGACCTGCAACGAACCTAAAATCGTGATATCCACCCTGCCGCGACGAATCATTCCGAACGAAATGGCACTGTCACAATAAGAACCGCCACCTGTAAGTGTGACCGGAAATCCGCCGGCATTGCATAAGTTCGCGTCCTCTTCCCCTTTATTAGGACTTGGCCCCATCCCTGTAATTCCGTTTTCAGCATGAAACATCACCATAGTTTCCTTTGACAAATGGTTTGGAACAAGGGATGGTATACCTATACCAAGGTTAACCACCATCCTGCTTTTAATTTCTTCCGCCGCCCTTTTCGCCATTTGGTTACGTACGTCTACTCCCATGCCCATTTCCAATTCACTCCCTTCGATGGAATCAGGTAATCAACAAACACTCCGGGAGTAATGATTTCATCAGGGTCAAGACTTCCCATAGGTACAATCTCTTCTACTTCAGCTATCGTAATATCCCCGGCCATCGCCACAAGCGGATTAGTATTACGAGCACTTTTGTCATAAATTAAATTGCCATACTCGTCTGCCTTTTTCGCATAAATAATCGAAACAGCAGCTGTTAAGGCCGTTTCAACCAGATAATTTTTCCCATCGATTGTAAAACGGGGTTTATCTTTCGAAACGAGTTCATTATCTATGCCGATATCAGATAAAATGGCTGGCAGTCCGACACCTCCTGCACGGATTCTTTCAGCTAAAATACCCTGCGGTGAAAACTCTACTTCTAGCTTTCCATCGTGCATAAGCTGTCCAGCAATCGGGTTGGAGCCAATATGTGAAGCAATCACTTTTTTAGCAAATCCCCGGCTGACGATTTTCCCGATGCCAATGTGTGGAAAACCTGTATCATTTCCAATCAGAATAAGATTCCGGACGCCTTTCTCCAAAATTCCATCAATCAATGTCGGGGGGGAACCGACTCCACCAAAGCCGCCAAACATGACAGTCATGCCGTCGTGAAAAAATTCCATGACGGCCTCAATGGTCGTTATTTTTCCGAATAAATTATCCATTTAGCTATCACCAACCGTATCTGCATTTATTTGATTTGAAAAAGCAGCAAATGTTTCCTTTACTAATAATAGTAAGTTCTCAATCTCCTTTCCGGTGATTGTTAAGGGAGGAGAAATGATAATGGCGTCACCATTCATCCCATCGATCCCGGAACCTGCAGGATAAACAAGGAGGCCTTTCTCCTTTGCAAGCCCTACCACTTTTTGGGTTATTATAGCCTTTCTCGGGAATGGCCTTTTGGTTTCACGATCTTCAACAAATTCGATACCAAGCAGCAAACCTTTACCACGGACATCGCCAATAAAGGAATATTGCTCTTTTAACTTTTCAAGCTGAGTTTTCAAAAAAGCGCCCTTTGCTTCTACATCTTTGATAATCTCGCTTTTTTCCAAGTATTCCAAGACAGCTAAAGACACGGCGCAGGACTGTGGATTTGCACTTAATGTATGCCCGCTCATCACTGATTTTGTTCCGGCCAGAATCGGGGCCATTACCTTTTCACTGGCAACGGCGGCAGCAATTGGTGCATAACCAGCCCCCATCCCTTTGCCAAATGCAACAATATCCGGGATAACATCCCATTGCTCGCAGGCTAGCACCGTTCCTGTCCGGCCAAAACCGGTCATGACCTCATCAGCGATAAAAAGAATATTGTTGTCCTCGCAGATTTTTTTTATGGTTGTAAAATAATCCTTTGGCGGGGCAATGGCCCCTCCTGAAGCCCCAATCACAGGTTCAGCAATAAAGGCTGCGATTTGGTCAGCTCCAATCCGTTTGATGGCCAATTCCAATTCATTAGCGCAGGCATAACCGCAGGTTGGTGCCTCTAAATTGTAGGGACAGCGGTAGCAATAGGGTGGATTGATGACAGGGAAATCTTCTAATAGGGGAACAAACCTAGCCCTTCTTCCGGTATGCCCTGACATGGAAAGCGCCCCCAAGGTGATTCCGTGATAACTAACCCATCTTGATAACACCTTTGTCTTGGTGAGAATCCCTTGCTCCTGCCAATATTGAATAGCCATTTTCATTGCCGTCTCTGTCGCTTCCGAACCGCTGTTCACAAAAAAACTCCAGTTTAAGTCTCCCGGCATCCAATCTGCGATTTTCTTCGCCAGTTTTTCCGCTGCATCACTGGTAAATTGAGAGCGATACACAAATGAGACTTTTTTTGCCTGCTCCTGCATCGCATCAATGATTTCGGAAACGCCATGACCGATATTGGCCGTTACGGCACCGGAAGCGGCATCAAGGTACTTTTTGCCTTCCATATCATATAAGTAGACCCCTTTGCCATAATCAATGACCGGGTATATTTCATCAAGCATGGGTTTGATTAGATACGATTTTTCCATATGCCACCACTTTCTTTTTCAAGCTAAAATTCATACATACTTCATTATATGAATCAATATTTCATTCTATCATCGCATTTGAAAAGGTGATGTTGAAGAATTAAACCACCATGACCATATAAAACTCTCTTTTACTTTTTTACATGGGTATTATAGAATGGCAGTAGATTACAAAAGGAAAGGGTCATATGGACACAATTAAGAAAATTCAATTAAAAACAAAGGAATTATCGACGATCCAGTTAATCGTCCTATTTTATCTGTCCGCATTAATCGTTTCTACATTGCTATTAAAAATCCCTCTAGCCCATCGTGAAAATGTTTCGCTTAGTTTTATCGACGCCATGTTTACTTCCGCTAGTGCGATAAGCGTAACGGGCCTAAGTGTCATTTCATTAAAAGAGACCTTTAGTAACTTTGGAATTTTTCTTCTATGCTTGATTCTGCAATTAGGCGGACTTGGGGTCATGTCGTTAAGTACATTCCTCTGGATTATGCTGGGGAAAAAAGTGGGATTGAAGGAAAGGCAGCTGATTATGATTGACCAAAATCAGTCCAATCTCGCAGGGTTGGTGCAGCTGGCAAAACGGATCTTTATCATATTTGTTTCCTTTGAATTAGTCGGCGGCCTTATTTTAGGGTTTTGGTTCAAAGATTACTACGATAGCACGTTAACTGCTTTTAAACATGGTTTTTTTGCTTCCATTAGTGCTACTACCAATGCAGGGTTTGATATTACGGATGAGTCGTTGAGCCCATTTAGCCATGATTATTTTGTTCAATCGGTCATAATCATTTTAATGATTGTCGGTGCTATTGGTTTCCCTGTAATGGTAGAGATTTATGAATTCTTTTTAAGCATGAAAAAAAAGAAAAAATTCCATTTTACTTTGTTTACGAAATTAACAACGTTAACCTTTGTCATTCTAACTGTAATTGGTGCCCTACTTATTTTTCTTTTAGACAGTCATCACTTTTTTGCAAACAAGACCTGGCATGAATCGTTTTTTTATTCGCTATTTCATTCGGCTACAACCAAAAGTGCCGGCTTAACGACAATGGATATCAATGATTTTACGCCCAGCAATCAGTTGTTCCTGTCGATTTTGATGTTTATTGGCGGTTCACCCAGCAGTGCAAGCGGAGGGATCCGAACCACTACCTTTGCCATCGTGATCTTAGCGATAATTTTTTATGCTCAAGGAAAAGGCTCCATCAAAATATTTAGACGGGAACTTCATAGCGAAGATGTACTTAAATCATTTATCGTGCTTACAACTGCAGCCTTCCTATGTTTGAGTTCCATCATCGTGTTATCCATTACAGAGCACGGTACATTAATTGAAGTCATTTTCGAAGTCTCTTCAGCCTTCGGTACAAATGGATTATCAATGGGGTTAACATCTAAATTAACAACTTTTGGAAAAATCCTTATTATCATCTTAATGTTTATTGGAAGAGTGGGAATTGTTACATGTTTACTAATCTTACGTGGAAAAGGAAGTAAGGAGAAATTTAAATATCCTAAAGAAAAGGTGACCATCGGATAAAATAAAAAAGCTGACCTCGTGAGGCAGCTTTTTTCCAGTTTAGAAACCCCAGCTTGCGCCGATGATAATTAATAAAATAAACAATACGACGATTAACGCAAATGCTCCGAAACCACCAAAGCCTCCGCATCCACCTACCGGGGCGACTGGGTAACCGCAGCAGCCATCATATCCATATCCACCAAATCCACCATACATACACGAATCACTCCTCGATAATTTATATCTCTTCCCTGTTACTTTATGTACTGGGTACTTGACCTGTATGTGCATTCGCCTATATTATGAAAGACAATGATAAATTTGTGGGTGATAATGTGAAAGCAATTTTAAAGAATTTTATTAATGGTATTTTAACGATTGTGCCGATTATTCTTGTCATTTATGTCATTTATAAAACATTTTTATTTTTAGACGGATTGTTAGGTAATTCATTGAGACCTTACCTTAGGGAAGATTACATACCCGGATTTGGTTTATTGACAACTGTTGTTTTGATCACTTTTCTTGGATGGCTGTCTACAAAGTATGTAACGGGAAAAATAATTAGACTCATTGATCGTCTTCTTGAAAAGATCCCCATTGTAAAGACCATATATTCTGTCATCAAGGATACGGTACAGTCCTTCCTTGGCGACAAAAAGTCTTTTTCCAAAGTAGCATTGGTTGTGATTCCGGGAACTGAAATGCGCAGTATTGGTTTTATTACGTCCGAGCAATTAGAGGATTTCTACAGTCCTCTAAGGGATCATGTGGCCGTCTATATCCCGCAAACTTTTCAGGTCGCCGGATTTACCTTTTTAATTCCTAAGGAACAAGTGGAGATTATCGAGGTTAAGCCTGAGGATGCCATGAAATTTGTTTTATCCGGCGGGATGACATCCTCTTCAAAACCCAAAGGGAAAAGTTCATCATAAAAAGCCGCAAATGCGGCTCTTATTTTTTAGCGAAAAGTTTTGTAAATTCCCCGTACCCTTCTTCTTCAAGCTGTTCTTTTGGGATAAATCGTAGCGCGGCGGAGTTGATACAATAACGGAGTCCTGTTGGGTCCGGCCCGTCATTAAATACATGACCCAGATGGGAATCAGCAGATTTACTCCGTACCTCCGTCCGAACCATAAAATGACTATGATCCACTTTTTCTAGTACTTCTTCTTCTTCCAGTGGTTTCGTAAAGCTTGGCCAGCCGCAGCCGGCATCAAATTTATCTAAAGAACTAAATAATGGCTTCCCGGAAACAAGGTCAACATAAATTCCGTCTCTCGTTTCATTCCAATATTCATTGCGAAACGGCGATTCCGTACCATTTTTTTGTGTCACTTCATATTGGATGGGTGTTAATTCCTTTTTTAAATCTTTATTTTCCATTTTGATCCCCCCAGCTCCTCTCGATAAATCCAGCCCGTCCTGAACCGACATGGTAGGACTGATAATGAGCTCGGTTTTTCTTATAATAGTGTTGATGATATTCTTCAGCCGGATAAAAGGGTTTCGCCGGCAAAATCGGTGTTACAATCGGCTTAGTAAACCGGCCGCTTTCTTGCAATCGTAGCTTAGACTCTTCAGCAATCCTCTTTTGTGTTTCATCATGGTAAAAAATCGCTGTTTGATAGGATTGGCCGCGGTCATGAAACTGACCGCCTGCGTCAGTAGGGTCAATTTGCTGCCAAAATAACCCTACTAATTTTTCATACGGGAAAATATCCGGATTATAAGTAATTTGGACAGCTTCATAATGCCCGGTCGTATCAGTGCAAACCTGTTGATAGGTTGGATTTTCGACGGTTCCACCGGTATAACCTGATAAAACACTAATAATGCCAGGCTGTTCATCAAACGGCTTCACCATGCACCAGAAACAGCCGCCTGCAAATGTTGCTACTTGATGCTTCTCTTCCACGTTTCCACCCCTTTTCATGTTACATAAAGTATACAGAATGTTTTAGTAAAAATAAAATCTGGCAACTCACATAGAGATGCCGACCCAGCCTCCACCGGTTCAGCATCCTTACTTAGCAGCCTTTCCGCTGCTTCATTTGTTTATTGATTTGTCTCCACTGTTTTCGTTCTTCAGATTGTGCCCGTTTGTTGGCTTTTCGTTCAATAAACGCCAGTTCCTTTAGCAGCTTGTTATAGCTGTGTAGCCGGTCAGCCTCCACTACTCCTTCTTCAATTGCCTTCACGACCGCACAACCCGGTTCATTCTTATGCTGGCAATCACGAAAACGGCACCGGGTAACAAGTTCTTCAATTTCGGAAAAGGTTTCCATTAACCCTTCAGAGCTTTCCCAAAGCTGTAATTCCCTCATTCCGGGGGTATCAATTAAGATACTTCCATTCGGCAATATGATCAGCTCTCTGTGGGTTGTCGTATGTCTGCCTTTCGCATCGTCCTCACGAATCTCTTGAACCAATTGCCTTTCTTCTCCCAACAATCGATTGGTAATAGTCGATTTTCCTACGCCTGATGATCCAAGAAGGGCAACTGTCTTTCCTGGCAGCAAAAATTCTTCTAATTTTTCAAATCCGCTATTCGTCTCAGAACTGATGGGAATAACAGGAACACCGCCATAGGCAATCGCTTCCACATCTGCCAGCCTTCCAGGAATATCTTGACATAAATCTGCTTTACTTAACACAATAACTGGATTTGCTCCGCTCTCCCAAGTTAACAATAAATAGCGTTCGATTCGGCGTAAATTTAAATCTTCATTTAGTGAGTTTACAAGAAAAACAGTATCAACATTTGCAGCAACTATTTGTTCTGTAGTGGTGTCACCGGCTGTTTTTCTCGAAAATTTACTTTTTCGCGGCAAGACAGCGTTAATGGTTCCACGCCCTTCATCAAACCTTGGTTTCAAAGAGACCCAATCACCAACCGCGGGAAAATCCTCTCTCGTGTGAGCCAGAAAGCTTAACTTACCCGAAACCTCACATAATAATTCACCCTGCTCTGTCCAAACCCGGTACATCCGTTTATGCTCAAGGGCTACGCGGCCGATGATCAAATCATCACTCGTTTTTCCTGTATTAAAATCTCTCAACACTTTATCTGTTAAACCCATTTTTACTAAATTCATCCTTATTCCTCCAGCGAACTTTTATTTTTAAAAAAATAAAAAACCATAGGCACACACAGCCCATGGTTGTATTCGCATCGTTAATAAGGGTTACTAAAAAGACCCTAAACGGAAAATCCTTGGGCTGTGCCAACATTATTCAATTCAACAATTGCTCTCATCGTTTCAATTAACATTGCACGTCACCCACTTTCGATCATATTTAGGCTTATTATATGCAAAAATTCCCCATTTGTAAACAAAATTTCCATTTAGAGCGATGGGATAATAGACACCTACCTATTTCAGCTTGAATAAAATATAGGAAAGTCACTAGTAAGGAGTTGAAAAAATGTCCGAAACAAGAAACCAAGCTGATTATCTCCAAAAAGCTGCCATGTATGATTTGTTAGCACAATATTATAAATACTCAAACCCAAACTTACACATTCATTTCTATTTAAAACATGTTAAAAGCCTCAATAAAGCAATGAACATCATGCGCACAAATTCTCAATTACAACAGGGAGAAGCCAAAGTCCGCCTGCTGCACACCTCCCCGGATGCCTCTAATGTTGATATGTATATAAATGGTAACCGAGTCATAAGAGATCTCCCATTAAAACAAGTTAGCCAGGAACTTACCCTACAACCCGGTAAATACCATGTAGATATTTATCCAGCAGGAAATATGGTAGATAGCTTCTTAAATAAAAAAATAACGGTTGAGGCGGGAAAATCATACACCCTGACAACGATTGATTCTATAAAAAAAATGCGTCTGCTTGTATTTTTGAATGAGCCGCAGGTACCTTTAAATGAAGCAAAGGTTCGCTTTATCCACTTATCTCCCGATACCCCGCCACTTGATATCGCCGTGAAGGATCGGGATGTTATCTTTCCGAAGATTACCTACAAACAAGCAACAGATTATTTGGGATTGACACCGATGACCGTTGATTTAGAGGCAAGAACAGCAGGTACGAAAGAGGTATTCCTACCATTGCCGAAAGTACAGTTCAAAGCAAATGAGACCACTACAATTGTCTTTCTCGGTTTATCTAAAGGTACGCCCGAGTTTCAATTTATCAGCATCAAAGAATAAAAAACAGGTGCCCCGTATTAACGAGGCACCTATTTCACTGGTACCAATATCGTAATACCAATATCATCTTTCTTCAAATCAACTTTATCTGCCTTAATTTGAAGATCGCTTTTCAATTTTAATTGCTGCATGTGGACATAGATGAGATGATCATTTGGGCGAATCTCAACCCCCTTTGGGAGCTTATAGTTCTCTCTGATAATATTTAATACATATGAGATGGGAAGATGTAGCTTTCCGACCGACATTGCTTTTTGCTCCAAGACTAAATCTCCATTTTTCTGCGCAATTGGTTCGAAAGTTAATTTCAAATTTAACTTTTCGCTAAAGAATGGTAATGTCCCGTAAAGCTCGACCTCGTCCCCTAATAAGACCCGATAATCAATGGGAGAATCAGCAGCTTCTTCCTTTATATAGTGATTAATAAGCCGATTTAAGTCATACTTGTTCGATTTAACATGAAAGGAAACAGGGTCATTAGTGGGACTGTTTATTTTGTTTATTTTGCTTAATTTCTTACTATCTCCGGGAGCGGTAATGAGTGAAATAATAATAATAGCGAACAAAAGGTTAATTCCTAACAAAAGCAGGAAAGCGATTTTCCATTTGTTTTGTTTCATCTAATTCTCCTCTGTACTGACCGTATAGGACGGTTTCTCCAGGTCAGGTATTACACGATCACCTAAGGTCTCATTTAACCTTTCGGCAATTAGTTCATATCCCTTGTCGTTAGGGTGGAAATGATCGGTATACAATAGTTCTTCAGGTGCTTTCAAGAACACATCTTCGATTTTAACGAAGTAGGAATGCTGATAATTGGCTATCACATTTTGCCCAACTTGATTCCATTCGGATACGACCTGATCCATTTCCTTAATGTCAGAAAACCATGTGGAAAATGGATTGTACAACCCTACCAGCACAATAGACGCATTTGGATTTTCTTGAACAATTGCCTCGAAAATTTGCGTTAAATGGTTTTGATAAGCCTCTTTTTCCTTTGTAAAATTAGAGATTTGCAGGTTGGAGATATTATCCTTAACAACCTTCATAATATCATTTCCACCGATCGTAAGGATGACCAAATCCGTTTTTTGCAAAACATCCTTCATTTCAGGCGTCTTAAGTCTTTTTAACAGTTGTGTGGTCCGATTTCCTTTTACACCAAAATTATAGAAATCCACTTCCTGAATCCCTTTTTCCTTTTCCAGCATTGTTTTTAGGTAGGGCAGGTAACCACCCTGACCCGTACTATCACCAACGCCTTGTGTTAAGGAATCACCTGCAGAAACGATCGTCAATTTTCGTGGGACAAAATCTGCGGGAATTGGTGCAAATACCTGTGCTGAAACTTTCTTTTCCTGATGAAGCACTAAAGGATTGGATCCGCTGCATGAACATAATAATAATACCGAGAGAATAAGAGGGGTGAAAAATTTCTTCATTTTATTCACCTGCCTTCTACTATAATTTATTATACCACGTCCCTATTCATTCAAAACAAATATATACTTTATCCTATTCCTGGCAAAAAAAATAGACCTATGTAAAGGTCTATTGCAATGTTTTAATATCACTGATCATTTCATCAAAAGGAACATCTTTAAATCCTTGATAGGTTTTTTTGATAGTGCCATCCTGATCAACTAAATAGATATAGGTTTGATGAATCACCTGGTCGCCTTCCTCTGGTTTCTTAACAATTGTCTTAAACGTTTTTGCCGCAAACGTTTCAATAAAATCTTGAGAGTATCCGGTTAAAAACGTCCAATTACTCAAATCCACTCCATATGGTTTGGAATACTTCGTTAATACTTCAGGAGTATCTACGGTTGGGTCAACACTAAAGGAGACGAACTCAACATCCTTTAAGCCTTCCTTTTTCACCATCTGTTGTAATTTAGTCATATTCGAGGTCATAGGCGGGCACACATCCGCACAGCTAGTAAAAATAAAATCCGCAATCCAGATCTTACCCTTTAAATCCTTTAATCCCAATGGCTTATTATCCTGGGTTGTCGCCGTAAAATCCTTAACCGGCCAATCCACCGCATTTTCAATTTCCTTTTTTCCGCAAGCCGAGAGCAACATAATAGTAGAAACTAAAAAAACAACCAAAACCCGAGCCTTCATTTAATCACCTGCATACTTTCTATTCTTTTACGAGATAAGTGTAACAAAGTTATCTAAAAGAATAAAGTATCAAGTGCTAATCGATTACACCGGTTTTAATGATTTTATTTTTCACCTCAACATCAAATGTTGCCTGTTTATATAATTTGCGCCATTCTTTTTTGGTAAACCCCTTCCCACGAATGTGGGTTATATATTTATTGCCAAACCCGACGGGATCGATATCAAGTTCCTGAAAGTAGACAACCATCTGCTTCATCTCTTTTTCCATCGCCGTATTTAACTTCTTTTCAATGAATTTGATTGCACCGGGTTTGGATAGATCCAATGGTTCAGTCGACTCCAATAAACGGGATGCAAGCTCCACCTCCACCTTGAATTTCAAATTCTTTTTATCCATTAATTTAATTTTTGCATGACTTCGAATATTATCAACATCAATATATAGTTTATTGTAAACATTCCTAACTGAGTGTTCTTCTCCTTTATTCCGAATTTCATCAAATTCACTGCGCTTAAATCCAAATTCATGTGTTCCAGCATTATACTTGTCCGAAAGAATCTTTAAATAAAAATGCCTTTCTGTTTCCAATTTGGCAATATACTGATCATCTTTAAAGAGAGCCATCCCTGATATGATTACATCCTTATCCTTTATTTTCAAGATAGGAAGTACAGGATCTTTGCCAATGTCATAATATTTATGATTGAATTCATGAAGAGTGGGCGAGAGGATTTGTTCATTCTCCACGTTTTGTTTAATTAAATTATATAAATAGGTGCCTAAGCTGATTTTTGTACTTGACCTATCTATTTTCAAAATTTCTTTTGCAGAGCCCTCAGCAATTGTAAGGAATACCATATTCCCGACGGTAGAATCCCGGTTGAGGGCGTCAACAAGTTGAAAAATTCCCTTTTCCGCTAGTTCTTTGCTATAAATCACACAACGTAACTGCCCGGTAACAAGTTTCTGATTAGATTCAAGGTTCTGTTCCTGCAATAAACCCTTACTTGTATTGGCAACAGTTGAAATCATTCGGGTAATATTTTGCTGCATTGGGTCAAATTGATGAACCGCAACCGTTCCGCGGATTACATTTTCCCTTTCTAAATCATATCCGGCTGCTGTAACCAGGGCCAATTGTTCCAGCTGCTTTTGCTGTAAACAGCCTGTTACGGTAATCATACAAGAAAAAGCTACCACGATGGACGCCCATTTACGACCTTTGGACATTCACTTTCTTCCTCCTCGTGAACCATTTTTTCACTAAAACGATGACAGAAAGCAGAACCGGATAACAAAAGGAAAGAATAAATCCTATTTTGGCGATATAATCAGTGACTAGATTCATTTGATAGCGTGTTTGGATGAAGAACGAAACACCAAAGGCAAGAACCGCGATCACCCAAACGCCATGTTTTTGTTTTTTCTTCATAATCCGCGAAAATCCCTTTGATGCCGCCCAAAGATAGGCACATAAATTAGGCAAAATGATCAACATCCAAAATGATACAGCGATAAATTCAAATCTCTCCAGGTTTGGGAGACGAACTATTTTAAACATCGAAAATACTGGCCAAATGGTGCGTCCCAAACTATCTTCAGCAAAAAAAGTGATCGACACCATCGTAATTAAGGTAAAAATAATTGTGGTATAGATATTTCCAATCGTTGCGAATAAAAAGACTTTCTTTTTCTCTTTGACAAAGGGGTAAATAAACATGAGTAATTCAAATCCCATCATCGAAAGAGAGGTACCGTATATCCCCTTTACTATGTGTTTGAGGTCTGAATTGAAAATGGGAAACAAATGGGTCGCATCTGCGTATTTAATTGGTACCATAAGAACAAAAATTAGCCATAATGTTCCAACCACTGCCAGAAAGGCTACACCAACAATGATCCGAATTCCCCCTTGAACGGCATATATCGCTAAAAATATGAGAACGAGCGAAAGTTGCCATGTTGGGAAGTTGGGAAATATCCATACTTGAACGATTTCAATATAGTTCATAAAAATCATAAAAAAACAGGCGGATAAATAAACCATATAGATGATATTTAACAGGATGCCCAACCATTTCCCAAAGATGTCAGCATGGATGCCGTACAAATCTGCACTGTCATATTGCTTCAGCATCAGAACCATAAACCAGATCACTACACTTACCAAAACCCCTGATAGCAACACAGAAATCCAGGCATCATGCTTGGCCTCTAAATAAACAATTCGTGGAAGACCAACAATCCCAACACCTGTTTGTGCTTTATGAATAAAAAATATGAGTAGAAAAGCATTAATGAGTAAGCCTTCCCTGGGATGTAAATTTACCTTCATCATAACCGCTCCTATTCATCTACATCCTTTTTAACCTTAGCTTTTATAGTCGGATAACGATCTCCATCAACCGGATGATTTGTGACGGGACGGTAGGATAGATATTTTATTGGGAATCTGAATATACTGTATCCCAAATCCCTCCATCTAATAGGATAGGCCGGAGATAGATAAGGTGTACCTAAGGTGTCCAGTTTTAATAGGTGAATGAGGAAAAAGCAGAAGGCAATCATGATCCCAATCCCCCCCCATAATCCAGCTAACACGATTATGGGAAACCGAATAATCCTAATGGCAGTACCCATTAAATAACTTGGAGTTGTAAATGAACCTAGGGCACTTAGGGCAATGATGATGATTAAAATATTGCTGGTAAACCCGGCATCAACCGCCGCCTGTCCAATGACAATACCGCCGACAATACCCATTGTCTGACCAACCTTCGTAGGCAGTCTGGCTCCCGCCTCCCGCAATAGCTCAATAACAAATTCAAGAAGAAATGCCTCAAAAACGGGTGGGAAGGGAACATTTGCCCTTGATTGCCCTAGTGAAACAAGCAATGCAGAGGGAATCACTTCATAATGATAGGTCAAAACCGCCACATAGGCAGGGGTTAAAAGGACGGACAAAAAAATGGCAGTTAAACGAAGCATTCGTAAGAAAAACGCCATATTCCAACGCATATAAATATCTTCCGTTGATTCAAAGAACGTAAAAAACGGTGTGGGTCCATATAAGGCAGCAGGACTGCGATCCATTAAAACTGCCACTTTCCCATTGACTATCGCATTGGAAATTCGGTCAGGCAATTCCGTTGTCATTAACTGGGGAAATACGGTCCAGCTATTATTTTCAATTAGTTGACCAAGGACAGTAGTGTCAGGGATATAATCCACCTGTAAATCTGCTATTCTCTGTTGGAAGCTTTCGATATTCGTTTGATCTGCGATATCTTTAATATAAGCGAGCTTTATTCTGGCCTTTACTCTCGTTCCAACTTCTACATCCTGAATGCACAAATTTGCATCCTTTAAATTGCTCATTAATATATTCACATTCACTTGTAATGATTCGGTAAAGGATATTTTCGGGCCGTAAACTAATGCCTCTGTTTCACCTTTCTCCAATGATCTTTCAGCGGTCGAACTAACATTAGCAAGTAATCCACATGGTTCTCCGTCAATGTAAATGTATACATTTCCTTCAGCGATGGACTCAACAATTTCATCTAGTTGGTTCGAAGCAGATAATTGAGAAATCGGCAGAACTTGTGCCGTTACTTCTACCGTCATATCCTTGTTGCTATTCTTCTGAATGGGCTGCAGGACAAATTCATCTAGTTTGTTTTGATCAACCAAGCTGGGTAAAAAACTAAATAAAACCTTTTTTCCCTCCACTTTTAATGTCCGAAAACTAATATCTGAACGGGAGGCTAGCTCTGTTTCCAATTGCTTTTTTAATTCATCAACACTTAAACTATGTGCCGTTGAATCCTTAGGCTGTTTTTTTTCCGCTATCCACTTGAACATTTGCAACACCTTTTAGCTAACAATTTTTCTTATCTTTTCCAAAATATCAGATTTTACCCATCAAATATGGTTGAGGATTCCAAAGATTTTAGGCCAAATGAAGCAGTGCCTCAACATGCTAACAAAAGAACTATTTTCATGAATTCAAATTATATGCTATTATTATGAATGAGTATTCATTCAAAAGGGAAAATTATGAATTAATAGAATGCAATGAAAGGCAGAGTGATCATATGCAAAAAATTGGCCCAATCTTGATTTTGGAAGGCCCAAACAACAGTAAGGTTCCCTATTCACGCAGTCTGTTCATCGATTGTCCGGAAAAAGTATTAATCGATAGCGGAGCGGATGCCAACATCCTGTTAGACATAAGTCAGCAATATGGGATTGAATTGATTATTAATACGCATTATCACCCTGACCACACCCGTCATAACCACTTATTTAGCGATGTAAAAAAGTGGATCAATCCAATTGAATTTGAAACGGCACGAACTGTAGAGGGCGTGGCCCGTGCTAATGGTGTTTATCAGGAATGGGGAGCCCTAGGGGTTGAAAAGTGGAAGAAATCTCTTCCTCAAGAGTGGGTACAAAATCTAGGAGAAATATCAGGTACCTATGAATATGAAACAGACTATTTATTTGGTGATGTAAAGGTGCAGTTTTTACACACTCCAGGACACACAAGCGGTCTGTCATGCCCTTACTTTCCTGAATTAGGGGTCGTCTTCGTTAGCGATTATGATATGACATCATTTGGTCCATGGTATAACGGCACCGATGGTGATATTGATGACTTCATTTCTTCAGGCAAAAGACTGCTAACACTTGATGCAGACGTCTTCATTACGGGTCACCAAAAAGGAACTTTCTCCAAGCAAGAATTTGCCGATAGAATGGAAAAGTACCTTGATATAATTGAACAAAGAGATGAAACGATCGAAAAACACGTTCGCCACGGGATGACTTTTGAAGAATTAACGAAGATCGGGATTTTTTACCCCAAAAAAAGTTTAGAAAACACAATCCTAAGAACATGGGAACGAAGTGGTATTCGCAAGCATTTACAGCGTCTTGGGATCTCCTGCTCTGAATCAACAGGAGAATTTGTGCATGCAAAATAGGATGGGCATGGTGCCCATCCTATTTACTACTTTACTAATCAACATAATACATCAATGCAAGTGCTCCAGGACCCGTATGCGTACTGACAATTGGGCCCGTGTAATCAATTTCCACGTCTTGAAACCCAGTTAAATCAATGATACTCTCTTTTATTTTCATAGACAGCTCATAGGCTTCCGCATGGGCAATCCCCACACCGCGGATGGTTTTTCCCTTTACATCTTCAGCAAACTGCTTGACCATAAATTTTACGACTTGGGAATGGCTGCGAACCTTTGTTACCGGGTTATATTCTGCCCCCTCAAGCGAGGCGATCGGTTTAATATTTAATAGGGAGCCGATAAAGGCCTTTCCTTTGCCGATTCTTCCGCCTTTTACAAGATTCTCTAACGTATCTACCATAATGTATAGTTTTGTATGTTCACGGACTGCCTCTAGACGTTCGAGAATTTCCTCCGCGTTCTTGCCCTGTTTTGCCATTTCGGCAGCTTCTCTCACTTGAAAGGAAAGGGCCTTCGATATAAACCTTGAATCAACAACCGTTACCTTTGTTTCAGACATCCCGGCAGCGCTTTCGGCTGAGCGAACGGTCCCGCTCATTTTTCCCGTCATATGAATGGAGATGACTTCATAGCCCTCCTCACCCAGACGGTCATATACCTCTAGAAAGGAACCTGCAGAAGGCTGCGAACTTTTCGGCAATTCTTTTGTACCACTCATATTTTCAATAAATTCAACCGGATCAATCTCCACCCGGTCTAAATACGTTTCACCATTTATCGTTACAGTCAAAGGTACAATGACAATACCAAGCTTTTCAGCTATTTCATTTGAGATATCCAAAGTTGAATCGGTTACAATTTTAATCTTGCTCATGCAATCACATCCCTACCATTACTCCTATGTATTATACAGGTTTCACAAATTGAATGGAATAATAAAAATAAAAGAGCGCCGGTTGCCCGATGCTCGAAAGGAATAAGTTATGCATTATTTTTTAATTCTGCTACTTTAAACAGTTGCTCATAATCCGGCCACTTCATGACCTTTTTCAAATACTCTTTAAAGGAATAGCATCTCTTTGGATTCGTTTCCCGATCAATAGCTGTGAGAAATGATTGTAAACGGACTTGGATCATAAATTTATACGTACTATCTTCCTCCAATACAGGAATATCCATGACTTTAACCTTCTGTCCAACATCATTTTTGAACTCTAGGCTTTTGAATAACAAAATATCAATCCTCTTTTTCACCCGTTTGACTATATTATACACCTATTACAACTCGAAAGGTGTCTATTTATGCTTGGATTAGGAAATTATTTGTGAATTATTTGCAACAAAAAACAGGACATTTTTACATGGCCCGTTGGATTAATCGAAGGATTGGAATACATATGGTTTTATCTTTGTATTCAATTCTGGGGTTTGTTCGAGGTAGTCCTTTTTGATGATAAATAATTGCGGTTTTGTTTGATTACTAGTGACAATTTCTAATGAATTAGTATTTTCGTTATTGCAGATTGGGCAGACCCAAAAATCTACAATGTTATCGCTAAAAGATGGTTGGTGGCACTTTGGGCAGAGTAATTTGGACATTTTACCAGCTCCTAAAAAATCAAATATATTTTAATAATCTTAGAGAAAGCCTTGATAAATAATATTCAATCAAGGCTCATTTATGCTTCTCTTGCCATTTTCCTTCTCCAGTAAAGGACAAACTGAAAAATTCCTCCTGTTATTACGAGTGCCGCTCCGGCTACAAGAATAGTAAACATATTTGTTCCAGTTTCAGGCAATTTAGGTCCATCTACCGGTAAAACCCCACCAAAAGTACCTTCCACATAAAATTTAAACTCTACCTTACAATTAAGACCTTGGTACTCATTTCCTAATTCATCTGGAATCTTTACCGTAAAGAACAGTTCTTCTTCATCATTTTTTGATATAAATCTTGGTTCAAGCTTAGAGAAATCGTGCATTTTTCCCTCAAATAATACTTTGTTTTTATCCGATACTTTTAATTCCAGAGCATTATAGAACTTTCCTGAGCCTTCGTTTAGTTTACTAGAGAATAGATACTTAAAATCCTGTTTCCCCTTATTCTGAATGGTTAATGTCCGTTCCGCCCAATCACCTGGCTTTAAATTATTTAAGTCAAATAGCACCTTCTCTGGCGAGGTAGCAATATCAATTTCTTGTATCTCTGAAGCGTAGGTGTCTTGGGCAAAGGGGGCGAGAATAAATACTGTTAATAGTAGAAAATAACAAACCAAGATAGTAATTACCTTTTTTTCATTCATGGTATCCTCCTTTGAGAAAACTTTTCTTCTCAATAAAGTAAATCCCTGCCGATTATACTTAGCTACTAGTTTTTCCCGTGCCCTGTGATGATTTATTATCCTTTTCTAGCTTAGAAATAGTTTGCCAGATGGTAAATCCTGAATAGAGTAATAGTAAAATTCCAGGTAGTATTAATAGCAGTGCACTACCTTGTTTTGACTTAGAGAATGCTGTGAAATAGCCTATATATGGAATAGTGAATCCAGTATACTTAGCAACAACGTTATCTGAGAGAACAGGGTTCATATCCTCCGTTTTATTATTGTCACCCTTGGTTCGATACATTACGGAATCACCATTTTTTATTACCTCTACTACTCTATGGGTTACTAATTTATTTTCGTCTTCCTTAAATGTGATGACTTCATTCTTTTTAAAATTTTTCGTATCTACTGCTGGTTTTACTGCAATAATTGATCCTGTTTTAATTCCAGGTTCCATTGATCCGGATAAGACTGTCTTTAATTGGTAGCCAAACGCTTGCGGCTCTCCTCCTGCTGCTTTTGAAGACACAACAACAAAAATCATTAATAAAAACACTAATAATAAGAAAATTGTGATTATGTTACTAAGCAATTTTTTAACTTTTTTTACTTCCATTTTCTCCTCTACCTTTCTATTTCAAAATCTACCCACAAGTAACTTTTTGGAACTAGATTTTATAACCTAGTTATTCTCACTAATCGAATCATTATTTTAAGAATCACTATCATTTTGGTTTTCTGGAGCGTCATTCTGTTTCGATTCATCTTTTTCATTCGCTGATGGTTGAGTTTTTTCTGTTGTACCTTCACTTTGTGGTGGCTGAACATTCGCCTCTAATCCCTCAGTTGGCTGTTGTTGGTTATTTTTAGGAGTAATTCCATTCTCTGTTGGAGACTGAGTCTTTAACCTTTCTTCGTTTTCTTTTGGGTTCGGAGTCTGGCATTTTACTGTAATGGTTTCACTCCATAATTCTTTTCTTGTGTCATACTTATTCGCGTGTCCGGGGCGTTGCAATGCCTTGAATTTATAGTTTCCGGATTTATCTACAGAAAATTTGAGTGTACCTGTTTCACCTGATTTTAGCGCTTCAACCATTCCTTCCCCAATCTTTTGCCCATCCTTCGGATTTTTCCTGTCATTGTAAAATACTTCATACTGTGACTGACCTTTCATGTCATTGCCACTATTCTTAATAGCTGCTGAAATTTCAACTGCTTCACAGGTGGTAAAAAGTTGGTCTTTTTCTTTATTCACAAATTCCAGTGAACTCTTATCCCATTCTTCTTGCCATGTACCTACCGTAATAGTTCCGCCAATTTGTGATGAGGAATTAAAGTATGCACCAGTATCTGAAGATAAATATCCCACTGTAAACATTAGCACATACCAAATCGCCAAGATTTGGGATGCAAGCTTGATCTTTTTGTATTTTTTTCTAAACTTCTTTAATCTAGTCTTTCTAATCATAATCACACCCCTCATCTCCTTAAATTTATTAATCTATAAATTTATGTATAATCTATTTTTATTCTATTCACCTTATATAAATAGTTTTATTTAACGTGAAAGGAATAAATATGTATATCTTTAAAAGAAGGATGAGTTTAATCGCCACCCATCCTTCTTTTATTTGTTTTATTTTAGTGGATTACCTGCTGTTTGCTGAGCCGTAAAAGTCCAGTTTAATTTTAAAGAATCGCCTTGGAAGTGATTTTGATCCTGTCCGTTGTCAACAAATTCAAATTGAACAGTGATTGTATCATTATCTCCGGATTTTAAGCCGTCCTTTTCAGTAAGTAAATTAATTGGAAACCCATTTTTGTTATCAGTCACGTCATACTGTGATAGTTTATCAAGTGTAGTTTCTGCAATTACCGTAGTGACTTTATCCAGATTAGTTAAGAACTTAACTTTAATATGCTTACCAAAGTCATCTCCACCGTTATTTGCATCACCAATAACACTATAGTTGGATGTTAATAAAACCTTAGACACATCTAAAGAACCTGTATTATTTAGCTTGAATGTTCTAAACATTTTATCTCCTGGTTTAATGTTACTTACATCAATAATCGCATTTGCTGCATCATTACCTTTAACATTTATATCTAGCGTACCAGCTGCAAAACTACTGTTATTTACTTCTGTGTCGCTAAAATACGCGTATGTACCCCCACCGATTAGTGACAATCCTAGTGCTGCCGATGCTACGCCTAAAGTTAATTTCTTTTTAAGACTCATTTTTGTTTCCTCCTCTTATTCTCTTTGTTTTTTATAAGTTCCGTTCTCTTTTAAGAACTTATAGGTAGAGTATATGCCAAAATAACGAACTTGAAAAACTCCAAAAACGGGCATATTTTCTCAATTAAGAACATATTCTAGTATTTTTCTCCTATTTCCTTTCGTTTCCTTACTATTTTGTACTTTATAAAATATACTCCGTGCTTTATAATGTACATATGGTTTATGTTCACTAATTTAGGAGTTGAGGGTGATGATCGGGGAGCGAATTAAACAATTGAGACAGAAGAAAAGCTATTCCATTACAGAGTTAGCACGATTGGCGGATGTTTCAAAGTCCTATTTAAGCCAAATCGAAAGGGGACTTCAATCCAATCCGTCTATGCAATTTTTAAAGAAGATTTCGATCCCATTAGATACTAGCCTTGATTACTTGTTATTGGATGGAGATCCACAAGGGAAGTTTGAAGCGAAACTCGATGATGAGTGGATGGTGTTATTTCAACAGGCAATGGAAAATGGTCTAAAAAAAGAAGAATTCAAGGAGTATCTTAATTATATAAAATTCCAATCCTGGTTGAAGGAACAGAACAAAACATAAAAATAGCCCCCACTCTTTTTAGAGAATGAGGGCTACTTATTAACAAATTCTTGGAAACATGGTTCCGGAAAGTCTCGTTAATAGCCGGCTAGAGCCAAGTGGGGTTTCTACTATTAATTGACCTTTCCCTTTCCCAATGATGGAGCCGATCACAACGGCGTCCCTTCCTTCGGGAAACTCGCGTAAAATATCAACCACTTTATCTTTATCACTACTTGCGACCACAATAATCGCCTTTCCTTCATTGGCAAGATACAGCGGATCGAATCCAAGTAAATCACAAACTCCATGAACCTCTTTCTTTACAGGCACATCGAGTTCATGGATTTTCATTGTTAACTGAAAGTCTTCAGCAATTTCCACGAGGGTTGTTGCTAGACCGCCTCTTGTTGGGTCGCGCATAATTCTAACACCATTAATAGATCTAAGCACTTCCAAAAGCATTGTATTCAATGAAGCACAATCGCTAGTTATCGGTGTTGTTATCCCTAGTTCACCTCTTGCCGCGAGAACAGCTATCCCATGGTCACCAATTGTTCCTGTCACGATGACAGCATCACCATCTTCAAACTCTAGACTGCAGTCGATATTAGGTTCATAGATTCCAATTCCAGTCGTATTTATAAAAACTCCATCGGCACTGCCACGTTCTACTACCTTCGTATCACCGGCAACAATGGTCACACCCGTTTTCTTCGCTTCATTTGCCATATCCAAAACAATTTTCTTTAAATCAGAAATCGGGAAGCCTTCTTCAATGACAAAACCGCAGGTTAAAAAGGCCGGCCTCGCCCCGCTTACGGCAAGGTCATTGATCGTTCCTGCAACCGCTAATTTACCAATCGACCCCCCGGGAAAGAAGATCGGTTTGATGACAAACGAGTCGGTCGTAACTGCGATTTTGTGTGTAGGTATCGTGATCGCCGCCGCATCAAACAGGGCTGTATTTCCACCATCAAACGCTTCAATAAAAACATCTTTGATTAATCGATGGCTTAACTCCCCGCCATCCCCGTGTGCTAAACTGATATATTTCTCCATTAAAAACTCTCCCTCATGTATTGATAATAAGCGGCACAGCTGCCTTCCGCTGAAACCATACATGGGCCAATTGGGTTCATTGGCTGGCAGGCTTTTCCGAACAGCGGACATTCATTCGGTGTGATCAATCCTCGGATCACTTCTCCACACCTGCATTTTGTCTTTTTCGGTTCTCCCACTTCCACTTGAAACCGTTTCTTCGCATTAAACCGATCGTATTCAGGTTTCAAATCTAAACCGCTATGTGGAATTACTCCAATTCCCCGCCATGCCTCATTACATTCAGTTAAGTACCGATTAAGCCATTGTTGAATAACACGATTTCCTGATCGACTTACAACCGCTTTGTGATTATTTTCAATAGCAATTCTTCCTATTACTGCCATATCAATTAATTTATAAATTCCAGAAAGTAATTCTGCTGTTTCAAAGCCGGTAATGACTCCGGAGATGCTGTACTCGTCGACTAAATACTGATAGGAATCCTCTCCCAAAACGATAGATACATGGCCAGGAAGCAAGAAGCCATCCAACTGGATCTCTCCTGTGTCTAATAAATAGCGAAGAACCGGCTCGATAAGCTTAGTAGTCATCCAAATTGAAAAGTTCTTGATCCCTTGCTTCTCTGCTTCCCCTATCAATAGAGTCAGTATTGGAATCGTCGTTTCAAAGCCTACTCCAAGAAAAATAACCTCCTTATCAGGGTTTTCCGCTGCAATCTTAACAGCATCAACAGGGGAGTATAAAACACGGATATCTTTCCCGGCGATTTTTGAATCTAGCAATGTTTTGCTTGAGCCCGGGACCCTCATCATGTCGCCAAAGGTGCAGATGATCCGCTGCTCACCTTCCGCTAGCGCAATCATTGCATCAATTGACCGCTGATCTGTGACACAGACAGGGCAGCCAGGACCTGAGATGAGATGGACGTAATCCTTTAAGCACTGCTTCACCCCAGTTCGCGCAAGTGACATGGTATGAGAACCGCAAACTTCCATAAAGGCAGGTTTACGGCCAAAATTTTGCCGGAATTCCTTCGCTACTTCAATGACGGCTTCTACAAGCGGTTTACAAATTTCCGGATCATTGGACTGTTTCAGAATTTCGAGCATCGACGAGCCTCCTCCATTCTTCCACACTTTGCCTTGCATAGGTTTCATCAACAATACTCATTGCTTGACCCGCATGAACAATGACAAAATCACCGAGCTCAACTTCAGGTACAAATATAGTACCTACTGTCGTCTGCGAACCCATGACATCAACGACCGCACTATATTCCATTTTTCTCATTACTTTTGCTGGTACTCCAACACACATTGGTTAGCACTCCTTTTTGCCGCGGCAACCACTAATTGCCCGTAAGATAAACCACCATCATTACATGGAACCTTTTCTGGTACAAACACTCGAAAAGACCTTTCGTTTAATTCAGCTGAGATTCTTTTTCTTAGGTAACGGTTGTGGAAACTTCCTCCTGATAAAGCCACTGTTTTTTCTAAGTCAGGATCGTTTCTATCTAGTTCCACCATGGCACTGACAATCGCTTGAACTACCGTTTCATGGAATCTCCCACTTATGAAGTGAACATCCATACCAGCTAAGACATCGAGAGCAACTTCCTTCAACGTTTTGGAAAAATTAATGATTTTCATCTCTTTGTCTATCAATTCAAACTGATAAGGCTCGTAAATCACCCCTTCGTCTGCCATTTCTGCTAACCGGATTGCCGCTTCCCCGTCATAACTGGAAACCTTTGTTACGCCGCACAGTGCACTAACGGCATCAAACAGCCTGCCGCATGTCCCGCCGTAAACCGTATTCACACTTTTTCTAATCATCGCTTCTAAAATATCAATCTCTGCTGATTTATCTGCAAAAATTGCCTTTGCAAGTGCCATACCTATCTCACCATGATGTGAAATTAGCATGGCCGCCGCATTCCGCCACGGCTCGCGAATACATTTTTCGCCTCCGGGAAGTGGTGTATAGTGTAAATGGGCCATGCGGACAAAACCTAAGGCATCTCCATAGAGGATTTCAAATCCCCAGAGATTGCCGTCAAGTCCATAACCTGTACCGTCCAAAATAATCCCATATGCTTTTCCCGGGATTTGATGTTCCTCGATACAGGCAGCCAAATGGGCATGATGATGCTGGACTTCCATTACCTTATTAAACTCATAATCTTTTACCAGTTTCTGAACATGATAGTCTGGGTGGACATCAATAACAGCCGTCGTTTTAGGGATATCGATCCACTTTAACAAATGTTCCAGTTCTTGTTTATAATGGTCAATCGTTTCGATGTTTTCCAGGTCGCCAATATGCGGACCGACAAAAACCTGTTCATTTCGACCAATTGAAAATGTTGTCTTTTGCTGCCCACCAAAAGCAACGATTCCTGTCACATCTCGCTTTGTTGAAGAAGGATCCGGGACGTATCCTCTTGCCCGGCGCAGAAAATCCAGCTTTCCATTATTTATTTGGACAACGGAATCATCAACCGGGTGAAGAATCTCACGGTTATGAACGAGATAAAAATCAGCAATCCCTGCCAAATAGTGAAAAGCCTCCTTGTCTCTATAAAGAATTGGCATCCCTGAGGGGTTTGCGCTTGTCGCTACAATGCAGTCTAATTCTGGGTCAGTCAATAATAAATGATGGAGTGGTGTGTAAGGAAGCATCACTCCGATGGTCCCCATTCCTGGGGCAACGCTTTCAGCTAGCGGATATTGTTCTTGTTTTTTCAGGATGACAATAGGTGCCTCAGGGCTTTTTAACAGGTTTTGTTCGTCTTGTCCCAATACAGCAAGATCTTCAGCAGTTGAAATAGATGCAGCCATGACTGCAAGCGGACGAACTGGCCGGCTCTTCCTCTTTCGCAATTCTGCTACTGCCGGCTCATTACGAGCATCACAGCAAAGATGATAACCGCCAATCCCTTTTATCGCCACAATCTTTCCTTTTTTTAATAACTGTATCGTGGTCCTAATTGGATTCTCGGAAACCACTTTCAAACCACCCCCATCACGTAGGCGCACCTTTGGGCCGCATGTTGGGCAGGCAATTGGCTGGGCGTGATGTCGCCGGTTTGTTGGGTCTTCATATTCTCTTCGGCAATCATCACACATCGGGAAGTTCTTCATTGATGTGTACGGTCGGTCATATGGCAATTCCTCGATGATCGTGTAGCGCGGACCGCATTGGGTGCAATTAATAAATGGATATTGATAGCGAAAATCAGTTGGGTCGTTCATTTCATTTAAGCAATCATCACAAACAGCAGAATCGGTCGGGATGACGAGCATCGATGTACCGTTGCGTTCACTTGGAATAATGGTAAAGTCAGATAAGTTAAGTAGTTTAGTCTCCTCTACTAAAACCGCTTGTATTTTTGATAGTCTTGGAGCGTTATCTTTCAAATCTGCCAAAAAGAGACGGATTCTTTTTTCATTCCCTTCAATATGAATTTTGACACCATCCATATTATTCTGTACGGTTCCGTATAGCTGGTATCTATCAGCAAGCTGAAAGACGAATGGCCGAAAACCGACGCCCTGGACCCTGCCTCGGACGGCAATCTTTACTGCGCTATGCATTTTTGATAGGCTCCTTCAATCCAAGAGAACCATTCATGAAGCCCTTCCTGTGTCCGGGCGGAAAGTGGTAAAAGAATGGACTCAGGATTAATTTCAGTTAGGTCCTTCCTTGCTTCACCCACATGAAAATCGAGGTATGGAAGTAAATCAATTTTATTTAAGAGAACAAGTTCCGTACGCATAAACATTTGTGGGTATTTCGGAATTTTATCATTCCCTTCAGGTACACTTAAAACAGCGACTTTATGCTGTTGACCAAGATCATAGCCAGATGGACATACAAGATTACCGACGTTTTCGATGAAAAGGATATCAATTTCTTCCAGATCAAATTCTCCCAATGCTGCGGTAACCATGCGAGCATCAAGATGGCAACCGCCATGGGTATTAATTTGAACCGCTTTTGCTCCCATGGCCCGAATTCGATCTGCATCCCTTTCAGTGGCTAAATCCCCTTCAATGACCGCAATACGATATTTTCCCGAAAGCTCTTTGACCGTTTCTTCTAACAGGGAAGTTTTACCAGCCCCAGGAGAACTCATAAGATTAATCACTAGAGTTCTTGTTTGTTGGAATAGCTCTCGGTTGAAGTCTGCGGCCATATTGTTATTCGTTAACACATCTGTTCTTAATGTCACTTTCATTTTTATTGACTCCCTTCGTATGATAATACCTGGAATGTTTCCCCTGCCAGCACTTGGCCGGAAGGAACAAGACAGCATGGACATAGTGCTATTTTCTGATCTGGCCTGTACTCTTTGCCACATAGAACACATTTTGCTTTTGCTTCTTCAAGATGAATAACAAGTTCGGCACTCTCTGAAAAAAGATGAAGATTTTGAGCACGGAATAAATCAAACGCCATTCTTAATGCATCAGGCATGGCATTTGCAATCTCGCCGACAATTAGTTCTACCTTTTCGACTTTTTGAATGCCCTTTGCTGCTGCATCCTCCTGGACAAGCTGAAGAATATCACCCATTAACGACATTTCATGCATATCAACCACCCTGTTTCTGATCCTTCTGAAACCCGATAAAATAGAGTTCATCCTTCCGTTTTAGTGGGTAGGATTTGAGCTGAAGATCACCGGATTGTGTCTTAAAATTGTATTCCTTTTGACAATTCAAACATTTTCCAGTTGAAAATAGTGTTGTTAGGATAATAATATTCGAACATACAGGGCACACACCATCGATTGCCAGTATGTTCGTTCCATTCCGTGCGACTATTACGGGCTTTCCACAAATAAATTTCATTTCGAGATTGTGGTAAGTCCCCTGTTCTATTACGAGAGGTTGCCATGTTATTCCAAGAGCTCTGTCCGCCACAGCTTCTACCTTTTCCAAGTCCTCACTTAAAAATGGTTCATAAACAGACTTAACCGTTTGGAAGAGGCCTCCCGCCATTTCCTTTAAAAAGTCGCCTCGTTTCATGACACATTTCTCCAACTATTGACATGGTTTACAACGACCGAAGCCAGCTCCTCAAGCTTGCTTTGATTGGTTTCTGTCAATCCAATCCCCAATTGCAGTGAGGATGGCTGCATCCCGAGCATAATGATTTCCTTCGGATATCGTTCGCGCATTTTCGCTGCCAATAAGACCTCTTGAAAGCCCAGCTGGTGGACAGACATTTTGATCCCAAAATAAGCGGGAATCTCTTCACCTTCTAACTTGATAATGGTTCCGCCTTCCTTGCCTGCATTAATCGCATCAATAATGATAAGGTTTTCAGCATCCTCAACAGGACCAAGCAACTTCATGCCGTCTGTTAAGCCCTCAATAATTTCGATATTTTCATCGTCCATAAACGATTTCTCAAGTATTGGCAAAATATGGATGCCAACACCCTCATCAGAGAAGAGGGTGTTGCCGATACCTAAAATCGTGATTTTTTTATCTGGTTTCCTATTTTTCATCCTTTTCACCAACTGACTTATTCGTAGTTGTTTTATAACCTGTAAACATCGATGATATACAGCCATTTCGGTCCAGATAATCATCACGGACAGCTAAATATACGTGTATGACAGTAAATAACATGAAGCCCCATGCGGCAAGATGATGCCAGGAACGAATCGTATAGCTTTCACCACCGAATAGATAAGGAATCCAGATAAACAACTTTGCCCAGAAGGATTCCGGCTGTGGTTCAAAATACATATAGAAACCTGTCAGCATAACAATCCACGAACCCAACCCGATAAAGATCCAGTAGCTTAACTGTGCCAGTGGGTTATGGCCCACATAGTGCGGCTTTTTATTTTTTAAAAATAAATAGAATTTAACGGCTTCAAATAGTTCCTTCCAAAAGATCCATCTGAAAGGGTTTGATGTGGCAAACTTGTTCCCAATCGCAACCCAATACAAGCGAAACATTAGATTGATCACAAAGATAAAGGCAGCAAAAAAGTGAATATATCGCATCCAGCCCATGAGATTAGAATAATAGGCTTCCTCAGGAATCCCGGCAGCTGCAAATGGTTTACCAATGTAAATGCCGGTGCCCATTAATACAAAGATTGCCAGCATATTTAACCAATGGAAAATCCGTACAGGCAATTCCCAAACATAGGCCCTAACTTCATTTTTTACTTGTTTGTACAGTATTGGTCTCTCAGGGTGTAAAGAGTTCTCGCTGTTGATCACCGGATATTCAGGGGATTGGCCAGGCATTTGGGTCGGTAATTTTGGCGCACCCATTTCTCAGACCTCCTAACCTAAACGAATTTCAGTCGTTTTATTTGTTTGTAAATCAGTTAAATGAACAGCACAGGCAAGACATGGGTCAAAAGAATGAATGATCCGCATAATTTCGAGTGGCTCCTCTTTATTTATCATTGGTGTACCTTTAAGTGCTGCCTCATATGCTCCGATTTTATTTTTATGATCCCGCGGAGATGCGTTCCAGGTAGTAGGAACCACTGCTTGGTAGTTATGCGTTTTTCCATCTTTAATATCAATCCAATGTCCAAGTGCGCCGCGTGGTGCTTCCATCCAGCCAACACCTCTGGCCCGTTCCGGCCATGTGCTTGGTTCCCATTTTGATCGGTCAAAGGTCGTTTGGTTGCCGCTCCTTACATTTTTCAATAGTTCATCCATATCGTTACGCAACCACCCTGAAATCAACACTGTTTCAAGGCCACGTGCAATGGTGCGTCCAAGTGCTGATTGCAATGCCGTTATTGGCAGATCAAGCTTTTTCAAGGTATCATCGACGATTGTTACAATCTCTTCTTTTCCAGCCGCATAGCCAACCAACATCCTAGCAAGTGGGCCAGTTTCCATCGGATGCTCTTTCCATCGCGGAGCTTTTAGCCAACTATACTGTTTGTCAGTTTCCAATGTTTTGAAAGGTGCTTTTGGACCAGTGTAATTCAATGTAGTTTCACCATCAAATGGATGCTTTCCTTTGCCACCTTCTTTTCCATCATAGGTATACCAGGAGTGATCGATAAATTCCTGTACATGCTTAGGATCCTTAAGGTCAACATCTATTACCTCTTTCAAGTTGCCATTTAAGACAATTCCCCGTGGCATCCGGTAAAGCTTTGTATCGTAAAGGTCGCCTGTAGAGAAATCTCCGTAGCATAGGAAATTATTTAAACCTCCGCCATATGTCCAGTCTTTATAAAAAGATCCAATTGCAAGTAAATCAGGAATATAGACTTGGGTAACAAATTCCCGCGCCTGGTCAATAATCTGTGAAACATGCATAAGTCTTTCTGCATGCACCCCGTTATCACTATCAATATCAAGAGGTGTCGCCATTCCTCCCACTACATAATGCGGGTGCGGGTTTTTACCACCAAAAATGGTATGAATTTTGACAATTTCCTTCTGCCAATCTAACGCCTCTAAATAATGGGCCACGGCAAGTAAGTTTACTTCTGGTGGAAGTTTGTACGCCTTATGGCCCCAATAGCCATTAGCAAAAATCCCCAACTGCCCACTTTGAACTAATTTTTTCACCTTATTTTGTACATCCGTGAAGTAGCCTGGTGATGATTTTGGCCAATTTGAAATCGACTGGGCAAGTTTGGAGGTCTCCGCTGGATTCGCACTAGTTGCGCTGACCACATCGACCCAGTCTAACGCATGCAAATGGTAAAAATGGACAACATGGTCATGGACAAATTGTGCTTCGTTCATAATATCCCGGATTAGATGGGCATTTCTGGGGATTTTTATTTTCAATGCATCTTCTACAGCCCGAATTGATGTAAGCGCATGCACTGTTGTGCATACACCGCAAATTCGCTGGACATATGCCCAAACATCACGTGGGTCCCGATCTTTAACAATTAACTCCAGGCCGCGGACAGAAGTACCAGAGCTGAATGCTTCATTAATGACACCTTGGTCATCCACATCTACTTCTACACGTAGGTGACCTTCAATTCTTGTTATTGGATCAACCACAATGCGCTCACTCATATTCTTCACCTCGTTTATCATCTAACTTTTTCTTAACTACTGTCCCTGCGGCATGAACGGCTATACCCGCCGTTGTCAAACCAATCGTTGCTAAGCCTACGGCATCGGGATTAATAGTTGTTTGTGTTCCAGGTATTTTAGCTCTTCTTGTATAGAACGGACCGTTATCCCAGAAACCATTCTCTGAGCAGCCGATGCATGGGTTACCTGATTGAATTGGGTAGCTTACCCCGCTATTCCAGCGCATTTCGGCACAAGAGTTATAGGTGGTTGGACCTTTACAGCCCACTTTATATAAACAATATCCTTGTTTAGCCCCTTCATCATCAAAGAATTCAACAAATAAGCCGGCATCAAAATAGGCTCTTCGGTTGCATTTGTCATGGATCCGGTGGCGATAAAACGCTTTCGGGCGTCCAAAATGATCCAGTTCCGGTAATTTTCCAAATGTTATAATGTGAGCAATTACTCCGGTCATGACTTCAGCAATTGGCGGGCAGCCCGGGACAAGGATGGTTGGTGTATTTTTGACAAAGCCGGTGACGGGTTTAGCGCCAGTTGGATTCGGATGAGCGGCCGCAATTCCACCCCATGATGAACAAGATCCATAGGCAATAATTACTTTTGCCCCTGCGGCCATTTCCAGGAAGGTTTCCTTCGCCGATTGACCACCAACTGTTAAGAAGGCATCATCATCAGGAATGCTCCCTTCCACTGCAAGCACATAGTCTCCTTTATAATCCTTTAGTACCTGTTTCATGGAAGCCTCTGCTCGATGGCCGGAAGGTGCGGAAAGAACCTCTGAATATTCAAGTGAAATCATTTCTAATAAGACATTTTCAGTTTTCGGTTGTGATGAACGAATAAATGATTCGGAACAACCGGTGCAATCCTGAAATTGCAGCCAAACAACGGGTACCCTTGACTTGGTCTCCATGGCTTTAACAACTTGATCGGACTGTGTAAACTCCAACCCAAGCGTGGCAGCCAAAGTTGTACACATTTTTAGGAAGTCACGCCGGCTAAAACCCATGTCGGTTGCGGCTTCATATACTGTTCTCTGTCTCTTCATCCGCTTTCCTCTCCTCTTAAACATATAAAAACTTAATTTCAAGAAAATTGTAGTATATGGGTGGGTCATTCGTCCTGAATTTTCCAAAAAGTACACAAAGAATCCTTAACTGCATTTCTACAATATTTTCATTAAATATGGTGGAAATATTTATTTTTCTCTCTAACAAAAAAAGGCCTTAAGAGAATTTAATCTCTTATGGCCTTCCATTTTCAATTAGACTTCTACAACTTCTTCCTTATCCTCATCTTGCTCTGCTTCTTGTTGTTTCTTCAGCCGTTTTCGGTATACAAACTTCGATAAATTAATACTGACTTCATATAGAAGCAATAGTGGTAACGTTACGACGAAATCTGACATAAAGTCCGGCGGTGTAATCACAACGGCAATAATAATTAAAACGAAATAGGCATACTTACGAATTTTTGATAATACAAACGGGTTGATAATTCCAAGTGAAGTTAAAAACATGACCACTACCGGTAGCTCGAACAACACTCCGAACGGAAGAGTCATATTCAAAATAAAACTAAAGTACCTCTCAGCAGTGAAGTTTGTCACAAACATGTCTTGACCAATGTTCACTAAAAAGTTCAAGACCATTGGAAAAATGGCAAAGTATCCAAAGGCAAGACCAATAATAAATAAAAGAAATAATGCAGGAACATAGGAAAGAGTTATTCTTCTTTCTACCGGCCTCAAGGCAGGCTTGACAAACAGCCAAATTTGTAATGCCAGGACTGGAATCGTTCCTGCTAGAGCAACAACGCCTGCGAGCATAAAATAAATCCACATTATATCACTTGGACCCAGAACAAGCAATTTTTGATCGCCAACAAACCATTTATAAATATCGTCTACATAAATAAAGGCAATAATAAAAAAGACGACAAAGGCCAGTGCAGAAATGATAATCCGTTTGCGTAGTTCCTCTAAATGATCAACTAAATTTAATTCTTTATCTTCCATGTACTTCCCCTGCTCTTACAGCTTATTTAGTCAAGTTGTTCTTTTCTTCTTTGATATCTTCCATTACATCATCCGTAAGTTCGCGGGTTGATTTCTTAAATTCCTTTAAAGTTTGTCCAAATGCTTTTCCGATTTCCGGTAGTTTCTTTGGTCCAAAAATAATAAGCGCTAGTGTTAAAATCAAAATTAATCCGGGTATTCCGATATTAGAAAACATGGATTTACATCCCCTTCAAATGTTGTATATTCCTACTATGATTATAGTATTGAAAAATACTTTTGAGTAAATTATCTACAATAATTCATAGTAATTTCACAAAATCCCCCAAAAATACGTTCAGAGTGATATTTAGCATTTTCAATCACTATAGACAATTTAACAATTACTATGGCGTAAGTCAATGTCCAATTTGTTGGTGAAATTTTTAAAATATTTTGACAACTATTCGCTTTTTGCATATAATTTGAACAATAGGAACATATATTAAGGAAAAATTATAAAAAACCTTTGGATGGGATGTGATGAGGATGGAATTTTCACTATGTAGTTTTGATGGAGCCCTCCCTGTTGAGGTTACAATTGATGACGATAACGGGAGATATACCATTCGTAAAAGTGATCGAAGTGGAGAATATTTCAATAGTCCTGTTGAATTAATTGCCTGGGTGAAAACACATTTCTGTGAAGAGGAATTTTGCCATCCCCATGAATTCAGAGGTATGTTAGCGAAAATGGCGGAATATGAATTAAATGGGACCTATTTATAATTCACTTCATTGAAAGAAGCAACGGTACATATACTGTTGCTTCTTTCCATTTTGCTAAGCCTTCCGTTCATAAATCATAAATTCGTAATCATAAGGATTCTTTTCATCCCTAACTCCTTTTTCAGAAGAAGTCAATTTCCAATCACCCAGTGCAAATTCCGGAAAAAAGGTGTCCCCGTCGAACGTGGAATGAATATCGGTTATATAAAGGCGGTCTACAAAAGGAAATGTTTCTTTGAAGATTTCTGCCCCACCGATCACAAAAATTTCATCATCTTGTTTATGGCTGTACTTTACAAATTCCTCGACTGAATAGAAGACCGTGCATCCTTCACATTTGTAGTCAAGTTGACGCGTAATGATAATATTTTCACGTCCCGGCAAGACACGCCCTATTGATTCATGCGTCTTCCTCCCCATGGCAATCGGGTGGCCCATCGTCACTCGTTTAAAAAACTTTAAATCCTCTGGCAAATGCCATGGCAATTGATTATTCTTACCGATTGCGCGATTATCGTCCATCGCGACGATAAAAGAAATCATACGCTGACCACTCCTTTAATATGTGGATGTGGGTCATATCCTTCTAAAGTGAAATCTTCATATTCGAATGAGAAAATATCCTTTACATTTGGATTGATTTTGAGTACAGGCAAAGCCTTCGGCTCTCTGCTCAATTGCAGCTTAACTTGTTCAAGATGGTTTTGATAAATATGGACATCCCCAAATGTATGAATAAATTCTCCTGGCTGTAAATCACACACTTGTGCAACCATTAGTGTTAATAATGCATAAGAGGCAATATTAAACGGGACACCAAGGAATACGTCTGCTGAACGTTGATAAAGCTGGCAGCTCAGCTTTCCATCTGCTACATAAAACTGGAACATACAATGACAAGGTGGCAGTGCCATTGTTTCAATTTCTGCAACATTCCAGGCATTGACAAGCAATCTTCGTGAATTCGGATTTGTTTTAATCTGGTCGATTAATTCGCTGATTTGATCAACGGTTTTCCCATCGACACCAGTCCAAGAACGCCATTGATGGCCATAGACAGGCCCTAATTCTCCGTTTTCATCGGCCCATTCATTCCATATTCGCACCCCATTCTCTTGGAGATAGCGAACATTTGTATCACCATTTAAAAACCAAAGCAATTCATAGATAATTGATTTTAAATGTAATTTTTTGGTTGTTACTAATGGAAAACCCTCATCTAAATTAAATCTCATTTGATAACCAAAGGTACTAATGGTACCTGTTCCGGTACGGTCACCCTTTACTGTACCATTTTCAAGAACATGCTCACATAGTTCTAAATATTGTTTCATTTCGACACTCCCTTACCAGCCACTCATTCATACTATTTTAACAATCACACGGACCTTAGTGAAGTTTTTTTATTAAATTATATGTTAAAGGGGCATTTAAAAGTAATTGTTCTTTTGTACCCTTATTTAAATAATACATGGCAAAGCTCTCGGCAAAATATTCCTCTGGATAATGGAAGTAACTATTCCCTGGAAACAATTGTTCCTGCTCTTTCTCCCACACATTGTGAAATTCTAACGTCCCACTAATGTCCGCAAACACATAGCGATCGATTGAATGTGCCAGTTCATGTAACTCTAAATTCACGGAACCATGTCCTTTTCCTTTTTTACTAGAACCGATTTTGGCAAGCACCACTTTGGAGCCACCAATACCAGGGACCACATCCCATGTGACGTTGGCTTGATACCCTCTTGGAACTTTTCCAGCTAATTGTTGAACAGTGGGATTATCAGTTAGCTTTCCAGTGAAAAGCTTAACATTAATGCCGTTTTGTATGATTTTTTCCAAAAGGGAACTCGGTAATGAAGCGATCCGTGTGATCATCGCGGCTGTTTCTCTTTGATCAATAGATTGCTTTGGTAACACAATAATTTGATTTAGCTGTTTCACAGACTGTTCATTTTTTATAGTTTGGTAGAGTAACGTATGACTCGGATAATTTGCAAGCATGATACCATCAAATGAAGCCTGTGATGTCGTGATAGATGTTAAAAAAACGCCCGTAATAAAAATGACAACGGCCCATTTCTTCATATATTGTCCCCACTTTTCTATAATTAATAGAATTATATCATGTGAGAACCTATTAACGATTGGAACTTTTAGGAAATAGGTCACACAAAAAGAGAAGCCCCTATGAAACCGGCAGCTTCTCCTTGAAAAATTTAAACCTCTAACCCAAAGTTCCGACAAAGAGCCGCTAAGCCCCCAGCGAAACCGCTTCCGACAGCGTTGAATTTCCAATCCCCATTGTGTCGATACAGTTCACAAATAACGACTGCTGTTTCAACAGAAAAGTCTTCACCTAGGTCAAACCTTAAGACTTCACGGTTCGTGTCTTCATCAACTACGCGAACAAAGGCGTTGGAGACTTGGCCAAAATTTTGGTTTCTTGTATCCGCATCATGAATCGTGACCGAAATCGCAATCCGGTGCACATGGGAAGGGACTTTACTGAAATCAATCTTGATTTGCTCATCATCGCCGTCTCCCTCACCAGTCCGATTATCTCCGGTATGCTCAACCGAACCTGAAGAGTGAACTAAGTTATTATAAAAAATAAAGTCCAAATCCTGTGTCACTCGACTGTTTGCATCTGTTAAAAAAGCAGAAGCATCCAAGTCAAAGTCTTGACCGCCGTGATAACGGTTCGTATCCCAGCCGAGACCGACAATGACCTTGGTTAACCCAGGGTTTGTTTTGGTTAAATCAATTCTTTGACCTTTTGCTAAATTGATACCCAATCAAATCACCTCTACAAGTACATTTTTCCAATTAACTGAAGGAACGAACAACTTCACTAAGACTTGCTGCATTTGTAGCGCTGCCTACTGCCGCAAACTTCCACTCATTCCCATGCCGATAAAGTTCACCTGTTACGAGACAAGTTAGCCCGCTATAATTATCGGTTAGATTGTAGTGAATGAGCTCTTGATTGTTACTTGGATTGACGATTCTTATAAATGCATTTTTGATCATGCCAAAATGTTGTTTCCGTTTTACACAATCATAAATATTTACAACGAAAACAAGCTTTTGGATATGGGACGGTACTCTGTTTAGATCGACCATAATTTGCTCGTCATCGCCATCCCCGTCACCAGTCAAGTTATCACCTGAGTGCTGAACGCTGCCGTCATTGCTTTTTAAGTTTCCAAAATAAACAACATCTTTATTATTTTGCAACTTATCATTCGCACCTAACATAATCACGGAAGCATCACAGTCGACATTAGCAGCACCTCCGCCGCCGAATAACCCGCCGAACAAGCCGCCGCCACCTCCGCTTTGTACGGGATCCCAGCCTAATCCTACCAAGATTTTGGAAAGCCCTGGATTGCCCTTCGTTAAATCAACACGTTGACCTTTTTGTAAATTAATAGCCATGTCCATCACTCCAATTTATTATTTTTAAGTTCACAATAAAAACTATGACTGTTTTAATTTTTTAAAGTTGTCTTGCAATTGCTCTAAACGTTTTGTACCTTCGATACGCATCCGTCTATTCTCTTCTTCAATCGCTTGCGTTTCCTGCATTCCTTTGATGATAATATTCCAAGATTCTTCAATCGTCTCGATTTTAATGCTCGGACCGCCGGCAAGCCTCGCGATATCGGTGCTTTGCTGGGAAATGTTTTGCGCATTTTTAAGCAGCATTTCATTCGTCCTGCGGTCAAGCTCACTCATCGAATCAGCTACAAGTTTTTGTCTTTTCGCTGCAACGGCTTGAATCAAGCCATTTTTAAATATAGGTATCGTCGTAACAAAGGCAGAATTAATTTTTCCGATTAGCTTTGTATTCCCTCTTTGCAATAAACGGATTTGCGGGGCTGTCTGCAAAGAAACCATTTTCGCCATTTCTAAATCGTAAATTCGCTGCTCAAGCAAATCAATCGCATTTTTCAATGAGTCCAGCTGCATAGACGCAAGCTGATCACCGGAAGCGACGCGGGCTTCAAGTTGTGGAAGCTGGTGATTCTTTAGCTCCTCCACCTTTAATTCTCCGGCAACAATATACTTTTCTAAGGTTAAATAGTATTGATAGTTTTGCTCATACATTTGCTCAAGCATATTTGTTGAATCAACCATCTCATGCTGATATTTCGAAATCTCTACATATACCTTATCAATTTCGGAACCCATTGTCTGGTACTTCCCAAATAGTTTTTCAACCATTTTCTCACCCTTTTTAAAGAGCTTACCAAACAGGCCGCTTGAAGTTTTTTGGAAGTCCTTGGCATCAAATTTATCCATGATACGGCCAAGATGTTTCAACAGTTCACCTGAATCTTCTACTTTCGTTGTCCGCATATTGCTTAATATTTGATCAGAAAATCGAGATATTTGCACGGCCGGTTCTTTCCCAAACTCCAATATTTGAATTTGGTCGCGTTCATCGATGGTGCGGGCTAAGTTCTGAATTTCTGGTTCTTTGCGAAGTGCCAGTTTAATATCAGATACCTTTGTTTCTGAAAGTACATCCTCGGCATTCGCAGGTGTTAAACCGCTAGATGGATTTGGCGATAGATTCACTGGTTAATCTCCCCTTAAATTTTTTAAGATACCTTGAAAAAGCCCTTTTCTGAAAAGTGATGGCTCTTTGAATTCCAGATCAAAGACCACGTCATCAAGCCAATGTTTATCAAATATGCGTTCATCAAGATAATTTTCGATATCATTATGTCCTGGCGGATTATATAAGATAATATCAATTCCAAATTGATTAAGAAGCAGCAGCAGTGCCGCATCCGACCTGGATAGCGGACCAGTTGCCTCATTATTGTAAATGATTAATTTCGGGACATGCTGAGAATAATCAAACCGTTCCAACAATTGAATGATGTTTTTGGGCATAAACATAGCCTGTGTAAATAAAAACATTTTCACATCATCTTGACTTTCATTCGGCAAAGGCTTTAATCCCGGTTTATCACAGATTCTCCCTACGGCTTTTGCAATTCCTTTTTGTAGGCCCGTTGCTAAAAATGAATATGGCCAATAGTGTGCCTGCATGATTTTTTCAGGAACGATTGAGCCGTCCTTGCCTAGTGCGTTTCGGTAATGAAAGCGAAAATCACTGTGGCTTGGAATCGTAATTGGAAGATTTCGAATCAGTAAGCTATTTTCTAATTGACTAAGTGATTGCAGCCGATCCCAGTATTCTTTACGATTTTTACTCACGCCTTGTACCTTAGCAAAAATGGAGGGGATATTAACTTGTCCGTTCTGGGCAACAAAATCCGGGCGAATCATCGCCATTTCTTTACTAAGAATAAAAAGCTCGTCGTAAGTTGTTCTCAAGGTAAACGATGACGGGGTGTAGTCCCTTAATTGCCATGGTTTATAAAGGCCGGAGCCCTCCTGGTTTAATATCGTCTCAATCTCTTTTGAAGCCCGATAGGCAACCGTTGTCTTCCGGCTCCGCTTTTCCTTTGGAAACGGCTCTGGCGGCTGTTTATTCTGAAATTGATGGGTGAAAACCTGCTCATCCATCATATCCGCTAACATATCCCTGCCCTCTGGGTGAAAAATAACAATGTCACAACCTATCTTGATTAAATAATATACAAAATATTGATGGCTTTTTTTAAAATCACCATACCAGAGGAATTTTGGCATTGCTTTTTGCGGATCAGCATGCTCCAGTTCTGGCTGTAAATGGTTGATGGACCACTTAACAAGATCTACAAGAACCCGTCTTAGCTCATGGCTCTTTAAACCTGTAGGTTCAAGTTTCGAATACAACTCAAGCGTGGCAATCATCGCTTCTCTGAGTTTTCGATGGATCACTGGCACGCTTGATTTCAAAAGTAGCTGCTCCCCATCGAGAAATGCCGTGAACCGGTTGATTGACAGTTTCTGTTCATTATTAATATTGATCACACGCTGAATGGCTTGGAAATGAGCATTATTTATCGTTTTATCAAGTGATTCTTCACTTAGCAGCCGTAGGCCCCATTCCTGATTATGGACGTAATCAAATAACTGATTATAATAATCATCTATGTCAATTGGTACACCGAAAAACTTTCCAAGTATTTGACGAATTTGAATTACTCCATTTTCCACTGAATAATTTGGCCGTTCCGGCAGCGTTTTTTTCAGCATGCCATACCAATTTTCATATGTGAGGGCACCTACAGGACGGACGTTCAACTGATTTAATGGTAGATACATTCATAATCCCTTCCCTCTATTAGCGAAAGCTTTTTTACTCGAAAAATGTCTAGCTCCAGCGCCTGAACAAGACGCTTCCACTTTTCTATTAGAAAATTATGTAAGGTTTCTTTATCATCATAACACAGTTAATTAAATGGTTCATTTGTTTATACGCAAGTCATGAAAAAATGTTTCAACATTTTAGCCTGGACGCCATTTTTCACCTTTCTTCTTGTCCCTACATACTTATGAGTACGATACTAAAGTAGGTGACCCAAATGAGATTTTTATATAAGCGGCCGAGGATGGAACACGTTCAGGAAGAATTGGATACTCTTATGGAAGTAATGGTTCTGGACCTCTTTGTCTATCTGGATTTATTTGTGTTCAGCCTCATCTTCACATTGCTTCTTTCCCCTGCAATCCATTCATTTGCCCTGTCCATTCTATTTTTCATTGCTGCCTATAGCCTATTCATAAGCCTCTACTATTTTCTATTTAGTCGCATTATGAACAAAAGTTAGTTTCATGTGATAACAGTTTCAGAAACCCTTGGAGGATCTCTTCTCCTGCAAGTATCCCATGGTTTTCTGTAAGAATATGGTTAATGGTGCCTGTCACCTTTGACAATATTGACATATTGGCAAGTTCATTTACAAGTTCTCCGTGGTTTGGAATGAATCGATGTTGGCAGTTCTTTAGGAAGTCCCAATCGAGGATGGAGTCCCCTGCGCCCGCAATTGTTTTCATCCCTTCACGGTTACATATATATTCAAGTGCACTTCCTTTACTAATCGCTTTCGGTATAAAATATAGCTTTCTCCCTTGCAAGGAAATCCTCCAACCATATCTGAAAGCTAAATTATGAAGCAATTCTTTGTCGGAGGCAGTCGGGAGGCAATTTAATATGTAATAGAAAAATAGATTCTCTGCCTGCTTCTTTTCCCCATCAAAATAGAAACCTTCCCGGTGCAAAATTGAAAGCAACTCGGTTTGCGAAACCGACTCCGAGTGTATCTTGCTATAAATATGGTTTGACCACTCCTCCATCGGCACCCCTTGATAGAGAATAGTAGCGCCGTTGGTTGTAATCGCATATTTAATCGGGATCTCCTCCGCTAGGATGACAAAGCGGTTAAATTGCACCGTTGTCCTTGTAGTCACCGGTACAAACAAACTATGAGAGGATAGCTTCTTTAATGCCAAAAAGGCGGGTGCTGTCATATAGCCCACCCATTTGCCATCCTTTTGTTCAACAGGTTTAAGAATAGACTCTTTTGGTTCCCCAAGTTCTTCAATTGCTCGCATAGAGTACATCAAGGTGCGGTCAAGATCGGATGCAAAAATCATTTTTGCATCCCCTTTACCGATTTAATCAAGCCGCAGCATAAATAGTTCAAATCAGGATATGGCACGACTTCAACTCCTTTTTCTTCAGCTAACATGAGGATATGTTTAACAAACGGACTCGAGGGATCCCTCATTAATATCTTCCATGGAACCCTGCGGAGAAGAACTCTCGTGGTTTCGCCCACACCAGGTTTAATATAATGGGTGCTGTCAATAGCAAACTCCGCTTGAATTTTCATCACATCTGCCATCCCCAAGAACCCTGTTTCAATATCATCCTGAAGTTTTTCAAACAAAGTTGCCGCTGCCTCATTCATAATTGTTGGAAATTCACCTGTAATGACATCAATAAACTCATTCGAAACATCCTCAGTAAGTAAATCCCGGTAATATTTTGCCCCATGAAAATCATCCTTACCGATGTAATGTTCATTTAAAACCGTCCGGCTTACGAGCCCGGAAACAGTTGAATTTAAACAAGCACTTGGGATTAAAAAGTCTTCCCTTGTCCCAAAAAGAGTGGTACAGTAACCAGGGTCCGCAATTACAGCAAGTGTATCATCAAGGGAAATGCCATGTTTTTGTTCAAAGTCCTGACAGGCCTTTTTTAATTCAATCGAGATCGCACCTTTGCCTGTCCAGCCATCAATAAATTGAATCTTTCCTTTAGGGTGCTCACGATGAATATATTGAATCGCGTTTTCGTCTATTCCGCGATCACGAATGATTGAAATACTATAGTGCGCTAAGGAAACACCATAGCGCAGTTTAATATATCTTTTGATTAGAATCCCGACTGGTGTACCGGCCCGTGCAAGAGAAACAAGGATAGCGTTATCCCCTTTCACTTGATAAATTTGTTCGGCGACAATCCCCACACATAAGGCCACTTTTTGTTTGTATTCGTGAAGGGTTTTCCAGAATAAATCCACATAATCCTTTGGCGGCTGGTACTCGATTGGCAAGGATTCGCTATAATGTCCTCCTGATTGGATCTTCGATTCCCGATTCATAGCGGAATCCTCAAGCTTAATATCACTTAAATCCTTTAATAAAAATTGTACATCTTCATCAAGATAGGTCCCTATCTTGGCTGGTTTGTTCATTGCTTTTTGCATGGTATTCACCTCTGATTTTCGAAAAAAAGACGATCTTAATTGATTTAATTTCTACCTTCCCCAGTTCATTCAGCATTGCCAGTAGATTCTCATACTCTACTTCTCTTTCAAAAAAGATGAATAATTCATCGTAATAACCTGGTGGAATATTATAAACAAAATGTGAAATGTCTTGATCCTCGGGATTAGGAAAGTTCACCCCAAATCGCGCTCCGTAGCCTTCTTTGTTTTCAATATAGATTGGGCTCCGTGTGGTTGAATGAAAATAAACACCATCGCCCATTTCCGAAGCTATTTTCATTGGCAGGTACATTAACTCCCCAGTGCCAAGACAAAGGGTTTTTTCACCCGATCTTTTTTGCCTTAAGAACTCAGCGGCAGCAGAAACCCTTTTGTGCAGTGAAGGATTCCCAACACTCTTTAAGCCAAACCGTCCAGTCTCTTCGATAAATACTGCCTTCGTTACTAGATTTTCGGACAAAATGCCGCTGCCACTAAAAAAGGAGGAAAGATGCAGTAAAGCTACTGACGGTGGATAAATATTGCTTGATTCGTTATCTTCAAGTCTCTTGATGATTTCTTTTCGTTGCTTCACCTTTACATTACCAGATAGCAGGCTGACAACATGTATTTTTATTCCAAATTTCTCTTCCAACTTCGAGAAGTTTTGTTTATGTTCATGTGAACGCCAATCCAAAATACTTACTACCGTATATTTCCGCCTAGGAAATTTAGCATGAATAGATTGAATGATATTTAACGCTGTTTTTCCCGTCGTCATTTCATCATCGACAAGGATGATTTCCCGCTCATTTTGAATCATTTCTAATGGAATATAACAGCGGTGCGATGTCGCATGGGAATGCTCTTCTTCAAAGGTTATTTCCGGTATTTTATCCATGAGTTCTTCCCTTGTCGTGTGGAAATATTCAGCCGCTTGAAAACAATCAAAAAAAGCATGACCTAATGCTGTTGCTGTTTCGGCAAAACCTATCACAACAGGATTAATGGCAGCCGGAATGAAGGCATGGGCGGAAATAGATTCACCCTCCAAAAAGGCGGACAACAATCTTTCCGTTTCCATACATGCTAATCCCATCACCGATTCTTCATATCTAGCTGCTAAAAGAGCAGCTGTTAACAGCCCTTTAGTAGGATTAATCGGTAAATGCTTCCCTAATACTTTACTCACAAACAAAAACGAGCGCTTTTTATTAATCCTGGCTGCCATCGTAAATAGTTCCTCGATGGGAAGATCATAGGGATTTTCCATTACCTCTATTTCGGTTTCTATGGAATCAAGGATATTAAACGTATACTTCTTTTTTGATAAGGTCAATGTTTGTATAGTCTTCATGTAACACCCCGTAAAGCTGCGATTTTAGTAATATTTTTTTTGCCCAATAATAGTGAGGCTTAATTTCGTTCATTTTATTGGCAAACATACTCTTCATAACCCCGATCTCTCCAGTAGCTGCTTGGACAATAGTGCTGGCATCTATGTATTCCTCATACGAAACGATATTAAGTGCCTGAACAATTTTTATATGCGAAGGATGGATAATCGTTTTGCCCGTTATTCCATTGGCAATATCCATAAGAATCTCACGGATGAATCCATCCATATTTTCATCAATTAATTTCGCTCTCCATTTAAGTCCATCAGCCCCATACCGTTCGCGAAATGGAGTTTGGCGGAGTTGTGGCTTTAACATCCTATTTTTTGTAGAAAAATACTCCCAAACAGGGCCCGAAACGACATATGGACTATCATACCGTTGAAAGACATTGATAATATCAGAAATGCAATCTCTTAAAACAGCAATTTCATATACGGTGGTATCGGCACTCCGGCGAATCCCATACAAGCCGCAAAAATCGGTTGCCCCAATCCGTACATTTAGAATATGTTCCTTATATTGATCGAGAAGGTGCTTGCTCCTCATTAATTCTTCTATTCTCGTCTCTTTCTGGATTACACCCGCTGTTTCCAAAATCGGCATGGCATAAAACGGATGCTCGTCCGTGTGAATCCGACGAACCGTTTCTAGTAATTCTTTACCATTTTCAGCACTAAATTTTGGCAGCACGACCCCCGTCAACAGGTTTGTCGCTTGACCCAATCGTTCAGTTACTCGTATTAACTGTTCCAGACTTCGAATGCGGATAAACATGAGCGGCAAATCCCCAAAGGTTAAAAATCCCTTATTTAACTCAAGCTTTAACTGTAACATTTCCCTGGTAAGGAGTTCTTCAGCTTTAATAACTTCATTGTCGCCAACCGCATCTTCAAGGTCTATCACAAGTGAGGTTAGACCTTCGTGCTTCTTTGAGAGGATTTCCTGATGAATATTTGGGCGTGTGGCAGGCATATAGAGTGTCGCCCCTAAACCATATGACAACAACTCACGATCGGAATATTTATTGAAGACTTGTGGCCTTCGATAAAAAAATTGTTCAATTTCGTCCTCGTATAAATAGGTAAAAAACTCCATAACCTTTTCTCCTCTTCGAAAGGTAAAAAATAGAGGAGACGGACTCTCGTCAGCTCCTCATTTTTAAACATGATTAATTGGTTTCCTTACTGCCTTCCTTTTTCTTATTCATAAAGTGAACAACAAAAGTAGCTGCGAAGGTTACTAATAGAATGATAAAGAATATCACATGCCCCATATCAATTCCTACTACGGCAAGAAGCATTTTCAAAGCGATAATAAGGATTAAAATATAGGCTGTTGTCTCCAGCTCAGGCACGCGGTCTATCAATGTTAAGAATACACCTGCAATACCACGCATCATCAGCACACCAAGCATACCACCAATTAATAATACCCAAACCTGTTCACTTACACCAAATGCTGCAAGAACACTATCAACAGAGAAGGCAATATCCATTAATTCAACAGCTGCCACTGTACCCCAGAAGGTTCCAAATAAGCGAATCAGCAATCCGGTTTGGTTCATGCCCTCCGCTTCATCATCCTCATCATTCTCAGCTGCTTTTTTCTTATCTATGAAATACTTGATGGACAACCAAGCGAGGTACCCTGCCCCCAATATTTTCACCCACCAAAGTTTGATGAGTAAAACACCAATCCCAATCGCAATAAAGCGGAAAATATAGGCGCCCAACAGGCCGTAGAAAAGGGCTTTCTTCCGCCTTTCTGATGGCAAATGTTTAACCATGACCGCTAAGACCAGCGCATTATCGGCAGAAAGAAGACCTTCCAGTATGACTAAGGTGCCAATCAGACCCCAGCTGACCGGATTAGTTAACACTTCGCCCCACATTTCCCAGTTAAAGAATTGGGCATAGGTGTCTAAAATATGTTGTAAAACCGACATTAAGTGTATTCCTCCATTTTTTTAAAAAGACCCTTTTGGCCAGGTCTTTCCTTTTCTACTTATTAAGCAATCGATAAACCAAAGTCTGTTGCTAATGCAGCTAATCCACCTTGGTAACCGCTGCCGATTGCACTAAATTTCCATTCACCATTATGGCGATATAGTTCACCAACAACAATTGCTGTTTCAATCGAGAAGTCTTCTCCCAGGTCATAACGAATAAGCTCTTCACCTGTAGCATCGTTAAAAATACGAGCATATGCATTGCTGACTTGTCCAAAGTTCTGATTTCTAGTGTCAGCCTCATGGATTGTAATCGTAAATGCAATACGCTGAACGTTTGCTGGAATCGCAGTAAGATTAATTTTTACTTGTTCGTCATCACCGTCACCTGCTCCCGTGCGATTGTCTCCGGTATGTACTACAGCGCCGCCTGCTCCTTGTGGATTATTGTAAAAAATAAAATCCGCTTCGCTCGAAACTTTTCCGCTTTCGCCTAAAAGGAATACGGATGAATCTAAGTCAAAATCGTTTCCTCCATCATATTTATTCGTGTCCCAGCCAAGTCCAACCACAACACTCGTAAGTCCTGGATTTGTTTTTGTTAAATCTACTTTTTGTCCTTTTGATAAACTTACTGCCATTTTTTCATTCCTCCATTTTTGGTAATAGTTTATTTACGAGCTTCTCTTAAAAAGGTTTCATTTTATTATAATTAAATATTTCCTCGCCCATTCACGAACACAAAACTAACTCATCCATTTAGGCGGTGTATTTTTAGCCCAATAAATGGTTCCCAGATCATGGTGACTTTGGAAATCATCATGGTAGGTATGGTAATGAAAATTAAACCAATATCCTTCTTTTGGCGGATTATCTCTTCTAACATGGAAACGTAATATATCTTTTCCTTCTTCGCTATTTTTAATATTAAAAATTTTCTCAGAGAGTCCCGCACTCGGTTGCTCTGTAATTGTTAGATTTTTCAAATCCTCTTCCGGAAATTGAGATGCTGTTTCAACCAGTGCCTCTTCGATATTTGGCAGGATTATTTCACGGAATTCATTTTCAATCATAGGCTTAATACGTGTACCGAACTTTTGATAGGATTGAATTTCAGCCTGCTTTATTAGTTCTTCCATAAACGCTTCTCTGTTAAACTCTGATTCTTCGAAAAATCGATTCTTTTGCGTGAAACTATTTTCCACCGCCGGAGCCTCAAAGACATCCCGATCCTGAAGATTCTCGGCGTTTACTGAGTTCATTAATTGTGTTGGTGTAACTAAGCCGAAGGTTAAAATGGAAATCAATACAAACAGTGGTTTCCGAAGCCACTTATTCATCACAACATCACACCTTTTTCTAGCGAAAGATACAATTTAATGTTTCTTACAAAATATTATACTTCTTTTTTTGAAAAAATGGAAAAATCAGTTTGAACTATTTTCAAAATATTTCATTCACTACTACAAGGTTCTATGCAAAAAAATCTCAAAAAAAAAGGACGTCAGATGACATCCTCATTCGCAATGAGCTTCAAATGCTCTCATTAAATTTTGCATAACTGCTTCCATTGGCATTCCCTCGATATCGTGGCGGGGAATAAAATGGACGACCTTTTTATCCTTTACTAGTGCCATCGATGGCGATGAAGGTTCAATTCCATCAAAATACTCGCGCATTTTCGCAGTCGCTTCTTTATCCTGGCCGGCGAAAACAGTTACTAAACGTTCCGGCTTTTTCTCACTATTTAACACTGCTTGTGTCGCAGCGGGGCGTGCCAATCCAGCGGCACAACCGCAAACAGAATTCACAACTACAAGTGCTGTTCCGTTTGTCTGATCCATAAAATTCTCTACTTCTTCTGCTGTTGCCAGCTCCTCAAATCCTGCCTTTGTTAGCTCTTCACGCATCGGCAGCACCATTTGTTTCATATATTCTTCATAGGCATTTGACATGTAAGATCACTCCATTTCTCTTTTTTAGAATACAATACGATTGGGTAATGACAAAATTACTTGTCTAATTTTCTTACTTCGGTCATTTGTTTCCAGACAGAACCCTTTGCTTCCTCGCCGCCTTCAATTCTTTCAATCGCCATTTTGATTTGCATGCTCACTTCAAATTCAGGATCATTTTCCGCCGCTTTTAATGCTGGTAAGGACGCCTGATCTCCTACCTCGTATAAAAACATGGCTGCCCGCCAGCGTACCAATTTGCTGGAATCCTGCAATGCCTTTGTCATTTCGAGGGCTGCTTCCGGAAAACCTAAATCGGATAAGCAATCGCCCGCGGTTCTCCTCACAGTTACGGTTTTATCCTTCAATGCTCGATATAACAGGGGCAATACTTCCTGTTCTTTGATCATACCCAAATAGACTGTAGCCAGTCTGCGAATGGATGGCTTCACATCTGATAATGCTTTTTCAAGAGCAGGTAAATCTTCAAGCTCAGGATCCTCCATTTGCTCGAGCAGCTGGTAGCGAATCTGCCAGTCTTGATTTTCGAGATCGGCGCTCGTTACTTTTTTACGAACTCTTTTCGGTTTTGGAGCAGAAGCTGAATCGCTCGTTTGCGCTTTTGTTACAAGTGCCTCTAGACGTTCACTTGGATAGGCTGCAATTAATTCCTCGACAACCTCTTGGCCAATTTGTTCAAACTCACCATAGCGGACACCTTGATTTTGCCATTTTCTTAATAAAATATAGTTGTCTTCGGGAAGCTGTGCACGCTCCCTTGCCTTTAAAAAGTATTCCGGCATGCCAAATCTGCGTTCCGTTGAGCTATCTGTCAGTTTCACTTGTAGGGGAATTTCCTTAAACATTTGGATTTCTACCTTTATCTCACCAAAATGTTCATCCACCATTTTAGATGAAGCAGCTTCATCCACTTTTTCTCCAAATGCCTTACGAACCTGGGGCAATAGGTCCTTCCAGTCATATTTTGCATTCCTTTCCACAGCCAGAAAATCTGCTACATGGTATACCCCTTTTATTCCATCAATTTGTAAAATAGACTGTATAATTGCAGGGGCATCCACAGCTGTTTCTTTCTTATAATTATGACTTTTCCCCATTGGCAGCTCTTGATCTAAATTTATTTTCATGGTATTCGGACTTGGCGTTGGTTCTATTGCCTTAATTATCACCATAATCACCTTATTCTTATGTTTTCTTTTACAAGTTTATCATATTGGTAAAGGTACCTTCATTTGATATGCTTTACTAAGTCTTTAATCAGCAATCTCCGCAAGATATGACCAACGCTCGATTAATTGTTCGAGCCTTTCGTTCAAGGCTGTTTCTTGTTTCATTAATTCCTGCGCCTTTGTAAAATCACTGCCAACTCTTCCTAGTTCTTCCGATACCGCTTCAAGGCTGGCCTCCGTCGCTGCAATTACATCGTCAATCTCTTCCCATTCCTTTTGCTCTTTAAAGCTCAGCTTTTTCTTCTTTTCCTTTTCGGGAGCTTTGTAAGAGGAAGTAGGTTTTGTGACAGGCTTTTGCGCCGCTATGGCTATTTCTTTTTCAAGGTGTTCGCTGTAATTCCCATAAAAAGGATCGATTATACCTTCTCCACGTAAAATCAACAGCTGTTCGGCCACTTTATCAAGGAAATAACGGTCATGCGAAACGGTGATAACTACCCCCGGGAATTCTTCCAGATAGTCCTCTAGTACCGTCAATGTTTGGGTATCAAGGTCATTTGTCGGTTCATCCAATAAGAGGACATTTGGTGCAGACATTAACAGTTTTAACAAGTAAAGACGTCGCTTTTCTCCTCCCGAAAGTTTGCGAATGGGCGTCCCATGTGTAAACGGAGGGAAAAGAAAACGCTCAAGCATTTGCGCTGCGGAAATGGTCTTACCATCCGAGGTTTCAACAATCTCAGCGGTTTCCTTAATATATTCTATCATTCGCTTATTCTCATCCATATCTTCGCTTTCCTGCGTATAATAAGCAATTTTAACGGTTTGTCCCATAACGAATTCGCCTTCATCAAGCGGAATTTTCTTTGCAAGGATATTTAATAATGTTGACTTTCCGGCACCATTCCTGCCAATAATCCCAATCCTGTCCCCTGGCTTAACTAGTAAATCAAAATGATGTAGAATGACTTTTTCCTCATAGCGCTTAGAAGCATCTTTCAATTCAAAAACCTGTTTCCCGAGCCTGCTGCCATTTAATGAAATATCCAATTTTTCTCCGGATGACTTCCCGCCTGCAATCTTGTCATCCAACTCTTCAAAGCGCTGGATTCGCGCCTTTTGTTTCGTGCTTCTAGCCTGTGCACCGCGCCGCATCCACTCTAGCTCCTTGCGGAAAAGGTTTTTTCTTTTTTCGAATGTGGCCGCTTCATTTTCCTCACGAATTGCCTTTGCTTCTAAAAAGTCCGCATAGTTTCCTTTGTAACTATAAAGATTGCCGCTGTCCAATTCAAACATACGGTTGGCTACCCGGTCTAAAAAGTAGCGGTCATGGGTAACAAGCAAAATGGAGCCTTTATATTTACTTAAAAAGTCTTCGAGCCACTTGACTGAATCAAAATCGAGATGGTTCGTCGGTTCGTCTAAGATGAGTAAATCCGGCTCGGCTATTAATACTTGTGCAAGTGCCACCCGCTTTTTTTGCCCCCCTGAGAGCTCACCAATTTTTTTGGAGAAATCCTCAATCCCTAATTTCATTAAAATAGTCTTGGCATTCGTACTGGCATTCCAGGCATTTAATGCATCCATTTGTTTTTGCAATTGAAAAAGTTCCTCTTGAATCTTCACATCGTTAGGAGACTCATTTAGGTTTAGTAATGTCTTTTCGTAATGACGCATTAATTTTAATATGGGCGCTTCCCCATGAAAAACTTGTTCTAATACAGTCTTATCTTCATCTAACTCTGGTCTTTGATCTAAAAATGAAATCGAATAATCTTTACCGGTGATGATTTTTCCTTCGTCCGGCGCATCCTGGCCGGCAATAATTTTTAATAAAGAAGATTTACCAGTCCCATTGATTCCAATTAAGCCTACACGCTCTTTTTCACTAATCGTAAAGGAAATTTCATTAAAAAGCTGTTTCTCCCCATATGTTTTTGACACATTTTCCACCGAGATCATTTTCATAAGTCCTGTCCATCCCATTCTTGATAAAATTGTTCTAAAAATTCAGCCATCATCTGTTGCCGGCTCACTGCCAGTTTTTTTGCAGTTTTTGTGTTCATTAGGTCCTTTAATTTCAACAGTTTTTCATAGAAATGATGAATGCTGGTTGACTTTCCTTTGCGATATTCTTCTACTGTCATTTCTTCTCTGACAGCGATGAAAGGATCATAGATCGGCTGTCCTTTTTTACCGCCATAGGCAAATGCCCTGGCAATGCCAATCGCCCCTATCGCATCTAGTCGGTCAGCATCCTGGACAATTTTTGCTTCCACCGATAGAAGCGCCGTTCTTCTGCCGCCTTTATATGAAATCGATTCGATAATTTCTGTAATATGGTTCCTGTCCTTTTCCGGGAGGGCAATTGTCTGGAAATACGAAGATAATTTCGCCCGCCCTGCTGCAACACTTTCGTTTAATTTTTCATCCGGAATATCATGAAGAAGGGCTGCTATTTCAATTATAAACGGGTCTCCCGTCATTTCTTTTTTACAAATATGTAGAGCATTTCTGCGGACACGGTCGACATGATACCAATCATGACCGGTTGCATCCTCCCCTAATTCGCTTCGGACAAATTTTTCTGTAGTTACTATTAATTCATTTTTCAATTGTAAACACCTGCTCTCATCCTTGCTATTTTATCATAAAATAGCAAATCCGCGGAATCATCATTGAATTCCGCGGAATCTACTATCGTATATTAGCTAAATCCATTAAACCAGCTGATCCCAAGAGTGTTCTCACCGGCGTGCACACCGATTACCGCTCCTAGTGGACAACAGATGATTCGAACTAGCGGGAATTGTTCCTTCAGTTCCACTTGCCAATCCTCCGCATGTTCTTCATGCAACCCATACAAGATATACACTTCTTTAAACTGATATTTTTCATAGGCTATACGGAAGTAATCGAGTATTTTTTCTTTGGCCTTTTTCTCCCCTCTAACCTTTTCCTTTACCTCTAGTGCTCCCGCAACAATTGAAATGATCGGTTTCACGTTTAACATACTGCCAAGGAAAAATTGCAGCCCGGACATCCTGCCGCCGCGGTGGAGCTGCTCCAAACTGCCAACCAAAACATAGGTTTCATTCGTATCCCTTATTTGTTCCAGCTCTTCTATTATCCATTCAACACCATGGCCCATGGCTAGTAACTCCATTCCCTTTTTCAGTAATGCCGACATCGGATAGGTAAGAATTTGCGAATCAAAAGTTATGACAGGAATGTCGACGAGCTTTGCTGCCTGCATACTTGAAGATACCGTACCGCTTAGTTTCCCTGAAATGAGAACAGTGATAATTTGGTCGTAATCTTTCGCAAGTCTTTCAAATAATGTTTGAAATGCGCCAACAGAGGGCTGTGAAGTCAAAGGTGGATTTTTTAATTGTTTTAATCGCTCAAATAACTGGTTTGGTGTTAAGTCAATCCCATCAGAAAACTCCACATCATCAAGCAAAACCGTTAAGGGAATCGTATATAAATCAGGATGATTCTTAAGTTCATCATCTAAAAATGCTGTACTATCGGTAACCCAGGCTGTTTTAATCACTGACATCTCCCCCTCTTTAGTATGTGGTCTCAATATCTAGTCACTATCATCGTACCCCTTATTTTAAATATTGTAAATATTAAATCATGCAGAAATAAAACCAGCTAATAAAAGCTGGCTTTACTCCATTTGCACAAAAATATGCAGGTATAACTGTTCTAAGCTTATCTTCATGAAATTGACCATTTCATCCAAGTCATCTAATTGATCTTCTGTAATTAATCGGTCAAATTCCACTTTCATAATGATAGATTTTGTCTTTTTCATTTCTAATGGATGTTGAATGACTGAAAAAGAAATTTTTCTATCTGTCCCCCATGTATCCTGGAGAACCCCTTTTATGGTTTGATAATCAATCTCCTGGACGCGTTCCAGTGAAAACTCGAGCCCCACAAAACAACCGGCATGTTGCTCTTGTAATCCAAATGGCAGAAGTTCCGCAGCCAAATTAGCAAGTCTTGATTCCATTTCAAATTTTGCCATGACAGGACGATTAGGTAATTGAAAAGACACATCAAACTGACGGGACATTTTAGCCATATTGATAACATCATTACGATCTGTGATAACGATTTCGCCGCCTATGTCCTTATCATAAAGCGCCCCTTCGATAACCACCTTCATATTATCGAAGGCTGTTGGATCAAACATCTGTACCTCTACTCCTTTAGAAAAGTCCTACAGCATTTCCGTTTTCATCCACATCCATATTTAAGGCAGCAGGTTTTTTAGGAAGTCCCGGCATGGTCATGACTTCGCCTGTTAAAGCAACAATAAAACCAGCCCCAATCGATGGTTTAAATTCCCTTATTGTCACGGTGAAATCCGTGGGTCTGCCGAGCTTTGTTGGATCATCCGATAAGGAATACTGGGATTTCGCCATACAAATAGCCAAATTAGACCAGCCAAACTTTTCAAACTCAATTAATTGTTTTTTAGCCTTTGGTGAAAACTCGACATCCTTCCCGCCATATACCTTCTGCACAATCGTTTGAATCTTTTGTTCAAGTGAATCAGATAAGTCATACAACGGATGGAAATTATTTTCTTCCTTATTGATTACTTCCAAAAGCTTATTTGCAAGCTCAATGCCGCCTAAACCGCCTTTTTCCCAAACTTCCGTTAAGGCAACAACCACATTCTCTCTGTGACACCACTCTAATAATGTCTGCACTTCTAAATCGGTATCACTGATAAATTTATTGATGGCAACGACAACTGGCAGGCCAAAGCTTCTAACTGTTTCAATATGCTTTTGAAGATTAGCAAATCCTAGTGTAAGTGAAGGAATGTTTTCTTTGGCTAACTCTGTTTTCGGAACACCTCCATGCATTTTCAAGGCTCGTATGGTTGCAACGACGATGACTGCCTCCGGTTTAATCCCAGCACTTCTCGCTTTTATATGTAAAAACTTTTCAGCCCCCAAATCCGCCCCAAAGCCTCCTTCGGTGATGACATAGTCAGCTAATTTAGCTGCTGCCGTAGTGGCAATCACACTGTTGCAGCCATGAGCAATATTAGCAAATGGTCCACCATGAATGAGTGCCGGGGTATGTTCAATTGTTTGGACAAGATTTGGTTTAACTGCCTCTTTTAATAATAATGTCAAGGCTCCTTCAACCCCAAGATCGCCTACTGTAACAGGTTCCTTATTCACATTATAGGCTACGACCATCCGCGCCAGTCGCAATTTTAAATCTTTTAAATCAGTTGCTAAACATAATACAGCCATGATTTCCGATGCGACCGTAATATCAAAGCCGTCTTCTCTTGGGACACCTTGAAGCGGGCCTCCAAGACCTATTATCACCTTTCTTAAGGCACGATCATTTAAATCGACAGCCCGTTTCCAGACGATACGGCGCTGGTCAATGTGCAGTTCATTCCCCTGCTGGAGATGATTATCAATTAAGGCAGCAAGGGCATTGTTTGCAGTCGTAATCGCATGAAGGTCTCCAGTGAAGTGAAGGTTTATGTCCTCCATTGGCAATACTTGTGAATAGCCGCCGCCGGTTGCTCCTCCTTTAATCCCCATTGTCGGACCTAACGAAGGTTCACGCATCGCAATCATTGCTTTTTTGCCGATATGATTTAAGGCATCCGCCAGTCCAACAGTAACCGTTGATTTTCCTTCACCCGCAGGCGTAGGATTAATCGAGGTAACAAGAATTACTTTCCCACTTTCCTTTGTCTTCATTTTACTAAGTGCTTCCGTGGAAATTTTCGCTTTGAATTTCCCGTAAAGCTCGAGATCGTCCTCCGTTAAACCAACTTTTTCTGCAATTTCTACGATTGGTTTCATTGTTGACGCTTGTGCAATTTCAATGTCTGATTTCACTGATGTCTTCATAGCCACATTAATCCCCCACATTCAGCATTAATAATTCACCTACTTTTACATTGTATCAAAAAAGCGCTTTCATTCCGATTATTAATTATGAACAAATTATTATCTTTTCTGAATTTATAATAATGTTTATAATAGATTAAAAAAGGGGGAGGATCACTTGCCAATTAACATTCCAAAACTTTTACCTGCGAGAGAGGTTCTTGAACAGGAAAATATTTTCATCATGGACAATGAACGGGCAACCAGCCAGGATATCAGGCCTTTAAATATACTGATTTTGAATTTAATGCCTGAAAAAGAGAAAGCGGAAACCCAACTATTACGATTATTGGGAAATTCACCATTACAGGTAAATGTCAATTTTTTAAAAACAAAATCCTATGAATCTACTCATACGAGTAAACAGCATTTAGAGCAGTTTTATACAACCTTTCCGGAAATAAAAAATCAGAAGTATGACGGGATGATCATTACCGGTGCCCCTGTGGAACTATTGGAATTCGATCAAGTTAAATATTGGGGCGAATTAACCGAAATTATGGATTGGGCCGATCACAATGTCATCTCAACTTTACATATTTGCTGGGGGGCACAGGCGGCACTTTACTACCATTATGATATCGGAAAATTCGAGTTGAAGCGAAAATGTTCCGGTATATACGCCCACCGGATTTTCGAACAAAATGATATTTTATTACGGGGTTTTGACGACCATTTTTATGCACCACATTCTCGCTATACGGATGTATCGATTGAAGCGATTTTGAAAAACCCCGATTTAAAATTGTTGGCAGCCTCGGAAGATGCCGGCGCATTAATGATTGCTTCCCAGGATCGCAAGCACGTGATGATTACCGGCCATTTGGAATATGAATCTGATTCACTGGCCCAAGAATATGAAAGAGACTTACAAAAGGGTCTCGAAATCCATATGCCAGAAAATTATTTTCCTAACAACGACCCAACCCAGCCCCCCATTAATCGCTGGCGTTCCCATGGACATCTCTTCTTTTCAAACTGGCTCAATTATTATGTCTACCAAGAAACCCCTTATACTTGGGTATGAAAAAAAGCATCGGATCCACCCGATGTTTTTTTGATGCCAATGATCATCTTCCTAGTTTATTATTTATGCAATTTAGAAATAATACAAATAAAAAAGGGGGAATGGCATTGGAGACAATCACTGCAGTCCATCGCAATCATTTCGGAGATATTATTAGTTTTGTTACTTCCGGCGGGCGGGTTATTTCGTACCGCAAGGCTTTATACGAAGCGGAAAATGGCCACATCCAAGGAGTACAGACCACCCTTGATACAGACGGAAACATGGCCTTAATGCCGGAACCTGACCAATCTTTTGACCAATATCCGAATTTATTTTAAAGAGCACCTAGTCGCCCTAGGTGCTCTTTTAAGATACAATAGAATAAAATTTTCAACTTTGAGAATTGTCCAGCTTCAGTGCCCTAGCGGCTAGTGTCCTTCGCTCTCCGTGTTTCCTTTATCTCAGTTGGAGTGCTCCATAAGGAAAGCTTCGGCAGCATTGGCATCGCACGAAGAAAAAGCGTTAACTTTTTCGAGGAGGCCATACGCCGTGACCAGGGCACTTGCGCTTTTCTTTTCATTCTTGTTCATTTTGTTTTTGAATTTCTTTCAAAACCGCTACTCTGTTCTCGTCTTCTTCAAAAAACTGAACAAGGTCACCAATGCGATCGATGGAATCCCAGCTTAAATGATGTTCAATTCCCTCGACATCATTATAAATATTTTCCTGTTTAACGCCAATAATTTTTAAAAATTGCTCTAACAAATCATGCCGAAAGACGAGACGCTTCCCGATCTTCTTCCCTTTCGTTGTTAGCACAAGTCCTCTATATTTTTCGTAGACCAAATACTCATCTTTATCCAGTTTTTGCACCATTTTCGTTACTGAGGAGGGATGGACAGACAGTGCTTCGGCGATATCTGATACCCGAGCGTATCCTTTTTCTTCAATCAAAATATAGATTTGTTCAATATAATCTTCCATACTAGGTGTTGGCATCCCGAAACCTCCAAAAAATTACTCCATTCAAAGTTTACTATAGATAAAAATGAGTGACAAGGCTCTTTATCACTTATTTAAAAACAACTAGTAGTTATTTTGCTGCTGTTTCTTCAAATAAGAACTTTACTCTTTTTTCCTTCTCATCAAGGAAAAGCCTAGCATTAAAGGTTTTGTCCTTATTGGTAAAGCCTTCAATCAACTCCGTTTTCCCCTCTGTAAGCAGTAGTTTCACATTTTTTTGAGTAATATTCTTACCGAGGATTTGTTTGGAAATCGTAAAATTGCATTGATTATTTTTATAATTACTACAGCCATAAAAGCTGCCTTTATCCACAATGGCCCCATCACATTTTTTACATGGGCCTAGCTTTGTCATTGTTTTTTTTCTAGTATATTGTTTTCCGGGAATGAAGTTTTCGGTAACTTCATCAGAAAATGACCAGCTGCCAGACTTATCAACGCTAGAAGAGATTAAATGAACAACCATCTTTTTTGTTTGGTCCATAAAATGACCAGGTACCGCTGAACCCTCTGAGATTTCCTTCAATTTTTGTTCCCATTTTGCAGTCATTTCCGGTGAAGCAAGGATTTCCGTTCCAATCGCTTCAATTAATATTTTGGCTTTTGCGGTTGCATAAACAATATTCTTTTTCACTTCAATGTATAGGCGGTCCTTAAGCATTGTGATTATACCAGCCCGTGTGGCTTCAGTACCAAGACCTTCCGTTCTTGTTAAGACCTTCTCAAGCTCTTTATCATCTATATGCTTGCCGGCTGTTTTCATTAATGTGATTAGTTGCCCTTCGGTATATCGCTTAGGCGGCTGCGTCTGACTTTCTTTTATGTCAACTTTCACTGTTTTCCCTTGCTCTCCCTTTGTGAAGGAAGGAAGCTCTGGTTCATCCTCACGTTCTTTTTGGTTCAGAACCTTTCTCCAGCCCTCTTCTAGTTGTACCTTACCCTTTGAGATAAAGGCTGCCCTGCCATCAACTAAAGTGGTAACAGTTGTATATTCTGAAACGGACTTATTGTAATGTGCAGCAATTAAACTTGTCACGATTAAATCATAGATTTGCCGTTCATCAGGACTTAATTTCGCGACATTTGGGATTTGTTCCGTTGGGATAATCGCATAGTGATCGGTTACCTTTTTTTCATTCACGTAGCGTTTATTATCCGCAATTGAAAGTATCGGTAATGGAAAAAAACTTGAATAGTCGTTTATATGACTGAGTTTATTTAGAATATCAGGAAAGGTATTGGCCTCTTCTTTCGTTACGTGCCGCGAATCGGAGCGGGGATAGGATACATTCCCTTTTTGATAGAGTTTTTGCAGGACATCCAGCGTTTTTTTGGGTGGGAATTTATAACGCCTATTTGCCTCGGCTTGTAGTGCGGATAAATTATAAAGTAAAGGTGGTAAAAATTCCTTTCTTTCGGAAAGCACTTCTGCCACTTCTGCCGGCTTATCGCGACAAAAGGCGGCCACTTTTTCTGCCATTTCCTTCGTCTTTACCCTGGTCTCGCCATCATTCTGCCACTTCCCACTATATTTCTTGCCATTGATTGCAAATTGAGCCATCACTTCCCAAAATGGCTCGGACTTAAAATTCTCAATTTCTAGTTCTCTTTTTACAATAAGCGCTAATGTCGGGGTCTGTACCCGGCCAACTGAAAACACATCGGAAAAGCCCTTTTTTTGCAGCAGCAAACTATAAAGCCTTGAACCGTTCATACCCACCACCCAGTCCGCACAGGCACGCGTATAGGCTTCGAAGTACAAACTTTTCGTCTCCTTTTCATCTAGTAATTTACTAAATCCTTCACGAATCGCATTAGGTGTTAAAGAGGAGGTCCAAAGCCGTTTCATTGGTTTTTTACAGTTGGTTAATCTTAGAATATTACGTATAATTAATTCGCCTTCACGTCCGGCATCCCCTGCATGGATAATTTCCGTAACCTCAGGGTTAGAAACCAATTTTTTAATAATAGCAAACTGTTTTGCTTTGTCTTTGGTTACTTCGTATTTGAAGTGCTCCGGAATAATCGGCAGATTGTCTAAAGACCATTTTTTCCAGCCTGGTTCATACTTTTCCGGAGCGACAAGCTGGCAAAGATGGCCGATGGCCCATGTAACATAAGCACCTTTCGTAAACATGTCATTAGGAAAAATCTCAATAAAGCCATTTTGTTTTTTATGTTTAAAAATAGAAGCTAACGTTGAACCTTGATCGGGTTTTTCAGCAATAATTAATTTCATCTTATTTGCTCCTTTTTCGTGCATCCCGGATTCATTTTCCCACTTCAAACCGTATTCGTAAAGACTAAAAATTAGGCAATTGTATTCTGCCGATTCAAAAAGATGGTCGATCTAATGTATATAGCAGGCGATATCTTGACTCATTCTTAAGTAATTGTTGGTGGGTTCCATCCATGACAATTTTCCCGTGGTCGAGGAACAGGATTCGATCCATTTTTTCAACACCAATTAAATGATGTGTCACCCATATAATCGTTTTACCTTCAAGGGTTGCAAAGATAGTATTAAGCAGACTTGTCTCTGTTATTGGATCAAGACCAACGGTTGGTTCATCTAATAAAACAATCGGAGTATTCTGCAATAGGATTCTTGCTAAGGCAATTCTTTGCCGCTCGCCCCCGGAGAAACGCTGACCTGTTTCCTGTATATTCGTTTCATACCCATCAGGCAATTTCGTTATCATCTCATTTAATTGCACCATCTCTGCAGCCTTATACACCTCTTCAACTGTCGCCGCTTGGTTACCAAGGCGGATATTATTAAGGACAGTTGTATTAAACAAGTACGCTTTTTGATTTAGTACTGCCATCATTTTTGCCATTAAGGGTTCCAGTTTATTTGCTGGTAGATCAATGATAGTCACTTCACCAGTTGTTGGAACGAGTGCTCCATAAATTAGTTTCAGCAGTGTTGATTTTCCCGAACCGCTGCGCCCAATAATCGCGATCTTCTCCCCCTGTTTAACATTTAACATAATGTTATCTAGTAGCTTTTTTCCCGAATAGCCAAATGTTACATGATGTAGGTCGATCGAAATGGACGATCCCGGTTGCAGCGGATGTGGCATTTCCGTAATCAATTCATGTAGAGACTCAGTGTTTTGAATAGAATCTAGACGCTTAAATGATTCTTGATAAATAGATGTTTCGCTGACTGCCTCGGCAATAGGTAAAAAGCTTTCCAGTAACGTTAACATGACGAGCCCAAAAGCAGCAATAAGTGTTGGCTGTACTTCACCATTTATTGTAAAGATTTTTGCCCAGTAAATAGTGATAACGACAATGAATCCAAGGATGGCATGATTCACCACATCACGCCAGTTTACAAAAGAAGCCTTTTCTTTTTCTATTTCAAGTAGTTTATCCTCCTGTTGTTCAAGCCTCATAATTAAGCCCGAATAATGGCCGCTAAAAATCCAGTCGCTTATACCAAATATAGCGTCGGTAAATTGACGGTATAATCGATTTCTTCCTCTTTTTAGGTGCTCGTTTTTTGCTCTGTTCAATACAAGAGAAAAAAATGGCACCACAAAAATTAACAACCCAATAAAAATGGCTAACATTATCGCAAAAGGCATCGAGAACAGCCCTGCACAAATAATCATTACCGTGTAGATGGTTAATGAAATAATCGCTGGGAACAATGTTTTTAAATAATAATCCTGTAAATGTTCAATATCATCTGCGAGGACACTTAGCATGTCACCCGTCTGAAACCGCGAGCGGATCAACAAGGCTTGGGGTTCAAGCGATTTATATAAGCTTACGCGCATTCTTGAAAGAATCTTCAAAATTAAATTATGACCTATCAATTTCTCTACATAGCTTAGTACCGCTCGTCCAATTCCAAAAGTGCGAACCCCAACAATAGGCACATACACCATTAAAATCGATTCTGGTCGTGTCGCTGCTTTTGAAATAAGGTAGCCGGAGGTAAACATCAGCGCGGCTCCAAAAAGGATGGTTAAAGAACCCAGTAAAATCACAGAGAGAAACGTCCAACGATACTTCCGTAAATAGGAGAAAATCCGATTATCTTTATTCATAAGACTCCCTCCATTTGTTGATGGACAAGCTGATAGTAGTGCCCCTTGCAGGCCATCAATTGTCCATGTGTACCCATTTCCACCAGCTGCCCATTATCAAGGACAAGAATTTGATCCATGTTGAGCATCCAGTGAAGCCGATGGGTTGAAAAGAATACTAGTTTTTCATTAAATAGCTGCAGCATTGTTGGTTTCAATTCAGCCTCAGTTTCTATATCCAAATGGGCGGTCGGTTCATCCAGTATAATGACGGGCCGATTCCCTAAAAAAGCACGTGCAAGAACAATTCGTTGTTCCTGCCCGCCGCTAAGTGTGCGGCCGCCATCACCAATGATGGTATCCATACCGTCTGGCAATTCCTCCATCAGATCGACTAAACCTGCATGCCTTGCAGCTAACTTCACCTCTTCCTTTGTGGCCCTCGGATGATAAAAGCGAATATTGTTTACAATCGTGTCATTAAAAATAAATGGATGCTGGGGAATATAGCTGATTTGCTTCTGCCATTCTTCAACAAATAGAGATGATAGCTGTACATCATTAAGGTGAAACTCGCCGGATGATGGGATTAAAAAACCACTTAAAATATCGATTAATGTTGACTTACCAGCACCGCTCCCCCCGATAATTCCAATTTTTTTCGCCCCATCAACGGTTAGATTTATCTCTTTTAAGGATGTCTGATTATTATCCTGATACTGTATATTTACCCCTTTGACTTTCAATGTACTTGTTGCACTCCAGCTTGGAACCTGAACTTGCATTAAATTCGGTGTTTGAGTGCTAAGGATTTCCCCTATCTTTTTTCCGGCATTTTTTCCGTCAAGAGTTGCATGGTAATTGGCACCAAGCTCCCTAATAGGTAAAAAATACTCCGGAGCTAGTATTAGCAGCGTTAACGCAATCTGCAGCTCGATCGTACCATTAATTAATCCCAGGCCTAAAAAGACAGCCACAGTCGCAATCGAGAGCATTGTAAAAAAATCCATAGCAAATGAGGACAAAAAGGCAATTTTCAATGTATCCATTACTGTCCGTCTATAGTTTTCACTGACTGTGTACATGTTGGTGATATGCGGTTTACTTAAACCTAGGTATTTAAGCGTTTCTAGACCTCTTAACGAATCAACAAAATGATTAGATAATAAATGATAGGATTCATATTGGCGATCGGCTTTCTTTTTTGCCGTGACTCCCAAGAGAATCATAAAGACGATTAGAATGGGCAGAGCGAGCAAAAGAATAATAGCTGAACGAATATTCACATAAAAGATGACAAGTAAAATAGTGGTTGGAATGATGGCTGTGTTAATTAATTTTATAAAATTGATCTCAAGATAGTGACGAAACTTTAGTAAGCCATCCATCACCAGGGTTATGGTCTGCCCTGAACCCTCTTCCTTCACAAAACGAGGCCCAAGATGAAATAACTTTTGTAGCAATTTTTCACGGAGTTCGTTACTTTTTACAGCAGCAAATTGGAAGGAAATAGTTCGTTTCCAAACAGCAATGAATCGGCGTAAAAGAAGGGCCAAAAGAAATCCTATTAATTTTTTTATCACATCACGAAACAAATCTCCCCCAAAAAGGGAGGAGATTGCATCTGCGAGGGCATAGGCCTGAACGATAATCATCGCGCCTTGAAATATAGTTAAGATGGCGATCCTTCCTGCTAGTAGTTTCATTTCTTTATAGTCGAACAATGTCTTATCCATTAGTACGTCAAGTGCTCCTTATCCGTCACCCTTCTCCGGAAAATATAATAACTCCAAATCGTATAGCCTAAAATAAATGGTAAAATGGTTAACGCTACAATGGTCATGATTTTCAAGGAGTAGGCCCCGCTTGACGCATTATAAACAGTTAAGTCAAATGCTTTATTAATGGAGCTGATCATCACCCTTGGAAACAGCCCGACAAAAATAGCCGAAACAGTTGCCGCTAAACCTATTCCCGACATAGCAAAGGCTAGGCCTTCCTGTTTTTTCGCAATAAAATACCAGGCCGAACCGTATGATAAGACAATTAAGACAACAAGTAACAACTCCGGAATCAGACGTACTTCAAAAATATCCGTCATCTCTACGGATAGGACGACAAAAATGACCAACGCTGCCAAAACGGCTAACACTACCTTTTGAGCCAATTTAGCCGAACGTTTCCTGATATCGCCTTCCGTTTTTAATGTCATGAAATTTAGGCCGTGGAGGAGACAAAGTAATGTAATGGTTAACCCTCCCCACAGGGAATAGACGTTAATAAAATCTGTAAATCCTGCCCGCATGTTCATATCACTCTGGATTGGCATTCCCTTTAACATACTTGTAAATAAAACACCGAGCAAAAAAGGCGGTAATAGGCTGCCAAAGAAAATGACCCAATCCCAGATATTAGTCCATTTTGGCTTGTCAATTTTTCGGCGAAATTCAAATGAAACGCCGCGGCCAATTAGGCAAAGAAGTACAGCTAATAGTGGTACATAATAGCCGCTAAACATGGTAGCATACCAATGTGGGAACGCTGCAAAAATAGCACCACCTCCGGTCAGCAGCCAAACTTCATTTGCATCCCAAAACGGGCCGATTGTATTGACCATTACAGTTCGCTCAGTTTGACTGCGGGCTAGAAACCGCGTTGCCATTCCCACACCAAAATCAAAACCCTCCAGAAAGAAAAAGCCAATGAACACAATACAGATTAAGAAAAACCATACTTCGCTCAATTCCATCTTAAGCACCTACCTTACTAAACGGATCTGTGGATACCTTTAATAGGGCACCTTCGTGAAGTTCAGGACCCTTTTTAATTTCAAGGACCAATAAGTAGATCATGACCCCCGCAAGAATCGTAAAGATTAACATGTACATAATGATGGAGAACAGAATCGTCCCTGCCGATACATTCGGTGAAATCGAATCACCTGTTGTCATCAAGCCGAATACGGTCCACGGCTGCCTGCCAATTTCCGTCATGACCCAACCGAAGGTATTGGCCAAGAACGGAAATGATATCGCAGGTAATAAGAGTTTAAAGAACAAACGGCTATTGCTTAGTGAATTTTTCCACCATAGAAAAACACCGGCTATTGACAACGCGATCATCGTCACCCCAAAGCCAATCATCAATCTAAAGCTCCAATAGGTAGTCTTAACGGGCGGAATATAGTTTGTCCCTTCACCGACAATTGCATCATATTGGCCTGTATATTCTTTTTGCAATGTTTCCATCCCTTTTAAGCTGCCTTCAAATTTTGAGTACGCTAAAAAGCTCATCGCATAAGGGACGTTTATTTCGAATTTATTCTCCCTGTTATCTGTATCAATCCAAGCGAAAAAAGACCATGGCGCGGGGTCAGCCGTATCATTCCAAATTCCCTCTGCCGCGGCCATTTTCATCGGCTGGGTTTTCACCAGATATTGTGCTTGGGTATGTCCGCTAAACGCTGCACCGATACTGCCAATTAAGCCAATGATAATCGCGATTTTTATTGACTGAAGATAAAATTCAATATGTTTCTTTTTTAATAATTGGTATGCACAGATACCAGCGACAAAAAAGCCTGCTGTACAGAATGCACCTGTCATCACATGAGGAAACTCTACCAATAATTGACCGTTCGTAATCAAAGCAAAGAAATCATTCATTTCTGCACGACCATTATTCAATTGAAATCCCGCAGGTACCTGCATAAAGGAATTAGCTGAGAGAATCCAAAAACCGGACAAAATTGTTCCAAGTGACACAAGCCAAATACAAGCCAGGTGAACTTTTTTTGAAAGACGTTCCCAACCAAAAATCCACAGACCAATAAACGTGGACTCCATGAAAAAGGCCAGCAGTGCCTCAATCGCAAGTGGGGCGCCGAAGACATCGCCAACAAATCTTGAATAATCGGACCAGTTCATCCCAAATTGAAATTCTTGAATAATCCCTGTTACAACCCCAACCGCAAAGTTAATTAGAAACAAATGTCCCCAAAACTTCGCCATCTTCTTATAAAGCTCTTGTTTCTTTACGACGTACAGGGTTTCCATTAATGCCACCATGAAGACAAGGCCAATCGAAAGAGGCACAAAGAAGAAATGGAAAATCGTTGTCGCAGCAAATTGGATTCTTGCCAGCATAATTGGATCCATTACCTACCACTCCTTTACTTTTTTATGTTCAATTATTCACAAACTTACCAAAAAAAATATTGATTAAATAATAATTATATTATTAGAATTGCTATAAAAAGTATTTCACTTTTATAATAACAAACTTTTCCGGAGCCCAAACGTAAATATATGTCAAGATTATGACAAATTTTTCTAGCCATTCCCTTCAGTTATTTCGCCTTTACTAATTGAAATAAGGGGCGGCAAATAGCCATCCCCTTTTAATGAACTTATACCATCACATTGATTATAGTTAGCCATCGATCGTTTCCCCATGGGCATACCAATTCTCCTTAGGAACGATATTAGAGACCGTTACGATTAATGATGGGATTCTTTCTACATCGAAGACAATAGCTCCAATTTTCTTGGTAAACATAATAAAGGCATCTCCATGAGAAAAATGGGCTAAATCATTACCGATATGGAGCAAAGACATCATAATTGCCTGTTTTTCGTCTGCTTCGATGAAAACTTGTGGAGAGAATCTTAAAATCCAATCCTCCCCTTCAATTGAAAATCGGAACATGCGGTTCCTCACCTCTTAATATGGTAACTATATTAATTAAAGATATGAGGAAGAGGCATTAATATGTTAAACGAAGGGTTAAATTCTGACTCTTTCAAAAATTTATTAAAACCTGCATATTTTCGGCAAAAAACCGCTTACCTTTTCTTGACTGTCCATTTTCATTATTGTATATTTAAAGCATCATGCAACCAATTCACAATGTTGGCTGATTAGCTGCATGGTAATATTTATCTTTGGCACCACCCGGTGGTGTCTTGAAAGGCTTAGGAGGAAGAAGTAAATGCAAAACGGTAAAGTAAAATGGTTTAACAACGAAAAAGGCTTTGGATTTATCGAAGTTGAAGGCGGCGACGATGTATTCGTACATTTCAGCGCGATCCAAGGTGAAGGCTTCAAATCATTAGAAGAAGGTCAAGAAGTTTCTTTCGAAGTCGTTGAAGGAAACCGTGGACCACAAGCAGCTAACGTAGTAAAACTATAATCCTAAATGATAATGAACCAATCAAAGGCTGGCGAATCTCGTCAGCCTTTTTATTCATTTTAGTTTATTCCCGTATTCTTGAAGCTTTTCTCCTACTGTGCATTGAGTAATACAAAAACGATGTGCTACTCTTCGTCCGCCATCTTTCTTAAGCTGCTGATGCAAAAAACAGCCATCACAGTATTGATTAATCATGCTCTCTACTTGGCTAAATAGTTGTTTTCTAACTGAATGCTTCATTTATTAATCGGCACCCTCTTTTCATAGAATTAACGTTTTGGCGAAGATTTCTTTCCCTTCTAAAGCTTGGGTGGCCAATTTATCTGCTTCCTTGTTATCCTTTCTAGGAATTACCGTAAATTTTGGCAGCAATCCTAACAGCTTCATTTTCTCCTCAATCCGATCTAACCAGCGGTTAAGTGCTTCTTCATAACAAGGCCATTCTCCTTCGAGCTGCTTTAATATCCCTTGAGAATCCCCTTTAAATTCACATGAAAGGTGATGAACACCCAAATCCTCTAAAATATTTAATGCATAATAAAATGCAGCATACTCCGCTTCATTGTTGGTTTCCATTTCAAACACACGTTCGTTGGCACGGATACGGTATTTCTTTTTTCCTTGTTTAAAAAAGATTACAGCTCCAAGCCCTGCCTGATTTGTTTCCTTATTAAATCCTCCGTCAAAAAAAACGGTAATCTCATGAGGATCCTCTTCAATCTCTGCCAATAGTTTTTTCATTTCTTTTATAATCCAAGATGTCCCATTATCATCATAAAAATATAAATCATTGACTTTGCCGGTTCCCTCGAGCTCTTCACCCATTTGTAATGCTAATTCTCCTGAAATCCATTCAGATGAACATTGTATTTTTTCATTACTCTTTACTTTATAGTTCCACTCAAGCCTATATTTCATTGTTTTCAGCCTCTCAAGAATAATTTTCAAGCTTTTACCAACTAGCTTATTCATTTAGCCAATAGAATATATATGATTTATCATACCCAATTAAGGTACCTGAAACTATTTCCCCGCATTCATGTGATAAAATATGATAAACTTTCATTATCATACTCATTGGAGGAATCACCATTGATTGAAGTCTTTATTGATGGGGCAAGTGCTGGTAACCCTGGTCAGAGCGGTGCTGGGGTTTTTATTAAGGCTAACGGCAAATCAGAAAAATATTCAATCCCGCTTGGCAATATGACAAACCATGAGGCAGAATTTCACGCTTTTATTGAAGCTTTGAAAATTTGCTTAACAAAAGGCTTAATCCATTCGGTTGTCTCTTTTCGAACGGATTCCCAATTAGTCAATACGTCCGTTGAAAAAGCGTTTGTTAAAAACAAATTGTATGCCCCCCTGCTTAAAGAAGCCCTAGATTTAACGAAAGAGATCGATTTATTTTTTATGAAATGGATTCCAAGTAGTGAAAACAAAGTGGCCGATGAACTGGCACGATTGGCGATACAAAAAAACTCAAGCAAGGAGTCCAATAAACTGTTATGAAAAAACCCATTTTTGCAGATCTAAGTCTGCTTCTTGTCACTTTTATCTGGGGTACAACTTTTGTGCTTGTCCAAAATGCAATTGATTTTCTGCCGCCTTTTGCCTTTAACGGAATCCGCTTTTTCATTGCAGCGCTTTTACTCATCCTTTGTCTGCTTATTTTCGAGAAAAAGCAGTTTAAACAATTGAATCTGAAATTAATTGGTTCAGGGGTTTTTATTGGATTTTGGCTTTTTCTTGGATATGTCACACAAACCATCGGCCTTTTATATACCACTACGTCAAAGGCAGGATTTATCACTGGTCTAAGTGTCGTTTTAGTACCCTTATTCTCGATGTTTTTACTCAAGCAGTATCCAAGTAAGAATGCGATTATTGGCGTTATAACGGCCACAATCGGCTTATTTTTACTAACTATGACGGACGTATCATCATTAAATATAGGTGATGGGTTTGTATTTATTTGTGCAATTAGCTTTGCAATGCACATAATTTTAACAGGCAAATTTAGCAGTCAGTACCCGACGTTATTATTGACAGCTATTCAAATCACAACCGTTGCAATCCTTTCGATGGGCTCCTCTTTTATATTTGAGGATTGGAAAAAATCACTTACGCCAGCTGTCCTTTTATCACAAAATGTTATCATTGCCTTAATCATAACAAGTGTGTTTGCAACTGCACTTGCCTTCTTTATTCAAACTAATTTCCAAAAATATACATCAGCAACAAGGGTGGCATTAATTTTTGCAATGGAACCAGTATTTGCGGCAATTGCTGGCTATATATGGGCTCAGGAACGATTAGCTATTGGCGCCCTATTCGGGTGCAGCCTTATTTTTATGGGAATGATCTTCGCCGAGCTTCCGGTTAATAGAATACCTTTACTTAGGAAAAATAAGGAACTTGAAGGCTAATTAAAAAACTCCCTGTACATGGGAGTTTTTAATTTATATGACAAGTAATTCTTGTTCCGTTACAAAATTAATCGCCGCTTGCCGTGTATCGATCTCGTTTGAAATGAATGTTTCCAGCAATGACATATAGAAACTGCCATCAAAACTCTTTTGTACCTTTAACGTTAATTCAATTGCAATATTGATTATTTCATCGGGAGCGTTTGTATAATGTTTCCCAAAGAAAATAAAGCCAATAGCATCTTCTTGAAATTGAAATCCCTTTCCTTTCAAGTAGTGCAAATACTCTTCAACTGTCCGCACTAATTACCCATTCCTCTCTCCCATTTCACTAAAACATCCCTTTAAAATCTTAACCTAAAATTCATGGCTTTTCTATTCTTTTTTGTACATAAATGGCCAATCACCCCGACAGCAATTCCCAGTAATGCACCGCCAATTACCTCTTCAGGCTGGTGGCCTAACATTTCTTTCAACTTTTTAGGAGCATTTTGTTGTTTAAATTTGAGACTTTCCTCTTTATGGATTTTTTCAATTAATTCGTTCATTGAGTTTACTTTTAGAGTTAGCTCACCTGTTTGCCTACGGACACCTTGGGCATCGTACATGACAATTAAGCCATAGACAAGTGATAGCGCAAAGTCAAATGTTGGCAGCCCTCTTTGCAGAGCAATGTAGGTGGTTAACGTGGAGACCCCGGCGGAATGCGAACTAGGCATTCCACCCGTTCCCAAAAGTAGTTCTGGTCGCCACTCTTTCTTTTTAATATAATGAATGGGAATTTTCACCCCTTGGGCAAGTCCAATACTAAAAAGGGCTAAATAAACACCTTTGTTCATTTTTTCATCACCTCTGCCATTATTGTTAGAGAACGGGAGTTGGATTATTCCTAATGGAAATACTACCTATAATGGGAGGTGATTTGTCATGAGCAAGAATGCCAAGAGAAACCGCGGCGTGAAAGCCCCTGGTGTAAATCCACAAGGATATGGACAAGATGCGGAATTTGCGGAGGAACCAAAAAGTAAATTGGAAAATGCGGCAAAAAAAAAGAATACGAAATAATACTTATGTAGTCCTGGCTGTCCCCTTGCCTGAGGCAGCCAGCAAATGTAAATTATAAGGGTTCAAGGTAAAACTTTATTTCCAAGGAGGCAGCAGTAGCAATCTGTTTTGCCAGTTCTGGAGTAATGGAGGAAGCTATGACATATGCATAGCGGTCACCGAGTGAATAGGGTTTTGTTAAGATTGCTCCTTTTCTTGGCTTTACGAATACCTCCACTACCCCTTCATATGCAGATGCGATATTTTGACCTGATACCTTTATTAATTTCCCACTAAAATTTATCGTAACAAATTTGGCATACACATGCCTTGCTTTTGTTTTTTCTAATGATGGTATCTCACCTAAGGAGAGTTTTATTACTTCCTTTACTAAATGAATGCCTGTACCCTCCTGAATAATTCGGTTCATTGCCCCGCCTGACATTCGCGGGTTACTTTCTATCAACTTCCATTTCCCATTCACTAGCCGCATTTCTAAATGACATGTGCCATTTATTAATCCGAGTTGCTGGACAACACTTGTAACAGCAGCTTTTAGTTCATCATAGTCATGTTCCGATAGCTCAACTGGGTATAAATACCCCGTGATAATAAATCGTTCACCTTGCTGAATTTCTTGCTCTATGACGGCTACCATGGTAAGTTCTCCATTGTAAACCATTACCTCAATCAAATATTGCGTTCCTTCCAAATATTCTTCCACTAATATGGGGGTCTTCGGGAATTTTCTCCTAATAAAGTGAAGACTTTCTTTTAATTCTGAAATTGTGGAAGCAAGAATTACATCCTTTGAACCGTTTGAAGCTGGAGATTTTATGACCAACGGCAATTCATCTTGATACATGGCAACAAACGAAGAGATCGGTTGATCGTGTGTAAGAATTAAATATCTTGGGGTTATGGGGAGCGATTTTAACTGTTCACGAAAGCGCGTTTTGTCTTCCATAATGACTAAAGCTGGTGCCGTTAATGTAACAAGTCCTACCTTGCTTGCAATTCTCGCTGCCAATGACACAAATGGATCGATAAGACTTAATATGGCGGATATTTGCTTTTTATCTTTTTGTAAGGCAGCAATGATCAATAGGATTTTTTCTTCATTCCCTAAATCCTCTTCGTAAATCATCTGGTGAACTTCCGGAAAATCCTCTTTTTGCGTGATAAAGCCAATTCTGTTCGTTAATAGAATCGTGCAATAGCCCATTTGAGTGGAAGTAATTAACGCTTCTCTGCTCGACCCGGATTTATTACATCCGATAAAGACGATGGTTTCCATGTCGATCATACATCCCTATAATTAGTGATCTTTTTCTAATATCCTATTAATGTGTAAAATAATAGTTCTCGTAATTTTGCCTATTTAAAAAAGGCTGCCTCCTTCTCGAGACAACCTTTACCATTATGAAATAATGAGTTCATCAAACGGGAGCAGCCGCTGGATACCGCGAAGCTCAATTTCCATCAGTTTATTTACCGCTTTATCTTTTTCAATTCTCAGCCATGCCTCTTCTAAAGCACAACTGACGGGAACATCACACTTTATTTCAGCAAGCATCCTTGAAAGGTGTAGCATATCTAAATCCTGCTCAATTTTCGTTTTATTGGACTTTGATAAACGATCCAAATTCGAAATGATTCCTTCAACATGGTCAAATTCCTGTAAAAGTTTCAATGCAGTCTTTTCACCTATTCCTCTAACTCCAGGATAATTATCACTTGTATCACCCATTAGTGCTTTTAAATCAATCATCTGCCGAGGTGTGATGCCTTTCTCCTCGAAGAAGGTTTGCGGTGTATGAACAAGATAATTCCCATACCCCTTTTTCAATAGAATAACAGAGATACTTTCATCGAGCAGTTGAAGGATATCTTGGTCACCCGTTAATATTGATACATGTGCATGATCCTTCATTTGACTGGCAATGGTGCCGATGCAATCATCCGCCTCATAGCCTGCTAATCCAATATTAGGAATATCAAATGAAGCGACGACTTCTTTTACGAGATCAAATTGCGGAATTAATTCGACCGGAGCCTCCCCGCGATTTCCTTTATAGTCAGCAAATAACTCTGTGCGAAAGGTTTTACTGCCCATATCCCAACAAACAGCCAGGTGTGACGGTTTAAACGAAGATACCGCTGTAAATAAATGTTTTATAAAGCCATGGATTCCATTCGTCGGAATTCCTTTAGAATTTATCATAAATTGACCTGACACGGCCGTGGCATAAAAGGCACGGAATAACAGGGCCATTCCATCAACAAGCATAAGTGAAGGCTTTTGATTTTCCATCTACTTAGTCCCCCCTATATTAAAAACAATACGGGTTCCATTATATCACAAGATGAGTCTGAGAATTATTCAATTTTATTCTCATCGTAGGAGATCCAGTCGCTAAAACTGCCAACATATAACTTAACCTTTTTGAATCCCGCCTCTTTTAGTGCAAGAAAATTCGGTGCAGCCGTTACGCCTGAGCCGCAATAAACAATGATCTCACTTTCAGGATTAATATCAGAAAACCTCAGTTTTTGTTCACCGACAGGTAAATATTGGTTGTCCTTAATTCCCTTCATCCACGGCTTATTGACCGCGCCAGGAATATGACCTGCTTTTTTATCAATCGGCTCTTCCAAACCTAGATATCGCCTTTCTTCGCGAGAATCGATTAGGATTTTGTTTTGTTTTTCAACCGTTGCTTTAACTTCTTCGACGTTCGCTAGTAAGTCCGATCTAAGTTCGACATGGAGGGTCCCTTTTTCAAAGGCAGGAATATTTACTGTTACGGGATGTTTGTTTTCTAACCATTCTTTAAAACCGCCATCAAGTACGAATACCTGTTCATGGCCGAGGTATTGAAGGAGCCACCAAAACCGGGCAGCGTATGATCCTTCTCCATTATCATAGGCAATAACAGTTGTGTCATTGCTAATACCTGCCTTCTCTAGTTTCACCGTTAATCCATTTACATTTGGGATTGGATGCCGTCCGCCATGTTCCTCAACTGGAGCTGACAAATCTTGTTCTAAATCAAAGAAAACGGCACCGGGAACATGACCCCTTCCATAGTCCTCTCTACCTTTTGCAGGTTCTGCCAAAGAAAATCGGCAGTCGACAATTCTAACATTTTGTTCGTTTACATTTTTTAATAACCATTCCCTACTTTTTACGTATTTCATGACCATACTCCCCTCAATTCCCAAATTCCTCAGTAAGCCTTTGTTGAATTTCAGTTAAAAGTTCGATGGAGACCCCGCCTTCCAAAGCCGTAAGAAGACTTACATAAAAATCATCTGCCTGCTCGATTGTTTCCTTTATTAAACGGACGAAATCATCATGTAGCTCTGTTGCATAATGCATAGTTAATCTGCCGGATTCCTCTTTCAAATAGCCATCTGCAAGGTCCGTTAAAATCTGATATAATTCATCACTCATAAATTTCTTTTCGTTTTTTTCAAAAAAGGAACGCGGATTTTTAAAATAGGACATGGCTTTGGTGAATATCTGCTGATCAATATCGATAAAGGCACTTGAAAAATGAATTTCCTTACTCTCGCTTTTTTCAAATGCCGAAAAGGAAAGATCTTGGTTAATTTCCAAGAGGTTTCGATGGAGCCCTGTTTGATAATCCATTAGTAGCCTACCCATGAAACGGTCTAATCTGACGGTAGTAGCCCGCATTTCTTGGGCAAAATCAAAGCCTAGGCTTTCAAGAAATTCGTCAAGTGCAGTTTGCAGCGCTTTTTTCAGATTCCGGCCATCTTCCCGAAGCGTTGAAGGATTAAAGGACTCTTTGAAGAAATCACCAAAACGCAGGAAAACCCTTTGTTTAATATAGAAAACTAATTCTTCTGCTTCCATTTGCAAACGTTTTCGCAATGGCTCATCTGCTTGTTTCTCCATTAATACCTTGATCTGTGCCTTTTGCTTTTCCATCTCGGTACGTCTTTGTTCCTTCATTGATTGGTCATCTTTTGCGCTTTGAAAAAGTTTGCCTACCAATTCATTTACTCGGCTCAATTCTCTTTCAGCTGCTGAAATACTCATTTCTGTTAAATCATTCGAAATAAAGTGATAAAACCTATCCTCAAACTGACTCATTCCAGAATCTGCGGCAGGTGTAAGATTCAACTTTTCATGAATCGCCCGCAAACTTGATACAGGGTAAAGGTGTGGATTCCTAATTCCATATTTCATTAACTGCTCTGCAACATATTCAGAAACCGTTTCCTGTTCTTCCTCGTTTTCAGCAAGATCAATGGCATTAATGATGAAAAACATTTTATCCATTTGGAACGATTCCTTCACACGTCCTAACTGTATTAAAAATTCACGGTCTGCTTTTGAAAAGGCATGGTTGTAATAGGTAACAAATAGAATCGCATCTGAGTTTTTAATGTAATCAAAAGCCACTCCAGTATGGCGGGCGTTAATGGAATCCGCTCCAGGAGTATCGACAAGCGTAATTCCTCTTTTCGTTAACTCACAATCATAATACAATTCAATCCATTCAACATAGCAGGATTTTTCTTCCTTTGCTACGAATTCATGGAAATCTTCTAAATCCGTTTTCAGTAAGGTTCCAAGTGCTGGTACAAAGGCGCTATTTCCTCTTTTAAATGCCTGTAAAAAGGCAAACTGAGTCTTCTCCAGCACCCCTTCCTGCCCTTTCTCAAGCAAAATTTGATCAATCATTTTAGCAGCCGCCGCAAAATCCTTGGCATGTAAATCAAAAACCTTTAAGGCTCGATTTACATCATCAAGCATTATATCCTTGTCTTTGAACTTCACAAGTACGGTTCCATGCGGATGTATTGCTGAAACAGGCTTAATCTTATTGATGGCAGCTGTTGTCGGATTTGGCGAAACGGGTAAAACTTTTTCGCCCATTAATGCATTAGCAAAAGAAGATTTCCCGGCACTAAAGGCACCAAATAAAGCAACAGTAAAGCCTTTATTTTCTAGCCTGTCAGCTTTATCCATTAATTCCATTGCCAGCTTCTGAAAACCCGGCAATGGTTTTACTAATTCCGATACTCGAAGAAGTCGATTAGTTGTATTTTTCGATCTTCCTCCACCATGACTGATGCTACCTGACACCGTTTCATGTGCATTTGGAACAACACTGATTTTAGCAGCCTTTTTCTTATCTTGTATTATAGCTGTTATTTCTCCAATAGAATTGACCACTTCATATTCGTCCTCTTCTTGTATAAAAAGGTTATTGACGTCAGTTTCTAAAGGGGCGTTTGATTGGATAAAAAGATCATCGATTGTTTTTTCCCGTAAGAAAATAGTTTGTTCATACTTTTTAAGCGCTTCTAATGCCTTTACATATCTCTCAACTTTACTAAATTCTATTTCATATTGTTCTTTTAACCTGGCCGTTTGACTTTTTAATGCTTCAAAGAAGCTCGCTTTTATTTCTACAAGTTGATTTCTGCCGATTCTTTTAATCTCATTGGCAACATCCTCAGTATAATGGAGGACATAATCTCCCGTTACACGGGCTCCCGGTTTTACCGTGTTTGTTACAATCTCGATTGGGACAGGGATTGAGTAGGATTGTGCTAAGTTTTGAAGCTCACCATGATTCAGTTCTGTTTCCTTTAAGGTTTTAAGCAGAAATTCTCGTATATGCCATTCTAGCTGTAATTTTGTTTTTTCAAGCAAATCCCGATAAAAACAGTCCAGCCTTTTATTCTTCTCTTCTGCAGTCTTTTGCTTTGTAAATATGAGACCCACTTTAAATTCCGGCTGGTAAGCCTCCAAATAGCTTTCAGCTAATTCTCGCGTTTGAAACGGCAAAAGATAGGCATTTTTCATGATTTCGGCAATGGAATGATCAAATTCCTTTTCTTTATTCATGGAACCTTCTTTTATCATGCTAAGTACAGACCTTATTTTTTGATAAGAAATCGTTACATCCTGCTTTTCTTGTTCGGTTAATTCATCTACTATTTCAAAACTGGGGGAGAGCTTTTCTTCTTCTAGCTTATTTGCTAGATCCACATGGTCTTGCGCAATCTTTCTTAGAGAATGCAATATGGATGGCACCAGTAATTGATCCTTTACCGCCAACTTCTCTGCAATAAATGTCTTTAGCAGCTCAAATTCATTATGAGGGTGATCCTTATGTTTTAATGTTGTATAAAAAATCTTAGGGGGTTTGACTCCCCAGGAAGCAAATGAATTCACCACACTCTTTTGGAAGTCTGTAAAACTTAATTCCTCATCCTTATGTTTATCAATTTGGTTAATGACTAAATAAACATCTTTTCCTGCCTCTGCCAATTCCTTGGTAAATAAAAAATTCAATTCTGCTTGGACATGATTATAATCCATTACATAAAAGATTAAATCGGCCAGGTGGATCGCCGATTCCGTAGCGATTCGATGGGCATCATCGGCAGAATCGATTCCAGGAGTATCCATAATCACGGTATTCGAAGGCAGCCGTGAATCGCTATGGCTAATCTCCAATTCTTTGATTGTGTCTCCGTTCTTACAGTAATTTTTCACTAATTCAAAATCGTATGGTGCTAAATAAAGCCTAGGCTTATCATTTTTAAAAAATACTTTCGCATAATCCTCACCCGATTTCACTTTCACTAAGTTTGCACTCGTCGGTATCGGACTTGAGGGCAATAATTTTTCACCGACAACTTGATTGATCATGGTGGATTTCCCTGCGGAAAAATGCCCGCAGAACGCAATAAGAAATTCTCGATTTTCCAACTTATTTGCAAGTTGCTTTACTTTATTTGCTTGTTTTGGATCATGGTGTTCATTTAAATACTCATATAATGAGGCGATTTTTTGTTTTACAGATTGTATAGTTTCTTGCTGATTGGCTGTTTGCACCATTTTTGATTAATTCCCCTTAACAACATAGTAATAATTTTTATTTTATACGATAATTCAAACTTTTCCTATCTTGACACTACAAAAAAACAAGATAAACACAAAAAGACCAAGGTCTGTAACCTTGGCCGCGTAAAGAATTGTTCTTTTATTGTGTAACGTTTTTTAAAACGTGCTTCATGACAAATGCATAAATAATAATCGTACCGCCGACAAACGCAAAAGCCATATGTAACACCCCTTATCAGACTCTCACCTGAGAATGATTTTCAATGATGAGATTATTCTAACACGATTGATAATCATTTTCAATCCTCTTCGTGGAACTGTCACATTTATTTAACAATCCTTGGAATAAAGCGATGGCAGTCCATAAAGACCCCGTCATATTCTGTTAATGTGCTAAGTGCCTTTTCCTCCTCAGGGATACGGACTATAAGCATGATGACATTTAATAAAGTAAACAAGATAGCCGTATAGTATGAAGTAAATAGTAATGGCACAACGAGCAGTTCAATCGCGACCACAAAATAATTGGGATGTTTTAAAAAGCGATATGGCCCTTTTCTAACTACTTCTGCACCCGCAATGACAAGTATCTTTGTATTCCAATACCTTCCAAGGGAGGCAAGTGCCCAGATTCTTATAAACTGAGCAAAGCAAAAAAGGCAAAGGAAAATCGGCCAAACTAGTGCTAGTTGTCGTTCCAGTAAGAGCTTTTCTGTTATGAAAACAAGAAAGAACAGTATATGCATCGTGACCATATATTTGTAGTGCCTTTCACCAAACTCAACTGCCCCCTTTTGCTTCATCCATTTTTCATTTCCCTTTGCGATAAATAATTCCACTACACGCTGAAGGATAACAAAGCATACTAGTAGAACGAATGGGATGAAATCATTCATTTAGTTCCACCTCAGTAATAGTAATTCTGAACTGAAGCCTGGGCCAAGTGCGGTTGCAAGACCAATCTTGTTTTTTGGGACGGCCATCTCCATATAACGCTTTAACACAAAAAGAATGGTTGCTGAAGACATGTTTCCAAATTGTTTTAAAACCTCTAAAGAAATATCATTCATAGATGGAGAAATATTCAATGCCATTACATAGGCATCCAGTACTTTTTTTCCACCGGGATGGGCGATAAAATAATCTATTTGATCAAGTTCGATTTGGTGCTTTGCTAAAAATCCCATTACATTTGGCTTTAGCCAACCCTCGACTATATGCGGGATATCACGAGAAAAGACAACAAATAATCCCGTATTTTTTAATTCCCAGCCCATCACATCCAAGGAATCAGGCATCAGTGTCGATTGTGTTGCGATGATTTCTGGCGATGCAGCCTTCCTGAACCCCCCCACGGCTTTAGCTTCATCACCGCAAACCAATGCACAGGCAACTCCATCGGCAAAAAGAGAGGTTCCAATCAGATTACTTTTTGACAGGTCATTCTTTTGAAACGTTAAGCTGCAGAGCTCAACGGAAAGGACAATCACTTTTGCCTTTGGAAAGGCTAAGCAATATTCAAACGCCCTTGTTAATCCCGCAGCCCCGCCGGCACAGCCAAGGCCCCATATCGGCACCCGTTTGGTATGTGGGTTAAATGACAATTGATTCATAATTCTTGCATCAATGCTAGGGGTTGAAATACCAGTGGAGGAGATAAAAAAAATCGCATCAATCTCTTCGAAAGGAATGTTCTTTATAAGGAAATTTTGGTTGTTTAAACAGGCCATAATTGCTTCTTTTCCCAATTCCACGGCACATTCAATATATGCATTGTTTCTCTCTTCAATGGAACGATTAGCTTTAAACCATTCTAAATCTTTGACAAAATGTCTTTTTTCAATTTGCCCGTTTTGAAAGGCTTTTAGCAGTCTGTCAATATCTTTAAATGAATCTGCAAAGAGTTCTCTTGCAAACTCAGTTGCATCGTTTTGGGTAATTTCAAAAGGGGGGCTAACCTCTGAAATGGAAATAATGGCAGGCATCATCATTCTCCTTAGACATATGTACCGCTATTTTTACCAACTTCAAGCAAATTATTCTGGATAGTAAACATGTCTACAGGCAAAAAAAAAGCTTCCCAATGACATGACAGGGAAGCAAACGTTTTGAAGGTTGTTGTTGTGCATTTAAATTATAACGCGGTTTTTGTTTTTCATCATTACATAATCATTTCCAATTGTGATTATCTTTTTTCTGATTGCGTTTGAACTTCAATCGTAATTTTATTACTTGCCAATGAACCACAAACATTACAGTATTCTACTTTATTATATAAAAGGCGACATTGTTCACAATAATATTTTTCCACAAAAATCCACTCACTTCTAATGAAAATTATCGGATATGCTTCTATTTTATTTTTGATATTCAATAGTGTGAATGTATTTCTAAATTAAGACAATTTAGATTGTGAACCATTAATCAATTACTTTTATCACAGCGTGGGTGTGATAGTTCACATTTTCTTCACATTTCCCCTTCGAGTTTTGTGACATAAATCACTGTTGTATCAAGTTTATAACATTAACATAGTAGATACCTAAGGAATGAACAATTTGTGAACTTTGAAATTTGATATTTTACTTTCGCAATTGTTTTGTATTATGAAAGAGAACTTACTTATTTAAATCCATTTTTAGAAGGGGGTCTTTTAGGATGGCAAAAGCGGAACTGAAAACAAAGCAAAAGACAGAATTGGAAGACAGCTCCTCCCTCAAAGGGACATTGGCGTCCGTTTTCATGTTGGGAGCATTTATTATTGTTACATGGGTAGGCGTTTATTACCTATTCGTAGACCGTTTTTAATTGATTGAAGGGGGAAAAAATGATGCACATGCATAAATTAGAAAAGATTTGGCTGACATTCGGTATAACCTGCCTTGTTATTTTCTTGGCAGTCATTGGTGTAAGTGCCTTCTATCTCGGCAACAAACCACCAAGTTGTTTAACAACGGTAAATCCTGAAAAAGTGGATGAAACGAAACCATTTGATAAACCGGGCCTACATAAAGTCGAGGGAAAAGACTGGGATTATGAATTAGTATATGTTGCATCCGCATTCTCTTATAATCCTGCTAAAGTGGAAGTGCCTCTAGGTGCAAAGGTAAAAGTGATTGCCACCACAAAAGACGTTGTTCACGGGTTCGAAATGGCGGGAACAAATGTTAACATGATGCTTGAACCTGGTTATGTCAGTGAATATACGACAACCTTTGATAAAGCTGGCGAATATTTAATAGTCTGTAATGAATACTGTGGTGCTGGGCACCATTTAATGAGTTCGATGATTGAGGTGGTTAAATAATGGTTAACAGTACAGCTGCAAAAGTAAAAGTCGACCCACGTGATGCAAAGCTTTCCATGGCACATTTCTTTGTTGCCTTTTCAGCACTTGCCCTTGGCGGATTAATGGGTCTCCTGCAAACCCTTGTCCGTTCTGGAAAATGGGAACTTCCATGGGGAATTGATTATTATCAAATTTTAACGGTTCATGGTGTCTTAATGGGCCTTGTATTAACAACCTTCTTTATTATGGGATTTCAATATGCTGCTGTAAGCAGAACAACCGGAGGCCATTCAAATGCCGCTAGACGAACCGGCTGGATTGGCTTTTGGGTCATGTTAATTGGTACTTTAATGGCTGCTACCATGGTTTTACTTAAAGAAGCATCTGTTCTATATACCTTTTATGCCCCACTTAAAGCACATTGGATCTTTTACTTAGGGCTTACCTTCGTCGTTGTCGGTAGTTGGATTGACGGTGCTGCACAAATTATGACATATGCTAGATGGCGGAAGAATAATCCAGGCCAACCAAGCCCATTATTAAGCTTTATGGCTGTGATCAATACAGTTCTCTGGATTGTCGCAACATTAGGTGTAGCCGCAACCGTTTTATTCCAGCTTCTTCCATGGTCACTTGGATTAGTTGATACAGTTGATGTGCTCGTCAGCCGAACATTGTTCTGGTATTTCGGTCACCCATTAGTTTATTTCTGGTTATTACCTGCGTATATGTGTTGGTATGCTATTATTCCAAAGATTATTGGCGGAAAAATATTCTCAGATTCTTTAGCACGTTTGTCCTTTATCTTATTTTTACTATTCTCTATTCCGGTTGGTTTCCACCATCAATTAACAGAACCGGGAATTGATCCTGCTTGGAAGTTTTTCCAAGTAATCCTAACGTTCATGGTCGTTATTCCATCGTTAATGACTGCTTTCTCACTTTTCGCAACCTTTGAGAGATATGGACGTTCTAAAGGGGCTACAGGCTTGTTTGGCTGGTTTAGAGTACTTCCATGGGGAGATGCCCGCTTTATTGTTCCATTTATCGGGATGGCTTGTTTTATCCCTGCAGGTGCCGGCGGGATCATTAATGCTTCTAACCAAATGGACCAAGTTGTCCATAACACCATTTGGATTACAGGTCACTTTCATTTAACAGCAGCAACTTCCGTTGTGTTAACGTTCTTTGGAATTTCCTATTGGTTAGTTCCACATTTGACAGGGCGTAAATTAACGAAAGCAATGAATAAATTAGGCATTATTCAGGCATGGGTTTGGTTCATTGGGATGGCATTTATGTCAGGTTCGATGCATATCCAGGGCCTGCTTGGTGGACCAAGACGTTCCGCTTTCTCTACTTACGGCGGGGCCAAGCAAGCGGCTGAGTGGATTCCTTATCAAATCGCTCAGGCAGTTGGCGGATCGATTTTATTCCTTGGCATCATTTTAGTACTGATCATATTTGTAAACCTTGCCTTCTTTGCTCCTAAAGGGGAAGAGGAATTCCCTGTTGCAGAAGCAGAGAATCTTGAAGAAAAAGCACCAATGGTATTCGAAAACTGGAAATTATGGCTTGGCATTACTGCCGCTCTCATTTTATTCGCATACACGATACCGTTTATCGATATCATTCAAAATGCACCTCCAGGGTCAAAGGGATTCCAGACTTGGAGTAAGTGGTGATAAATTTAAAGGCTTCAATCTTTTAGATTGAAGCCTTTTTCTGTATGATTTCTCCCTGTATTTTGGATGAGCCAATTGCCTGGATTTTAATTTAACTGATATACCTTTCCGTATTTCTCATAAAGGTAATCTACTAAATACTGTGCATTAAGACCCTCTCCGGTGACATCCTGTAAGATTTCAAGTGGCTTCTTCATTTTTCCATATTGGTGGATATTTTTGGTCAGCCATTCCTTAATTGGGAGTAAATTCCCCTCCTCTAGTAATTGATCAAAATTCGGGATATCCTCAAGCATTTTATGCTTAAATTGTGCTGCATACATATACCCTAAGGCATAGGAAGGGAAATAGCCAAAGCTGCCTCCTGCCCAGTGAACGTCCTGAAGGACACCCATCGCATCATTTTCAGGACGAATACCTAAGTACTCTTCGTATTTGTCATTCCAAATTTTCGGCAGATCCTTCACTTCTATTTCATCATTAAATAGGCCTTTTTCAATTTCATAACGAATAATCACATGGAGTGGATAGGTTAATTCATCCGCTTCAATGCGAATCAATGATGGCTTTGATTCATTAATCGACCGATAGAATTCCTCCAATTGAACTTGATCAAACTGACCATTTGCATATTCCTTCAATAGATTGTAGTTATTCCTCCAAAATGAAAAACTGCGCCCTAGAATATTCTCATAGAAAAGGGACTGCGATTCGTGAATTCCCGTTGATGTGCCGGAGCAGAGCGGAGTTCCAATTAGGTCAGTTGAAATATTTTGTTCGTATAAGGCATGACCGCCTTCGTGAATTGTGCCAAAAACAGCGGTACGGAAGTCGTTTTCGTCATACTTTGTGGTTACGCGGACGTCACCAGGGTTTAATCCAATCGCAAATGGATGAACGGTTTCATCCAGTCTGCCTGCATTGAAGTTATAACCCATTTTTTCAAGGATCTTCAAGCTAAATTCACGCTGATTTTCCTTTGGGAATTTTTTTAATAGAAAATCAGTTTCTGGTTTATGGCTTGACTCCGAGATCCGTTTAACCAGTGGGACAATTTTACCTCTTAATTCACTAAACACCTGATCCAATACTTCCATTGTCATGTCGGGTTCGTACATATCTAATAATACGTTATACTTCTTCTCCTCATGACCCCAATAGCAAATGAATCGTTTTGTCATCGCTACTAACTTCTCTAGGTAGGGACTAAACAAAGCAAAATCGGCCTTTTCTTTGGCTTCCTCCCAGACACTTTCTGCCTTTGATTGGAGAATGACAAATTCTTTATATTCTTCGGCCGGAATTTTCTTATTTCGTTCATATTCCTTCTTACATTCTTCAAGGATTTTGCTTGTTGTTTCGGATAGCTGTTGTTTTGATAAATTGGCTATGTATGCTGCCATTTCCTCGGAGGTGGACATTTTAAAGACCTCAGATGATAGCATTCCAATTACTTCTGAGCGCTGTTCCACTGCCTGCTTTGGGGCACCTGTTCGCAGATCCCAATAAATCAATCCCAGTGCTTCATTATAAGCGGACATTTTTTTCACATATTCTAAGAATTCTTTTTCTAATTGGTCCATTCGCATATAAATCCCCCTTTTCCATTCAGACAAATTTTATCACATTTTTCTGAAAAGTAATTATAGAATAGGTTAAATGGGGATAAAAAAAACAACAGAAACGGATTTCTGTTGTAAAATATATATATAGGAAAAAGAGGATGTTACCTGGAAAATAAAATTCACGTAAAATGATTGGAGAGGGTCAAGTGCCTCGTTAATTCAAAGACACACGAACCAAAAATTACTTCTTACTAATAGCGACTTTCCATGTTTCCGGGCCTTCTTCAAGGTACTCCCAAGAAAATTGCTCAGGTCTTTCCATCATGAATTGATATAAAAGCGGCTTTGGATCATGGTCATTTACAATCATCATTGTTTCACCAGAACGTAATTCATCAAACCCTTTAAAGATGGTAGAATGTTTTTCTCGTGGTGGAAAATCTGGAACATTGATCACTTTTGCGTATGTTTGCATGATAATCACTCCTTTTAGTTTGTTAACTTCTCCTTTATTATAAGGAACCAATTACTTCTTTTTAGTGCAACGTATCACACCTAGAACATGATTTTATTAATACTAGTACTGTGGCAGGGGGAATGGCTTTTGAGAGAATTAGTCGGAATTTGTAAATGCTGCAACAAAGATATCTATTGTTTAGATGGCTTTTTAAACGGGATTCTTACGGAAGAGAAAGAGATTCATTGCTTTGAATGTTATGAAAATCATAAAGAAGAAAAAGAAAATCCGCAAAGCTAAGCTTTGCGGATTTTTTTTCAAGTTATTCCTCATCAATTGATAAATCGCGAACAGGAAGTTTTTCTCCCTCCTGATGCGTTGGTTTCCGTAAATTGAAGAGCGCTTTTATACAGAAAACCACTAATACTACTACACCAATAAGGAAAATGGTGTCAGGCACCGCACGCCAAGTTAACAATGTTTGCACAAGATCCTTTTGGAGGAAGGATGCTGAACGTGATGCGGCATAGCCGTGATTAAATGCTTCTTTTATTTGGATAATCCCGACTGGTAGTAAGGATAGGAAGACCATCCCTGCTAGGCCGACGTTTAACATGATGCAGCTGAATTTGAGCCATTTATCATTCCAGCTTTCAGGTTTTACGATATTCCGTAATGAATATAGAAGTACTGCACATGCAAACATTCCATACACACCCATCATGGATCCATGCCCATGTGCTGGTGTTAAGAATTGTCCATGTTCAAAATAGCTTACTGCTGGCAAATTAATTAAAAATCCTAAAACTCCCGCCCCAACCAGGTTCCAGATGGCAACAGAAATTAAGAACCAGAACGTTCCTTTGTAAGGGAAATCGACACCGCCGGCACGCATCATTTTATATTGCTCATACGCTTCAAGAATTAGCAACGTTAATGGAATGACTTCCATCGCAGAGAATACCGCCCCAAGGCCAATCCACGCTTCCGCAGATCCATTATAGTAATAGTGGTGGCCGATGCCAATAACTCCGCTGCCAAGTAGCAGGATTAATTGGAAATAAAGTTGTCGTACTGTAGATTTTTTTGTTACTAAACCTAATTGAACTAAAAGGAAGCCAATAACGACAACCGCAAATACTTCAAAAATACCTTCAACCCATAAGTGGATGATCCACCAGCGCCAGTAATCTGCAAAGGTAAAGCTTGTTCCAGGATTAATAAACAAGGCAAAGACATAGAATGCAGGTACGGCTATCGCTGAATAGAATAATAGGTGAATCAGTCCACCCTTATCAGTTTCTTTCTTTAGACCTGCCCTAATTCCTCGGTAAACAATAAACAGCCATATGAACATACCGGCAATCAGGATCAGCTGCCAAATGCGTCCAAGTTCGATATATTCCCATCCAGAGTGTCCGAATAGGAACCAATTGTTTCCTAAGTAGCCGTTAGCTCCAAGCCACTCACCAACCATACTTCCGACCACAAGGACCACCAATGCCCAGAATAAAATATCGACGAGTAAGCCTTGTTTTTTGGGCTCATAGCCACCGACAAGTGGAGCAATGTATATACCCATCCCAAGCCACGCTGTCGCAATCCAGAAAATAGCAAGCTGCAAATGATACCCTTTTGTAATATTGAACGGAAGAATATCATGAATCCACTTTATTCCAAAGAAACTATCTGGTTCTATGTAATAATGTGCTAGTAATGCCCCAAACATACACTGGACAAGAAATAAGGCCGAAACGATCACAAAATATTTTCCGCTCTTAACCTGAGAATTGGTCACTGGCATTTTTCGTAGATCAATTCGCGGGAAATTTCCTTCTTTATATGCCTCTTGCATGCTAAATTGATAGCGATAGAAAACAAATAAAATAATTCCCAACACTAAAACAAAAATGGTGATACTTGCACCACTCCACCATACTGCAGAGAAGGATAAATGGTTGCCTGCATCCTCATAGTAAGGCCAGTTATTTGTATAGGTGATGTTATCTCCTTTACGGACTGTACTAGAAAGCCAAGCTGTCCAGAAAAAGAAATCAGATATTTGTGTAATTTGATCACCTTTTGCAACATACGCACGGCCTGTTTTCGGCAAATCGCTTTCCTTAATAAGATTTGCCTTTAATCCCCAATCGTCACCCTTCGTAAAAATTTCCTTATAATGCGCTCTTACCCTTTGAAGGCCAAATGCTTGAGCATCCGTTAGTACCATTGTATCTTTATCACTGTCATAGCGATTTTTTTTCATTTCTTTAATAACATTATTTTTAATAACAATTTTTTCATCTTCATTTAAAGTTGAAAAATCTTTTCCATACTTGTCTTTCGCTTTAAAATCCTGCATACCTTCTGTATAAAGCTTAAGAGATTCAGCTGTATAATCAGGTCCCATATAGGATCCATGTCCTAAAACGGTGCCGTAATCCATTAAACCGTACTTTTGAAAAACAGCCTGCCCCCCCATAATGGAAGCTTTCGTAAACAGAACATCACCTTTTTCATTCGTAACCTCCACGGGTCTTGGTGCTTGTTCTTTAAATATCCAATAGCCGCCAACTAGTAAAACCGTGAAGGTAATTAAAATGGTTGCAATTAGAACGGATTTTAAGAGTCCATTTTTATTGGTCTTCAACACTTTATTGGTCGACGTCCCATGTTGTATTTCCATGCTACATTCATCCTTTCTTATTTTGTTACATTAGTTATCTTATCTTTGTTCACTTCATCACACAGTGAAGCATTTCATCAAATCGGTGTGACTTTTATCACAAAATAAAAGATTTATTTAAGAGATTCATTTCTTGACATAGGTCAATTTTTTCTAATGATGGCATTGTTAAAATTTCTATAAGTAGGATTTTTTAAACGAAGGTGATGAAATGAAAAAAGTAGAAATTGAAATGAAGTTGTCACATTTCAAGTTATTTAAGGATTTGTCGGATCATGATTTGGAACCATTCTTAGAAATTATCCAGGCTCGCTTTTATAAACAAAAAATGTACGTTTATATGCAGAATGATTCTCAAGATAAATTATTCTTCCTTGATAGCGGAAAAGTCAAAATATGTAAGACTGATTTATCCGGGAAGGAACAGATTTTATACATTCTAGAATCAGGGGATATGTTTCCACAAACAGTATTTTTCAAGGATGGAAAGCATGAGACACACGCAGAAGTAATGGAGGATGCAAGGATCATTACGTTTCCACGAGCTCAATTTGAGGAAATCCTTCTTACAATCCCTGACCTTTGTGCTAGACTCTTTAAATTGATGGGAGAAAACGTAAATGATTTACAAAAAAGATTAGAAGAACAAGTTCTCCATAACACATATGAACAAATTATTTTATTACTCATTAGGCTTTGTAAATCAAATGGAATAAAAATAGGAGAACAATACCTGCTGACAACCCATTTTACAAATAAAGAACTGGCAAATATGATTGGTACTTCCAGAGAGACTGTCAGCAGAACGATTAATCATTTAAAAAAGAAAAACTATATCATCTCAAGTACTAAAAGTTTATATTTAGTCAATCGAATCGCTTTAAAGCAGGAAATTTGTTATTAATCTTCAAAACTACAAGCGTTACACTCCATAAAGTTTGTTGCAAAGAAAAAATTTTAACCTACTATGATTGTGGTCACATAATCTTTGAGAAATCATTGCTACAATATTACTAAATTGAATTAATAATATGAAGGTGATGTTAATGAAGCAGGAGGACATAGTAAAACGATTGTCCGATGTCCCAATCTTCAAGGAATTATCTGCTGAAGAGCTTGATCCAATCGTAAAAATTGCACAAACCCGCTTCTATAAACATAAGATGTATGTTTTTATGCAGGAAGACAGGCTTGACCGCGTATTCTTTATTCATAGTGGGAAAATCAAAATTTACAAAACCGATCAATCGGGCAAAGAGCAATTAATTTCCATCCTTGAACCAGGAGAAATGTTCCCACATGCTGGTTTTTTTAGACAAGGGAATTTTCCAGCGCATGCCGAGGTGACGGAAGATGCTATTCTCATTGTCATTCCGATTGACAAATTTGAAAATATCCTTATTTCCTATCCGGAACTCTGCATCAAGCTTTTTAAAGTATTGGGAGAAAAAATTGTTGACCTTCAAGGAAGATTGGAAGCACAAGTTCTTCATAACACATATGAACAAATTATTTTACTTCTTATTAGGCTATGTAAATCAAATGGTGAAAAGGTGGGAGAATGTTACAAGTTGACAACCCAGTTCACCAACCGGGAATTAGCTAATATGATTGGCACTTCAAGGGAAACTGTGAGCAGAACGATGAATCATGTTAAAAAGAAGGAATTTGTGATTCAAGATGATGAGGGTTTTTATTTAATCAACCGTGAGGCATTGCAACAAGAGTTATTCTATTAATAAATTTTTTTCGACTAAAAATAGAAGGAGCTGTTAAGCAAATGGAACAAAGAATCATTGAAATAGATGTACGTGAGGATTTAAAAAATAAAATTGAACCGTTTCAAAGGATTATGGAAGCTGTAAAGGAATGTAAGGAGAATGATATTTTTATTCTTCATGCTCCGTTTAAGCCTGTTCCCCTATTCGCCGTTTTAAAGGCAAAGGGCTTTACCCACGAGGAAGAAGAACTTGAAAAGAAGCATTGGAAAGTAACATTTACAAAGAAAGGATGACCTAAGGTGATATTAGATAATCGCGGATTAGAGCCGCCACAGCCGATGATGAGAACTTTAGCCGCCCTAGAGACCCTTGGGGAAAATGAGGTATTGACGATCATCAATGATAGAAGACCGATGTTCCTATATGAACAGCTAGAGGAATTAGGTTACAAACAGCGTACAGAACCACAAAACGATGGAAGCTTTAAAATTGAGATCTTTCGCTAAGAAGGTGTACTATTATGGTTCCTCAAAGTATGGGGAGTGAAACAAATATTAAACTGCCTTTTTCATTTATCTTTTTTAGTGTAATAGCACTGGTTCTTTCACAAATTCTATTACTGGTAAATGGACAATTGATGGCAGATGGAAGTTTTAGAATTCCTCAAATCTGGTCTTCAGCCCATTTATTAGTGCTGGGCTGGGCGTTAATGGTAGCAATGGGTGCGATGTATCAGCTTGTTCCGGTAGCGTTCCTAACGAAAATATGGAATGAGAAATTCGGGTTTGTCCAATTTTTTGTAACAGCCATTGGCATTGCGACATTCTCAGGAATGCTCTATTGGTCACCACAAAATGCATTCATTCCTGGTATCCTTACCCTTATTGGTATATTAATGTTTTTAGTTCAAATGTTTATGACACTAAAGGCGCAATCCAAACCAACTATATTGACCGCCTTTGTAGGAACGGCATTGATTTGTTTGTTCATGACGATTTCATTAGGGATTACATTGGTCTATTGCTTAAAAACAGGGATAGGTGCAGAGTATTATCAATCTATCTTTAAAAGTCATTTATTGATGGGGATTACTGGCTGGTTTACTCTGTTAATTTTTGGATTTTCCTATAAGATGGTACCGATGTTTTCTTTGTCCCATGGATTCCCAATGGTACACGCAAGATATGTATATGGGTTTTATGTTGCCGGTCTTGTTACTTCATTAATTTCATTCTTTACGGATAGCAGTATCTTGTTGAAGCTTGGTTTCTTTTTACTTTTTGCAGGATTCTCCATTTTTAGTTGGCATATAAGGATCATCATCAAAAAAAGATTAAAGAAAAAGCTGGATAAACCGTTCACGTTTTCTTTGATTGCCATTGTGTTAGGTACTGTCATCCATTTGGCGGCATTTATTTTAGTGTGGTTTCAACATTTTAGTTCATTTGTTGGCCCACTCGTCTACCTTTATCTTTTACTTTGGATTGTCCTAAGTATTGTCGGGTATTTGTATAAAATCGTTCCATTTTTATGGTGGACGTATAAATACAGTAATGATATTGGAAAAGCAAAGGTTCCAACATTGAAAGAGATGATGAATGAAAAAATAATAACCCCCGTCCTCTCGATCTTTATTGCGGCGGTTCTCATTGTGTTTTCTGCCTTGGCCTTGAAGATTGCACTGCTCTTTAATATCGGACAGTTCATACTATCTGTCATGTTTATCATAATTGCCATTAGTATCTTAAGCGTTCTAAAAAAATAATGAGGTGTTAATCATGAATTTAGAAGAAAAAATCCTTGAAGAATTAAAAAGTGTTTATGACCCGGAATTAAATATTAACGTGGTGGATTTAGGCTTAATTTATGGTATTGGGATTACGGATGATAACGATGTTTCCATTACCATGACCCTGACAACACCTGGATGTCCACTTCATGACAGCATTACAAAAGGGGTTCGCTATTGTGTCGAAGGAATTGAAGAAACAAGAAATGTTGAGGTAAATCTAGTCTGGGAGCCTGCTTGGTCACCTGACAAAATGTCGGCAGAAGGAAAAAGTTATTTAGGAATGCGTTAATCTGATAAGGTGAAGCTAGACAAAAAAGCAGGAAGCCCTCTAAAAACGGAAGGCTTCCTTTTTTATGCATCTTTGGCCGTCGTTGGCAGTGCTTCTGTAACACTTTGTAATACAAAAGAATCGATTTCCTCATCCAACATGATATGAACCATTCCCCGGTCATGTTCACTCCGAATTAATCGTCCTATGCCCTGACGCAGCCTGAGAAGCATATACGGTAAATCTACCTCTAAGAATGGATTGTCTACCCCTTCTCTCTTTGCCGTAAAAACCGGATCGTTTGGCGGGAAAGGAAGTGAAAAAATCAAGACATTTTCAAGTGATCTTCCTGGAATATCTAGGCCTTCCCAGAGATGCATGGAACATAGAATCGCATGCTCCTCATTTTGAAACTTCGAAACGAGGGTGCTAATCTCCTCGTCCCCCTCAAAATAAATGGGATAGGAAATGCCCCCTGCCAACTGCTTTTTAAGCTGTGACAGTTCTTCCTTATTATTTAACAGAATTAAGGCCCGTCCTTCTGATTGCTGTACCATTTTTATCAGATAATGAATTTTTTCTTCCATGCTGCCTTTTGGAAACCTCGGGAGGAAGACATCCATCTTTTCTTCATAGGCAAATGGTGAGGCCACCGTAAAGGATAGGTAATCCTTCACCCCAAGGCTATTTGCAATATAATCAAAGGATTTTTGATTCGACAGTGTTGCTGATGAGAAGATAAACGGTTTTTTCTGTGAGAACACTTCTTCACGCATCACTTCTTCGACCATTTTTGGCATGATAACTAGTGTCCGTTCTCCGCCGCCTTCTTCAAACCAGGTAATCCCGTTCACTTCTTGAAGGAAAAGTGATAAGGAGTAGGTAATTTGCTCCAAATATTCCTCCACAATTTTTAAATCATATTCATTAATGACATATAATTCACTTTCAAAAACAAGCTCCTCTTCCAAAGTTTGCAGTGTTGAGAGTAGCTTCCTGCAGGTCTTTAATACCAGAGGATGCTTCGTAATGATTTGTTTTTCAGAACCTTTTTGCTGTAAGGAGAATTGTGAAATAGTGTCAAAAAACGCTTCATTGTCTTGAAGAGCGTCTTCGATCGTGTACAATGTTTTTTCACGAACTTCATTTTCCATTAACCTTGTAAGCAGTGTATCCAACGTATAATCGGTAAAACGGTAACTTAACGCTTTTTGCGCTGCATATTCAAGAAGATGACCCTCGTCAAATACAACGGAAGAATGCTCAGGTAAAAGCGGCAGCTGCCCTTCACGCCTTCTTGATTCCTTCGTCCAAATATGCTCCATGTAAAAGTCATGGGAACAAATAATTAAATCAGTCGAATGCCGGTAAAATTCCCGGTGTAGTGTCAATCCACAGCGATGGCGTTTATCACAGGAGAAACAATCTTGAAGAGGATCCCAATTGAGATTACTCCATAATTCATCCGTTAAATGAGGATAATCACGTCTATCACCGTACTTTTCAAAAGATTGCATCGAACCACCCATATGGATAAAATCCGGCAATTTTTGATAAATATCGGATATCTCATCTGAAAAGTCTTGATTCCGAACCTGGTCAAGCTTCTTAAGACACAAATACTGATCTCGTGATTTTGCCAGACGAACATCGATATTTAACTCCAAAACCTTTTCAAGCTTAGCAATATCGCCTTCTTTTTTCACAAGCTGCTCGATAAGCGTTTCGTCCGCACAGGCGATTACTGCGGGCCTATTTGTATACCTTGCATACATGATAGAATAGAGCAGGTATACAATCGTTTTCCCTGTTCCAACGCCTGCTTCCGCGAACATTATTTGTTTATCCTTGAAGGCCTTTTCCAATTGAAAAGCCATATAAATTTGTTCATCCCTTAGTTCAAATCCAGCCTCTGGCAAAATATCATAAAATAGATCACCAATCCATTCAGCCAATTTATCATAAAAGGATTCAGTTTTGGAAACTTCAAACGGCATCCGGTTTTGCATGTTAGTCCCTCCCCTAAAAAAAATAGCGTCAAAATAACGCTAAACTATATCCTAAGTTCCTTTATATCTAATTGTTTAATTACTTTGACGTGGAGGTCTTTTTCCCCAATATTGATATAAATCAGTTCGGATAAATCCATTAAACAGTTTACGTTTCTTTGTTGCGGGTTTACCGTACAGCTGTTCAAAACCTTCATTCGAAGTCATGATATAAATCGACCAGGTGTCAAGCTTACTGAATGCTTGCCCCATTTCCTTATACATTTGCTCAACAGCCTTCTTATCCCCTAGTCTTTCTCCGTAAGGAGGGTTTCCAACAATGACACCAAATTCTTTGTTTGTTGAAATGTCTCTGACTTGCATTTGCTTAAACTGAATGATATCAGCAAAACCAGCCTCGAAAGCATTCTCTTGGGCAATTTTTACCATCCGGTGATCAATATCAGAGCCGGTAATGTCTAAAGGTTGGTCGTAATTCGCTAAATCTTCGGCTTCATTCCTAGCCTCATCCCAAACGGATTGGTGAATCCAATTCCAGCCCTCTGATACAAATTCCCGGTTAAAACCAGGTGCAATATTTTGGCCGATCATTGCCGCTTCAATCGGAATCGTTCCTGAGCCGCAGAATGGGTCGATAAATGGACTGTCAGCCTTCCAATTGGTTAACATTACGAGCGCAGCCGCGAGTGTTTCCTTTAGAGGAGCTTCACCTTGGTCAATACGGTAGCCACGTTTATGAAGCCCCTGACCACTTGTATCAATGGTGATAGTGGCAAGATCCTTTAATAAGGCGACTTCAATCCGATAAAGGGCACCCGTTTCCTCAAACCAGGTACTCCGCTTATACTGTTTTTTCAGGCGTTCCACAACTGCCTTTTTGACGATTGCTTGGCAGTCCGACACACTAAAAAGTGTTGATTTTACAGATTTCCCGATGACAGGAAATTCAGCATCTTCAGGGAGGAATTCTTCCCAGGGCAGTGCTTTTGTCTTTTCAAATAATTCATCAAAGGTATATGCTTTGAATTCGCCCACCTTGATTTTTATTCTGTCAGCGGTTCGAAGCCACAAATTACTGCGGGCAATAGCAGTTTCGTCCCCTGTATAGGTAACCTTGCCATTCTCAACTTCACATTCATATCCTAATGACCTTACCTCTTTTGCCACCAAGGCCTCAAGCCCCATTGCTGCTGTAGCAATTATTTGATAATTTCCCATTTCTTCACCCTTTACTATTAAGTTATGTATATTTTCGTTTCCCTTTGTAAAGGAATATTCGCTACCATTATGGACAAAAATCATCCTTGGGATGCAATTATGACCAATAAAAAAGCTCCCCTATCAGGAGAGCCGTTACATATCCTAGCATAGTATCCCATTAATAACGTTCTGTAAGCCATGTTCTGTACCAGAGTACTGCAAACGGCAATAACGCCTCGTACTTAGGTGGTAATCATCTATCTACAGATTCCGATTGGAATCTGTCCTTCCCCTCGTTCAATTCCTCAGAGAAGATGCCCCTACCATTATTTGGGTTTCTCGCTCGTGGGGTTTACCCGTTCCACCCTTTCCATTTCTAGAAAGGCTACGTCACTGTGGCACTTTTACAGGTATTCATACCCTATTCTAAAAGAACTTAGGTATTTTCCCGGCCGTCAGCTGGATTTAAACCCAACTGCCCTAGCTTATGATTTCGCTAGGCACGAACACTACGGACATCGCAGCCCGTGCGAGCATGGACTTTCCTCAACAATTTGCATATAAGCTCATTGCAGCGATTACCCGAACGTCATTAATGATACTTTTCTATTATATGTATTTCCTGCTGTTTATTCAATAGTTTTTATTAGGAAGTACCGGTACAATCTGTCAATCGTATAATTTACTGCCAAAAACGTGCTTTTCAAGATTAGACAATCGTTTTAAAATATCAAAATTTGTCGTTCCTGCAGGTTGTGCCACCGGTTGTCTCTTCGATGACTCCTCAAGCTGTTTACGAAGTCTAAGGTTCTCTTGCTGCAGATCATCAATTTCTTGATGGAACGTTTCATAATCTTTAATGATTAAATCCAAGAATTTATCGACATCTTCTTGTTTATACCCTCTTACGCCAGTCTTAAACTCTTTTTCTAAAATATCCTTAGCTGTTAATTTCACTTTATCAGCCAACATTCAAATCACCTCAAGTTTAGCCAATCATTACCTATTATTTTTTCAAAAATTATTCCTTTTGTCAATTTCTTTTGTTTTAAAAAATATACGGCTTCATCATGCTTTAAAAATCAGACCATTTATTTTGTTCTTCTTCCACAATCATTTGTAAATCATAAAATGTAATCAACTCAATCGGATATGACTTTTTTCTTTGCTGTTGGACAGCCATTTCGTATAGATATTTCGGACTTCCTTCCTTTTCATGATCGTACAGAAGAAGGAGTCCATCGCTCTTATCGATAAAGAATTGATTTTTCAAACGAAACTGCCATGGCTTCTCATACCCTTTTTTCGAAACGGAGTCTATGTAATCTGCACCAGCAAGAATAGACTCGTACCATTCCTTGTTATTTTCATTCCAGGATGCCTCTTGGTCAAGAAACGGAGTGATGACCGCTAGCTTCAATTCAGGAAATTCAATCTGCAAATGAAATACAACCTCCGCAGCCCAAAGTTCAACTCCTAATTGTCCGCTAATCAATACCCATTCTAAACCTTCTTCTATCATAGGCAATAATGATTTCTTTAGTGCAGCCTTAATAAATAAAGCTGATGGATGATCTTTTTTAAAAATGCCTAATTCAAATGGTTTATAACCTGAAATGGCCAGCACTTTTCTCAAGAATGTTCCCCTTAACTAAAAAATATTTTTAAAATGGACAAACATTTTTTTTAAAAAAGCATATCATAAAAGTAAACAACAATAAAAAGCAAGGGCTAAAGAGCCCTTGCAAACCACATAAACCTAACTTAAGGTCTAGGTCCCATAAATGGTCCCGGTGCGAAACCTGGGCCTCCCATTCCAAACCCTGGACCGCCTGCTCCAAATCCCGGCATGGCATTAGGTCCCGGCATGGCATTAGAAGCTGGCATTGGCATTGCCCCCTGACATGGGTTACAGCAGTTAATGTGCTGATTACACGTCTCCTCACAGCATGAAGCTGTTTGCGGGCAAAAATGTTTATGCTGGAACATATGATGATTCACCGTTGTGGTGTGTACTGGATGAATATGCGGCACCACCGTTGTTGAAAAGGTGTGATTCACTATCTGCTGTGTCGGGTGGACGACTGGCGGTGCAAAATTAGTTCCTAGAAACATATTATACTCTCCCTCCAAATATTCTGTTTACATTAACAGCCTATGATAAGGGAGTTACTCTTGTACTAAGGAAAATACCTATTTTTCATTCAATATACGATTTAGGGTCAAAAACTTTCGCCTGATTTTCTTACAGCATCGAATAAAAGCTATCTTTTAAGCTTGTAAAAACGACGGCTGTCAGACAGACGACAATAAAAAATAAAAATAAAATCGTTTTATACACAATACCAGCTCCATAAGGTTTTAATGATCGCTTTTCCGCAACTCAATTTCTCATTTTACATTTTTCATGTAGGATAAACAATATGGAATTACTGGATTTCATCATAAAATTATTAAGATTTTGTGACATATTTTCGTTCTAACCGTTTTAGCCTTTTTTCAAACTGCTCTAAGGTAATGTGCCTTTTCCATTTAGCCGTGGTTTTAGATTGTGTTATTTGTTCTATCGCCTTCTGACAATAAACTATAGCAAGCTTATAATCTATAAGTCGATGTTCATGAATTTTTGCCAGTTCTAATAAAGCTTCTACCCGCATCTGTGTCTCACCACAATCGATCATTTCAAGGAACAATGTCCGTGCGCTTTCCCAATTCTGCTCTTTTTTTTGCTGAAATGCCAAAATATACTTTGCCTGATAGGATGTCATGTCTCTGCCGTTTGTCAGTTTGCTTAATACTTGTTCTGCTTCTTTATTCTCTCCTAATGTGGCAAACCAGCGACCAACTTCATACGTTTCTGCTCTAGTTTGATTATGATCAATCCCGTAAAGTTGAAAGGTTAAATGGCTATATAGTGTAACGAGTGATAAAATGTCGATTTCATTATGTTTAAGCAAACCCAGCATGCCATCAGGCTTTTTACTTTCAATAAAATCAAAATAAATCATAGGAGCCAAAAATCCTGGAATATCATCGATTCTTTCCACCCCTAATACTTCTTTCTCGACAATTGCCAGCTTCATCCGGTCTAATTTATGCTTCCAAAGTCTTCTTGCTGCATGAAAAAGATCAAAATGTCCAAATTCAGGCAGCTTTGGAACATGCTCTCTTATAAGAGTATGTCTTGTTTTCACTTGGGGCCAATCAAATGATTTTCCATTATAAGTGACAAGCGTACGATAATTCACTTTTTCTAAAAAACTTTGATATAAAGGAACTTCCCCGCCTGGATGCGGGAGGATGTGCTGTCTTAGGACCAAATGATCACCGAAAACACTGGCATATCCCAGAATAAAAATTGTATTTCCAACCCCGCCGCCGAGCCCCGTAGTTTCTGTGTCAAAAAAGAACAATTCCTCAGCTTGATGACCTTTTGCCGATAAAGGGTGACTGAGTGGCTGGTGATTCCACAAATCTACAGCGGTTAGAAAATCCCGAAAGCAATAATTCCCGTGCTGGTGTGAGAGTGGATATTTCACTTCCCTTATTAAGCAATAATGGTCATCGATAAAAAAGGGATAAACATTTTCCTGCTCCCATTTTTCACGAAAAGGCACCTCCATACCCGGCGTCACAGAAGGTTGATCCCTTTTTTCTGGAGTGCTTCCACTGGATATATGAGACTTTAGGCGATCTAGCTTACTTTTTAACGACATGCCGCACTTCCTTATCCTGATTGGAAGAGTGTAAAAATGCATCAATTATTTTTAAGACATCCAATTTTGCGGTTTCACTAACTGTATCTGCTCCAATGCATGAAGGACATCCCGTCTCACACTGACAGTGATGTATCATTTTTTTCGTTTCGACAAACACCGTTGGCATTCCGCTATGAATTTTTTCACTTAATCCAATTCCACCAGGATATCGATCATAAAAAAAGATAGTTGGCTTTTCATTATGATCTGCTTTCACTTGCGGGATAACATGAATATCCTGCGGGTCTGCCATCACGAATAACGGTGCGATATGATTTAAGGCGTGTGCTGTTCCAACAAGTCCCTGTTCCAACCGTTCATGACCCAGTTCTGTTAACGGCTTATTTAATGAAATCCATGCTGCGTTCGTATGAAGTTCCTCTTCTGGAAGATGAATCGGTCCTGATCCGATATTTTCATGCGTTTCAAATTTAATCTTTTTAAAAATGGTTGCCATCGCCCTGACACTTACGTCTCCATAGCCGATTTCAGCTTCATCACTTGTTTGAAGCTTGTCTTCCTCTAATACTTTTAATTGGACAGCTAAATTAGCATCAGTGTAATAGTCAACATCAACTTCCCTGACAAATGCCTTTTTCTCCTCCCAATCAAGCTTCTCGACCTGGAATTGGGTACCTTGATGTAAATAAATGGCCTCATCATGGAGTAGCGTCATTGCAGAAAAACGATCCATTTCTCCAATAACTTTTACATTTGCTACATCTGATTGGTCAACAATAATAACATTTTCCTGTGAGGCAGATCGTAAACTAATGTTATGCGCCGGAAAAGAATCGTTCATCCAATACCATTTATCTCCATTTCGATAAAGAACTCGTTCTTCTGCTAAATACTCCAGTAATTCCTTCGTTCCGACAGTTCCAAATTCCTCTCCCTCCTTAAATGGGAGCTCATAGGCGGCACATTTCATATGATCGATTAGAATAATCAAATTATCGGGATTAATCCTCGCAGTTTCAGGACTTTTATTAAAAAAATATTCCGGGTTTTGAATAATATATTGATCCAGCGGACTCGAACTTGCCACCATAATGACAAGTGCCTCCCCATGCCTTCTTCCGGCCCTCCCGGCTTGCTGCCAGGCACTTGAAATAGTCCCCGGATACCCTGTCATGATGCAAACCTGAAGCTGACCTATGTCAACACCTAACTCAAGGGCATTCGTACTGACAACCCCATAGATCTCTCCAGAACGCAGACCCTTTTCAATTTTTCTTCGTTCTGTTGGCAGGTATCCTCCGCGATATCCCATGATTGATTTCGCACCTAACTTATTTTTCACCAATTCCTGAAGGTAAGTCAGGATAATTTCAACTCTCACCCTGCTTCTGGCAAAAACAATTGTTTGAATTTTATTTCTTAATAGTTCCCCCGCAATTTTTCGAACTTCAAGAGTGGCACTTCTTCTGATATTTAACGGCTTATTGACGATTGGCGGATTATAGAAGAGAAAATGTTTCGTCCCACTCGGTGCACCGTTATTATCAATTAAACTCATTCTTTCTTCTGTTAATATTTCCGCATGCTCTAAGGGATTTGCAATCGTTGCCGATGTACAAATAAACACGGGATTACTACCGTAATAATGGCAAATCCGTTTTAGCCTTCTTATGACATTGGCTACATGGCTGCCAAACACGCCGCGGTAGGTATGAAGTTCATCAATCACCACAAATTTAAGATTTTCAAACAAGGATACCCATTTTGTATGGTGTGGCAGAATAGCAGAGTGTAGCATGTCCGGGTTTGTAATCACTACATGCCCCGCCTGCCTTACCCTTTGCCGAATATTTGCGGGTGTATCCCCATCATACGTATAGCTGTTAATATCAACGCCCGCAGCTTGAATGATCTCGTTTATCTCACTCTTTTGATCTTGGGCAAGTGCTTTCGTTGGAAACATATACAGGGCCCTTGATTCAGGATTAGCGAGAATAGTTTGTAAAACTGGCAGATTATAGCAAAGTGTCTTTCCTGAGGCAGTCGGTGTTACCGCCACGATACTATTTCCTTTGATAATTTTCTCATATGCCGATTGTTGATGTGTATACAATTGTTCAATTCCCTTATTTTGAAGAGCTCTTTTTAACAACGGATGTAAGTCCTCCGGAAATGGCATCATCGTTGCTGGCTTTTCTTCAATGGTCTTCCAGGTGACAATATTTTCTTTAAATTGATGATTTATTTTTAATTCCTCTAATATTTCTTGAAGGCCTTTTTTCAATTTCATGGTTTCACCTCATACTCTTTATTTTATCGAATGAACGTTCGTTATTAAAGTATTAAAAGAAAATTATTATGATATTTCGCTGGAACATTCTCCCAATC
>NZ_JAANMZ010000059.1 GCF_011250555.1 Bacillus sp. MM2020_4 | reverse complement strand
ATATGTAACTTTAAATATAAAGCTACTAAATAAAGAAAAGTTATGATTTGTATAAGGAATAACTTTTGTACATATTTAACATATGAAGGAATTGACTACTAGTAAATGGGAGATAAAAATCCATGAATGATAAGAAAATGGTTGGAGAAAAGGTTGTAGAATACGTGAAAGATGGTATGGTAGTTGGACTTGGAACAGGCTCTACAGTATTTTATACCATTTCTAAACTTGGAAAATTGGTGAAAGAGGGGCTGTCTATCAAAGGAATTCCAACTTCAATTCAAACGGAGAAGTTGGCGAAAGAGGTAGGAATCCAACTTGTCGGGTTTCATGAAATCGAACAAATTGATTTGGCAATCGATGGTGCAGATGAAGTGGATAATGATTTTAATCTCATAAAAGGAGGAGGAGGTGCTCTTTTAAGAGAAAAAATTATCGCAACAGCAGCTAAATATTTTATCGTTATAGCAGACCCCAGCAAAAGAGTGAATAAATTAGGGGCGTTCCCACTTCCAGTAGAGGTGGTGCCTTTTGGATATGAAATGACGATGAAACATATCGAGGGTCTTGGATGTAACCCACAGCTAAGGCAAAACAATGGGACCCCATTTTTAACCGATAATGGGAACTATATTTTCGATTGCGCATTCCCCATAATAAGTCAACCTGGGGAACTTGAGAAAAACTTGAATCTAATCCCGGGTGTTGTTGAAAATGGCCTCTTTGTTGGAAGGACAGATAAAGTTATTACCTTAAACACAGAAAAGAACATTATTGTTATGGGAAGGGTATAGGGTAATAACATAAAACAGAAGAAAAACCCGTTAGAAGCTTCTTAACGGGTTCACCTCAGGGGTGCAAACATTGTAAAACACATAGGAAAACGTACTTGAATTCGCCATCAAATTCACAGTGTAATTTACAGGGTATGAAATAATTATTGGAGTGTGAGTGAATTTGTTGTGATTTGAATTATGAATAAAGAAATAAAAACCAGTTTATTTTCCAAAACGCTGGTAATGTGGTGTAAAATATTAGAGAAGGAAAAGACACATACTTGTGTACTAAGAAGCGATGAAACTTGTACAGGCGAAAGGGGGAACAAGTTTATTTTAAATAAAGTAAAATCATTCCCCCATAAAATAATATTTGCAATCGGATTAACTTTAAATTTGGCAGGAGTGACATTGGCTAATATTTTGCCATTTGGTATTTGGTCAATATTATTTGAAGGTATCCTATTATTTGTTGGAACTATATTAATAGTGAATGCTTCTGATAAAAAACATTCAAATAAGAGCTTATGAACAATACGAAGGATGACCCGGTGAATTATGAAGTAACAAAGATTTTATGAAATAGAATAGTACCAAAAGAACCTCACGTTCCGCTTATAAACGTGAGGTTTGTTGTTGATATATTAGTTTGAAAATTCGATTGTAAATAATGTAGGATACAATGGAAAGGGAATTTATTTTCGCAATAAAGTTGAATGGAATAAGCTGCATAGTAAATGGCATATAGAAAAGGAGAAATATGATTTATACGATATTTTTATTCATTCTTGCAGGAATTGCTGAAATCGGCGGAGGCTACTTAATCTGGATTTGGTTACGGGAAGGGAAACCCTATTGGTACGGAATAATCGGCGGTATTATTTTGATCCTATACGGAATAATCCCTACCTTTCAAAAGTTTCCTTCGTTTGGAAGGGTTTATGCGGCATACGGTGGCGTGTTTATTATTCTCTCGATCTTGTGGGGCTGGGGCGTTGATAAGAAAGCACCCGATACATACGACTGGATTGGGGCGGCCATTTGTTTAGTCGGAGTCTCCGTTATCCTTTGGGGGCCGAGGCAGTAGATTTCTTCACGTCTCTTAAATTAATATTTCAAATTCTTTACTCATGGTGTAAAATGTAAATACTGGTAAACTGTTAAAAATTACCTAAAGGAATAAATTCTAAGTGACAGTATTTCATTATTGGCAAAGAACCTGGGGAGATCTACATGCAAGATTTATTTAGTCGTAGGGAATTCAATAGAGTAAAGTTCAATAGACCAATTCAATCGTCTATTGAATCCGTCACCTCTATATTCAAAGAAAAGACTGAACCAACAAATGAAGTTACGATTTATGCTCTTGATATGAGTGCGGGGGGAATTAGGTTCGTTAGTAAAGTCGAATTTATGATAAATTTTTTAACCACCTATCGGGTCAAGATAACAATATCTGGTAGAGAACTTGTCCTGTACGGGAAAATAATTAGGAAAAGAGATCTTATTAATAACATCTTTGAATATGGTTTACAATTTAACTATAGTTATAATGAACAAAAAGTTTAAAAGAAATGAAGGTTAACTTTTTATCATTGTTTTAAAAAAAAATCTAAGGTTACCGGGATAAACCCGGGCTTCCTTAGATTTTTTTAAATGATATTTATTGTTCTCCTGCCCGCTTCAAAAACTCCATCACAGCTGTTGTCATATTCTGGGCCTCAACTGAACTACTGCTAACGCCAAACAGTTTTGTCACCTCACGATGTGTAAGTGTTTTTGTTTCAAAGGAACCCACGAGATTACCGGCGACAGCAGCTTTATTCATAAAAGATTCAGTCGATTTTCCCCCTTTTGATACGAGGAAGATGGGCGGCAGATTTTTATTTCCCGCATAGGTAAGTGGGGATGCCTCTGCCCGTGCATTCGTGTCAAGGCCGAAAACTGTTTGATAGCCTGGATTCCCTTGAACAAGTTGGTTAATATCAATCGGTCCATCCAAATTTACAATGGAGTGAATTCTATTTAGTGATAGGCCGATTCTCCCTAAATAGGTGGGATTAGTTCCAATAAGCATGGCCAAATGTCCCCCAGCAGAGTGGCCCATTAAATGAATGTTGTCTCGATCGATTTGGTATTGATTCGCGTGATCATGGACCCACTTTACGGCTGAGGCCACATCAGCAGCCATTTGCTGATAGGTGGCATGAGGATATAGCCTGTAATTGACGGACACAAATACATACCCATCCCTTGTAAAGAATGAGGGTTTCTCCGCTACATTGCTTTTAGTCCCCGCTTTCCAGCTGCCCCCATGAACATAGATGATCACTGGCTGTTTTTGACTGATAGTGGCGTTGGGGCTATAAAGATCTAAGGTTTGTTTAGGATCATCTCCATATGGAATGTTAAACTGAGCGGTTTCTTGTCCATAGGTATGACCGAAAAAATAGACAGATGAACCTGCAAGGAGAAGAAGCAGAAGTAGTAGCGATACATAATATTTCCTTTGTTTAAATATGCTGAGCTTTTCCACGGTGACCATCCTTTCTAGTTGTGCTGCTTAAAACTTATCAATGATAGCATGTGGATATTTTCTCCAAAAACCAAAAAAAATGTTGGCAACAATCATCGTGACAAAATGAAATTTTGTATAAATTGATTAGGGGATGAAACCGCTTTATTATGAAGATAGAAGTTCAACAAATATGTTGAAGGGGGAAAAAGAGATGAATGAAACAACAAAAGATAAATCAGATGTAAAAGTGAAGATACAAAAGTTCGGCAGTTATTTAAGCGGTATGGTCATGCCGAATATTGGCGCCTTTATTGCGTGGGGGCTTATTACTGCACTATTTATTCCAACAGGATGGCTGCCAAATAAGGAGTTTGCAACACTTGTTGGTCCGATGATCACCTACTTACTGCCATTATTAATTGGTTTTACCGGCGGCCGGATGGTCTATGATATCCGAGGTGGGGTTGTCGGTGCAACAGCTACTATGGGTGTCATTGTCGGAACGGATATTCCTATGTTCTTAGGTGCTATGATCATGGGACCTCTTGGTGGGATGGTCATTAAATTTTTTGACAAACTTGTACATGGAAAAATCAAATCTGGATTTGAAATGCTTGTTAATAACTTTTCAGCAGGAATTCTTGGTGGTTTGTTAACACTAGGTGCGTATAAAGGTGTTGGCCCATTGGTTGAAGGGCTAAGCAAAATCTTAGCAAATGGTGTCCAATTTATTATCGACCATAATATGTTACCATTAGCAAACGTCTTTATTGAACCGGCAAAAGTCCTATTCTTAAATAATGCCATTAACCATGGGATTTTAAGCCCACTCGGAATTGAGCAAGCAACAAAAGCAGGAAAATCGATTCTGTTCTTATTAGAAACAAACCCTGGACCTGGTTTAGGGATTCTACTAGCCTTTATGCTATTTGGTAAAGGGACAGCCAAACAAACAGCACCTGGTGCGGTTATTATCCACTTCTTGGGTGGTATTCATGAAATTTACTTCCCATATATCTTAATGAAGCCGATGTTAATTTTTGCCGCAATGGCGGGTGGCGTAAGTGGAGTTTTCACATTCAATCTTCTTGATGCAGGTCTTGTTGCAGCACCATCACCAGGTAGTATCTTTGCCCTACTTGCGATGACACCTAAGGGTGGTTATTTTGCAACACTTGCTGGCGTGGTTGTCGCAACTGCTGTATCGTTTGCCGTGGCAGCTTTAATTCTAAAAACAAGTAAGACGACAGAAGAGGAAGAAGATTTATCTTCTGCAACAGCAAAAATGGAAGAAATGAAGGGTAAAAAGAGTTCTGTAAGTTCTGTCTTAACGAAACAAGAAGAGATCAATCCTGAAAATGTAAACAAGATCGTATTTGCTTGTGATGCTGGAATGGGTTCTAGTGCAATGGGTGCTTCCATTCTAAGAAACAAAGTGCAAAAAGCGGGTCTAGATGTGACGGTTATTAACACAGCAATTAGTAATTTACCGGCAGATGCTGATGTGGTTGTGACACATAAAGACTTAACGGATCGTGCGAAAGCAAAGCTTCCAAATGCCAAGCATATTTCCGTAGAAAACTTCTTAAATAGTCCAAGATATGATGAATTAGTTAATTCATTAAAGAAAGAGTCATAACAAACAGCTAAGAGCCTAGGGAACGTGACTAGGCTCTTTTTTTCTTTCATATTTTAATCATGTCAACAATAAAGTTGACTAATTTATAACTAGCTCATGTTGTATAAAGGATATTGCGGGATTAAAATTAGATTGTCAGTATAATATTTTAATTTTGGCAACAACATAAGCTAGGAGGCTGACGGTCAACTTTTAGGAGTGTGAAATATGTATATTTCCGCAAGAGAAAGACAAATCCTTGAAATCTTATTAAAGAATACGGATGAAACGACCGTGAAAGACCTTGCTGACCAAATTGGTGTTAGTGCAAGAACCATCCACCGTGATTTAAAAAATGTAGAAGATATTCTTGAAGAATACACTCTGTCATTGCAAAAGAAGTCGGGGGTTGGCGTTCAAATCATTGGTGACACGAACAAAGTGCGGGAACTTGAACTCTATTTGTTTAATCTTTCCCACACAGAATACACACCGGAAGAACGGCAAACGATTATTTTATGTGAGCTTTTAGAAACCAATGAGCCAGTAAAACTACTTGGTCTTGCCAACGACTTAAATGTCACGATTGCCACGGTAAGCGCTGATTTAACAAAGCTAGAAGAGAGATTACAAACCATTGGATTAGCACTGGTCCGAAGAAGAGGTTATGGGGTCGAAATTGACGGGGATGAAGGCGCTAAACGAAGGGCGATGAGCAATTTAATTTCTGAGTATCTGGATGAGGCAGAAATTCTCTCCTTAACACGAGAAAATATTCAAAAGCGTGGTGCGCAGCAAATTCATTCCATCTCTGAGAGATTGATGGGACTTGTTGATAAGAAGAAGCTTGTCATTGTTGAAAAAATAGTCAATTCCATTGTTCAAGAATTACCATTTTCAATGGCCGATAGCGCCTATATTGGATTAGTCGTTCATGTAGCCTTGGCTGTGGAACGAATCCAAAAGGGCGAAGGAATAACGATTAACCAAACCTATTTTGAAGAACAAAGAGTATCGAAAGAATATAAATTTGCCGAAAAAATTGTTACTGAGTTAGAGCAGGTTTTTACTATTACTATACCGAAGGCAGAGGTTGCCTACATTACCATGCACCTAAAGGGTGCGAAGGTACGACATGATAATGAATACTTAAATGAGGAAACAGGCCTAGAGATTGCAGTCAAAACAAAAAAACTAATTGAACGTGTCAGCGAATTAACAGGGATTGATTTATCGGCGAATCGCTCCTTATTTGAAGGACTTGTCACCCATTTAAAGCCAGCTATTTATCGGATGAAGCAAAAAATGGGGATAAGCAACCCATTGTTAGATAAAATAAAACGAGATTATACAGATTTGTTTAGTATTGTTAAACAAGCAACCACGCAGGTTTTTCATCATTTTTATGTACCAGATGAGGAAACAGGGTATCTGGTGATGCACTTTGGCGCAGCGATTATGGGAAACCGAGAGCTTGTAAACGTAAGAACGCTGGTGGTTTGTTCAAGTGGAATTGGTACCTCGAAGATGCTGGCAACGAGATTGCAAAGAGAATTCCCTGAGTTGAAGCATATTCAAAATGTTTCGGTTATGGAATTTAAAAAGATGAATAAGGATCAGTATCAGTTAGTCCTTTCCACCATTCCGATTCCTGATTATGAGGCGGATTATATTGTGGTCAATCCCTTTTTAAATAAAGATGAGATTGAAAAGATTCGTACCTTTATCAATGAATATAAGATCGTGAATAATTCCGAGAGACAGCTTCCTATTGCGATCCAAGCGAATAAAAGCCATAAAAGCTCTGCAAGGTTAGCCGAGGAAATGAAGCATATCCACGATTTTGCTGGAACGATTGCCACGATTCTTAAGGGGTTCGAAGTGAACAAACTTAGCGTGTACAAATCGACGGAAGAAATTCTAACCCAATCCTGCCGAAGGCTCTATCAAGAAGGGAAAATTGACAACGTGGAGATCGTTGTTCAAAAGATCCTTGAAAGGGAAAGGTTAGGGGGGATTGGTATTCCTGAAACAGGTATGGCCCTATACCATACGCGTTCTTCACACGTGGTAGAGCCATGCTTTGATCTTACCGTTTTGCAAACACCAGTAACCGTTGCGGGTATGGATGAAAACGATATGGAAATGACCGTAGTAGTATTACTGCTATCACCAGCAAATACATCTGAAAAGGTCTTAGAGGTATTGAGTTTTTTAAGCACCTTGTTAATTGAAAGTGAAGAAAACACAACTATTTTCCAATCACATGACCATGACAGAATCATGGAATTACTCACAGCAAGGTTAGATCAATTTTTCAACGAAAAGTTAAAAGAATTAAGGAGTGTTTAAACATGACAAAATCAATTCTAGCAAAAGAAAATATTCTATTAAATGCCGCTGTGGCTTCTAAAGAGGAAGCAATTAAATTGACCGGAAGTATTCTAGTTGAAAAAGGCTATGTCGAGGCAAACTATATTGAAAAAATGCTGGAAAGAGAACAATTAACCTCTACCTATATGGGGAATTTTGTTGCCATTCCACATGGCACCGAGGATTCAAAGTCGTTTGTGAAGGAATCAGGCATTTCCTTTGTTCAGGTTCCCCAAGGCGTGGATTTTGGCTCCGGAAACATCGTTAAACTGTTAATTGGGATTGCCGGTAAAGATAATGAACACCTAGACATTCTTTCGAAGATTGCCATTGTCTGTTCGGAGGAAGAAAATATTGATAAGCTAGTTTCTGCAAAATCAGCCGATGAGATTCTATCCATTTTTGAAGAGGTGAACTAAATGTTGGCCGTACACTTTGGAGCGGGAAATATTGGTCGGGGTTTTATTGGAAATTTATTATATCATTCCGATTATGAAACTTGTTTTGTCGATGTAAACGATGAGATTGTCCGTTTACTCAATGAAAAGAAGGAATACCGGGTAGTACTTGCAGAACCGGCCCAACAAGAGGACACGATTAAAAATGTAAGAGCCATCAATAGTGCGGCAAACCCTGAACAAGTAATAGCCGCCATTGCGGAAGCCGATTTAGTAACAACTGCCATCGGGCCAAATATTCTTCCGCTGATTGCCGGTTTGATTGCAGACGGTCTGCGTAAACGTATCGAACAAACGGATCGGCCGCTCACTATTATCGCTTGTGAAAATATGATTGGCGGCAGTTCGCTCTTAAAAGAGAAGATTTTTGAAAAGCTAACAGCAGACGAAAAGGCACAATTTGAAGGGCGCTTTGGCTTTCCTGATTCCGCGGTAGATCGGATTGTCCCGAATCAGGTGAATGAGGATAAAATCATGGTGAAGGTAGAACCGTTTTATGAATGGGTGGTAGAGGAGCCGAAGATTATCGGCGAAAAGCCACCTGTTAAGGGGATTACCTATGTTCAAGAGCTAGTACCTTATATTGAACGAAAGCTATTCACTGTTAATACCGGGCATGCGCTTGCAGCATACTTTGGCTATTACTTTGGAATGGAGACAATTAATCAGGCAATGGAGAATCAAGAGATTCGCGGCCTGGTTGAAGGGTCACTTAAGGAAAGTGGCGAATTTTTAGTGGGTAAATATGGCTTTAATGAAGAAGAACATGATAAGTACATTCAAAAGATTATTGGCCGTTTTTCTAATGCTTATATTATTGACGAGGTAACAAGGGTTGGCCGCTCGCCCATTCGTAAACTTGGGCCAAATGATCGCCTAGTCAGTCCCGCAAGACAATATGTAGAAGTGACCGGAAAACAGCCTGAGCATCTATTGAAGGGAATCGCTGCAGCTCTGTTGTATGATTTTCAAGGTGATGAGGAAGCCGTCCATGTGCAAACTGTTATCAAGGAACAGGGTGTTGAAGCGGCAATTCAAAAATACACACAACTTGAACCGGGATCGAGACTCTTTCAAGGAATTATCGAGCAATACAAGCAACTGGAAAAGAAATGAGAAAGATAAGTGGGGCGGTTCCAATACTGGGGCCGCCCTTTTGTATGAAGTGATTTTTCTGACTGTTGACAATACTATGAAAAAAATGGTAACCTTCAAGAACACCAAACATTTTATGGAGGAGGAATGGATAATGAGAGATCTTACTGTCGTCAACGTACATGCTAATTTCATATGTTATCCATACCTGTTTTCTGTCATATAATGAATTCCGAACGTGATGAAGGGTATGGAGATGTTTTCTATCCCTTTCCAAAGAGAAGCATGCTCTTTTTAGGGTATGCTTTTTTTGTTGCCGGATTTTTTGGTGAAGTTGATATCAAAGGAGTAGAGGACGATGTGGTGTAAGCAAACAAGATTGATTTTCAAAAAGGATTGGCTAGATTGCGGGTAGTGATGGTTTACAGAATGTAGGGAAAGTGGGTTTGATACATGTTTGATGTTTTAGGAAAGTTAAGCTGGTTTTTTAAACAGTATCGGAAGCAGTACGCCATTGCCGTTATCGTATTAATAATAGCCAGTGTGTTGGAAGTGGTTCCGCCGTATTTACTGGGCACTGTTATTGATGTTTTAACAGCGGGTAAAATGACAAGAGCGATATTAGGTCAATATATGCTCATTTTTATTGCGATTATTGTCTTTGGTTATTTATTAAATTTTGTGTGGCAATACCGTTTATTTGAAGGGGCTATTAATCTTGAAAAAATAATGCGCCGTAAATTAATGCTGCAATTTTTAAAAATGACGCCAACCTTTTATGAAAAGAATCGGACGGGTGACTTAATGGCACGTGCGACAAATGATTTAAATGCTGTTTCAATTACAGCGGGATTTGGGATCATGACGCTTATAGATTCCACGTTATATATGGGTGCCATTATTTGTGCAATGGGGTTCATGATTTCATGGAAATTAACGTTTTTCGCTATGCTGCCAGTACCAATTATGGCCGTATTAATTCAATATTTGGGTAAGCTTGTCCATGAGCGATATATGAAGGCACAGGACTCATTCGGTGAACTGAATGATAGTGTTTTAGAATCTGTTGCCGGAGTCCGTGTCATTCGGGCTTATGTTCAGGAGAAAAAGGATGAAATGAATTTTGCTGACATGAGCGAAGAAGTATACGCGAAAAATATGGATACTGCGAAAATTAATGCCTTATTCGGGCCGATTACAAAAGTTGGAACAGGTATTAGCTATGTTGTCGCACTTGGTTACGGTGCCTTTCTTGTGTCTAATGGTGAAATGACTGTCGGCCAACTCGTTACCTTTAATGTTTATTTAGGAATTGCCGTATGGCCCATTTTTGCTATTGGTGAATTAATAAATGTGATGCAACAAGGGAATGCCTCACTTGATCGGGTCCAAGAAACCCTTGAGTATGTGGCAGATGTCCAAAATACGAGTGACCCTGTTGCCGTTAAGACCCCGAGTGTGATTGGGTTTGATGATTTGATGTTTCAATACCCGACGAGCCAGGTGAAAAATTTACAACAAATTTCGTTGTCACTTAAAAAAGGGGAAACCCTTGGGATTGTTGGCAAAACGGGCGCAGGAAAAACCACCTTTTTACGGCAGTTACTGCGGGAATACCCACTTGATCAAGGTCAATTATTGATTGCCGGAACAGATATCGCTTCGCAGACAAAAGAACAAATTCTAGATTGGATCGGGTATGTACCACAGGACCATGTGTTGTTCTCACGGACCATTCGGGAAAATATCTTATTCGGTAAGGAAGATGCGACAGAAGCTGAATTGCAGAAGGCCATTCAGCTTGCCTACTTCAAAAAGGATTTAGAGAACCTGCCGATGGGGCTTGAAACACTTGTCGGAGAAAAAGGGGTCTCCTTATCAGGCGGACAAAAGCAGCGGGTGTCAATTGCCCGTGCACTTATTAAGGATCCGGAAATATTAATTCTTGATGACTCCTTATCAGCAGTCGATGCCAAGACGGAGACTCGTATCCTACAAAACATTCAGAATGAACGAAGCGGGAAAACCACCATTATTACGACCCATCGTTTATCTGGTGTGCAGCACGCGGATCAAATTATCGTGCTAGATGAAGGACAAATTACCGAGCAAGGGACGCATGAGGAACTTATCAGGAAAAATGGCTGGTATAAAGAACAATTTGACCGTCAACAGTTAGAGGGGGGCGGGGCATGAGGACGAGTAAACGATTAACGAACTATGCGCTTTATTTCAAGCGGCCGATCTTTCTGGGGCTATTATTCTTAACGATCGCTGTAGTTACGGAACTTGCAGGTCCATTCATAGCAAAATATATTATCGATGAACATATGACCATTGGAAAAATAGATATGAAGCCGATTGCCTGGCTCTTGTGTTTATATTTTATCTTAGCCGTGGCAACAGCGATATTCCGTTATTTTATGTATATCTATTTGCAAATGGGCGCGAATCGTGTTGTCCAACGATTACGGCAAGACGTATTTGCGCATATTCAAACATTGCCGATTCAATATTTTGATCAATTGCCGGCAGGAAAAATTGTCGCACGTGTTACCAATGATACCGAAGCCTTACGGAATTTATATGTGCAGGTGCTTTCTAACTTCGCAACAAGCTTCATTTCGATTGCAGGTGTCTATATCGCCCTGTTTATTTTAAATTGGAAGATGGCAATGATTGCCTTAATCATGATACCGATTATTTATCTTTGGATGATTTTATATCGAAAATATGCTGCCCAATACAATGGGGTGATTCGGACAAAAATTGCCGATATTAATGCGATGATCAATGAGTCCATTCAGGGAATGACCATTATTCAAGCCTTTCGCCGCGAAAAGCAAATGACGAAGGAATTTGATGAGATGAACGAAGAACATTATGCCTATCAGCGGAAATTATTATTTTTAGATTCGGCCACTTCCTTTAACTTAGTGAATTCGTTGCGTCTCATCCTGTTTGCGATTTTTATTGTTTATTTTGGGACACAATCATTCACAACAGCGGAGATCGTGTCCTCGGGTACACTTTATGCGTTTGTGGATTACTTAACGAGATTATTCAATCCAATCACGAATGTGGTCAATCAGTTTTCACAACTGGAACGCTCCCTCGTTGCCGGGCAAAGAGTATTTGAGGTGTTAGATAACACCGGTGAGAACGTATCACAAGAGACAATGCCGCGATACGACGGGCATGTCCTTTTTGAAGATGTTTCATTTGCCTATAAAGAAAATGACTATGTGTTGAAGAATTTATCGTTTGAAGCGAATCGCGGTGAAACGGTCGCACTTGTTGGCCATACGGGTTCTGGAAAGAGTTCGATTATGAATCTATTGTTCCGTTTCTATGACCCATCGAAGGGGAAGATTTGTATTGATGGGATTGACGTAACAAATGTGCCAAGACAGACGATTCGTCAACATATGGGCATTGTTCTACAAGACCCCTATTTATTTACCGGAACGATAGCATCGAATGTAAGTTTGAATGACCCGAAAATTACCCGTGAAAAAGTGGAAGAGGCCTTGACTGCAGTCGGTGCCGAGCGGGTCCTCAAAAATCTTGAAAAAGGAATCGATGAGCCTGTTATTGAAAAAGGCAGCACCCTTTCCTCAGGTCAGCGGCAGCTTATTTCTTTCGCCCGTGCGCTTGCCTTTGATCCGGCAATATTAATTTTGGATGAAGCAACCTCGAATATTGATACAGAAACGGAAGAAATCATTCAGCATGCAATGGAGGTTCTGAAGAAAGGGCGAACGACCTTTATTATTGCCCACCGCCTATCGACCATAAAAAATGCCGATCGCATTCTTGTTTTAGAACGCGGTGTCATTAAAGAACAAGGCACCCACGATGAATTACTTGCCCAAGGCGGTATATACAACCAAATGTACCAAATGCAAGCAAAATCACTACAGGTATAAAAATAAAAGGGGTCAGTCACTCGTGGTATAAAACGACGGGGGACTGACCTTTTTTGTAAGAGTATTGTTTTGGTTATATTGATTCTCGAGTAAGGCTGGGTAGGAGGAGGAAGGCGCATGGGGCGGCCCTTTTTGCCCAACAGATCCAATTAGTATGATTTCTGAAACTATTCGTGCTATAATATAGGATAAATATGAATAGTCCTTCGGGGTCGGGTGAAAGTCCCAATCGACGGTGATGAAGAAATTCTAAGCCCGTGAGCCTTTTATAAAGGCAGGATTTGGTGTGAATCCAAAGCCGACAGTATAGTCTGGATGGGAGAAGGACGTTTGAGTACGCTTATTTCCTTATGAAGAAAAACACACTTCAAAAGGTTTATTTGGCGATGCTTATAACACGAAAACTCCTAACCCCCCGTAGACATATTCTATGGGGTTTTATTTTTGCGTAAAACCTCAAAATAATTTCATATGCAAAGTCCTTCGGGGTCGGGTGAAAGTCCCAATCGACGGTGATGAAGAAATTCTAAGCCCGTGAGCCTTTTTGAAAAGGTAGGATTTGGTGCAAATCCAAAGCCGACAGTATAGTCTGGATGGGAGAAGGACGTATGCGCAATGGTACCAGCTTGTGAAGAAAAAATAACCTTCAGTAGGCTTATTTAGTGTTGCCATTTTACATACTCTCCCTAAACTCCTTAGTTGACTTATTCTAAGGAGTTTTATTTTTGCAAAAAAAGGAGGAGGGAATAAGATGACGGATGAGTTCTATATGGATTTTGCCTTGAAATTGGCCCAGGTTGCAGAAGGGCAAACGGCACCGAATCCTGTCGTGGGTGCCGTGATGGTAAAGGATGGCGAAATCATCGGATTTGGTGCCCATTTGAAGGCAGGAACCGAGCATGCTGAGGTTCATGCACTAAAAATGGCAGGAAGTCGGGCCAAGGGAAGTACTATTTATGTAACGCTTGAACCATGCAGTCATTATGGAAAAACACCTCCATGTGCGATGGCCTTAATAGAATCCGGTGTGGAACGTGTAGTCATCGCCTCTGTGGATCCCAATCCATTAGTTGCTGGCAAAGGTATTGCTCTTTTGCGAGATGCTGGGATTGAAGTGAAAACAGGTGTTTTAGAAGAAAAGGCAGATGCATTAAATGAGGCGTTCTTTCATTTTATACAACAAAATAGACCTTTTGTGACATTGAAGCAGGCAATTACGTTGGATGGTAAGTTAGCAGCACAGCCTGGTTTTGGTGAAAAGATTACCGGCAGTGAGGTGCAGCAAGATGTGCACAATGATCGCGAGAAACAGGATGCCATTTTAGTTGGAATTGGTACCATCTTATCTGATAATCCAAGCCTCACAAATCGCTTGGGTAAGACGAAGAGACAACCAATTCGAATCATAGTAGATACGCATTTAAAGATGCCGCATGATAAAAAAGTGATCACGGATGGCCACTCACCAACGTGGATTGTCACCGGATCGGATGCAGCGGCTGAAAAGATAGCTAGTTTTCAACAACCACATGTAAAAATCATCCAACTTTCAACGCGTGCCATCGATATTACCGAGCTGCTTGCGGAGCTTGGAAAACGTCAGGTGATGAAACTTTATGTAGAAGGTGGTAAAACAGTCAATGCCAGTTTTTTGAAATCAGGCTTTGTAAACCAATTGATTACCTATGTTGCACCAAAGATTGTCGGCGGTAATCGGGCAGTTCCGATGTTTGCTGATTTAGATGTACAGCAAATGGAGTACGCTTACGAATTGAACTTTCAACATGTAGAAGTGATTGGTGGAGACTTAAAAATAACGTCGGTACTGAAATGAGGTGACAATCATGTTTACAGGAATTGTAGAAGATTTAGGTAAGGTTAAAGCAATGAAAAATGGGCCTCATAGTATGCAGCTAACGATAGAATCCCAAAAAATAATTGAAGATATCCATTTGGGCGACAGTATCGCGGTAAATGGCGTCTGCTTAACCGTCACCTCTTTTTCGGCTGGCACCTTTACGGTTGATGTGATGCCGGAGACGGTAAAGGCAACCAATATCCAGTCGTTACAAATAGGCCACCCTGTCAATTTGGAACGGGCGATGCCGGCAAATGGCCGATTTGGCGGGCATTTCGTCTCCGGGCATGTGGATGGGACAGGCACCATTTTACGAAAAAGGAAAGTTGAAAATGCAGTATATGTAGATATCGGCATCAGCGAAGAACTGAGTAAATATTGCGTGCTAAAGGGATCAATTGCGATTGATGGAATCAGTTTAACCATTTTTGATGTAAAACCAACACAGTTGACCGTTTCACTTATTCCTCTTACTTTTAGTGAAACGATTCTAGGAATTAAAAGAGAGCAGGATGTCGTGAATATTGAAAATGACATGCTCGGAAAATATGTGATTCATCAGTTGGAACGAAAGAAAGAGAGTTCGCCGATTACGATGGATTTTTTAAGACAGAATGGATTCTAGAAAAGGCGGTGTATTGACAATGTTTCATACCATTGAAGAAGCAATGGAGGATTTGAAAAAGGGGAAAATCATTATCGTGGTCGATGATGAGAATCGTGAAAATGAAGGGGACTTTTTGGTGCTGGCCGATTATGCAACACCAGAGAATATTAACTTTATGGCTACAAACGGCCGCGGCTTAATCTGCACCCCTATCACGAAGGAATTAGCGGCACGTCTCGATTTACATCCGATGGTTCAGCACAATACGGATAATCATCAAACGGCTTTTACAGTTAGTATTGATTACAAGGATACAACGACTGGTATTAGTGCCTTTGAGCGGTCTGAAACGATTTTACAGCTGTTAGACGGGGAAGTCACCGGCACGGATTTTCGCCGGCCTGGTCATGTGTTCCCGCTTGTAGCCAAGGAAAACGGTGTACTTGAGAGAAATGGACATACGGAAGCAGCCGTTGATTTTGCGAAGCTTTGCGGTGCGCAGCCTGCCGGGGTTATTTGCGAAATTATGAGTGATAACGGTGAAATGGCAAGGGTGCCAGAGCTAATGAAATTTGCGGAAACGTATGATTTGAAGTTGGTGACGATTGCCGATTTAATCCGCTATCGTTATGAACATGAGCAGCTTGTAAAACGTGAGGCATCAGTGAAACTGCCAACATCATTTGGCGAATTTCAGATGGTTGGTTATTCCAATCAGCTAGACGGGAAAGAACATGTTGCTATCGTGAAAGGCGATATTCTTAAAGAGGAGGCGCCACTTGTTCGGATCCATTCTGAGTGTTTGACAGGGGACGTTTTTCATTCAAAACGATGTGACTGCGGGCCGCAATTGCATCTGTCATTAGAAATGATAGAAGAAGCGGGCCGTGGTGTTGTGCTCTACATGGAACAAGAAGGCAGGGATATTGGTCTGCTAAATAAGTTAAAAGCCTATGAGTTGCAAGAGCAGGGGTATGATACAGTTGAAGCAAATGAGCAGTTAGGATTCCCGGCGGAAATGCGTGATTATGGGTTATCGGCGCAAATGCTCCGAGATTTAGGGATTACCAAGGTGCGTTTGATGACAAACAATCCTGAGAAACTAGAAGGCTTAACAAAATACGGTATTGAAGTAGTAGAGCGCGTGCCGCTTGAAATTGAGGCTGTAGCAGAAAATAAACAGTATTTAATGACAAAAAAAGTAAAGATGAATCATATTTTAGCATAGGAGAGATGACAAATGGGACAAGTATTTGAAGCACAATTAGTCGGTACAGATTTAAAAATTGGGATAGTGGTAGGAAGATTTAATGAATTTTTAACAAGTAAATTATTGGGTGGGGCAATGGATGGCTTAAAACGTCACGGTGTGTCCGAAGAAGACATTGATGTCGCATGGGTACCAGGCGCGTTCGAGGTACCATTTATCGCGAAGAAGATGGCAGAAACGAAAAAATACGATGCCATCATCGGTTTGGGAACCGTTATTCGTGGATCTACTACTCATTACGATTATGTATGTAATGAAGCAGCTAAAGGGATTGCCAGTGCAGGCTTAACAACAGGGGTGCCAGTTATGTTCGGAATCGTGACAACAGAAACGATTGAGCAAGCTATCGAACGTTCTGGAACAAAATCGGGCAACAAAGGCTACGATGCGGCGGTATCCGCCATTGAAATGGCGAATTTGAATCGATTGTTTTAATCTTTGAGGTCAGTTCCTCGGCAGTGGTTAAGCGGCGGGGGACTGACCCATTTTCAAATTAGTGCCTTCCTTATTTATAGCGGGAGGATGATTCGAACGGTAGTGCCTTTTTGAGGTGCACTTTTTACACTAATGGATCCTTCGTGTAATTGTACCAATTGTTTGGTGATTGCCATTCCCAGCCCCGTTCCACTGCCAGAGTCATTTGTATTCGTACCCCGGTAGTAGCGTTGGAAAAGCTTATTGAGCGTTTCATTGTCCATGCCGATCCCATTATCTTCAATCGTAATCATCAATAGATGTTGTTCAATTGATGAAATGGATACTGTAATCTTTGTGCCAGAAGGATTATATTTGATGGCATTCGTCAGCAGGTTATCCATTATTCTATGAAACCATTTGGGATCAATGGATGCGAAAATAGTTCCATGATGCGGCTGGAAGACGAATTCCTTTTCATTGTTAGTCGGATCATTGATGAAATGGATGATCGTATGGCGGACGAATTCGTTCATATCTACCTGTTCTTTTGCCAGCAGCAATGCCTGATTTTTTAAGCGATAGGTTAGGGTGAGTTCCTCAAGTAAGACCATCATATATGTCGACTTTTCTGTTATGATTCCGGCGAATTCTCTTGTCTCTGCTTCTGTCCACGAATAGTTTTCGGCTTCAAGCATTTGCGCATAACCAGCGATGGAGGAGAGCGGTGTTTTTAAGTCATGGGAAAGACCGCTAATCCATTCTTCCCGCGTTTGCGTCATTTTCCTCCTTTGTGTTTCGTTTTGTTTTAGGGTCTCCGTTAATTGTGAAAGGGTTGCAATGAGATCCTTGTACAAACGATATTTCCTTTTTAGTTTTCCTTTTTTATTTAACATCAGTGAATGTTGATGGAGATCATGTGGCTGTTCAAATAAACCACTACCGAGATTTTGAATCCATTTCATCATTGAAATTAACGGGCCTCCGAATTTACGTGCATACCAGAATGTTCCTATCAACAATAGCAGAAATAATAATACAGAAATGACGACGAACCCTTTACTCATCGTTTTCACCATGCTTACCTCAGAATTTGAGGTTGACCTAGATTCATGACTGCTGACAATTATCGTTTGTTCCGAATTTGGATCAAAGTGAGCAGCAGTGGTGTTGTATTTTTTCTTTGATAAGCTGTGAAGCTCCTGAATGGAGTATGTAATGGGTTCCTTATCTGTACCGAATTGATCTATCACTTTTCCTGTTGAATCAACCAGTTGAGCCTGGACATTTTCTTCCTTCATTTGGCGTCGCACTGCTGCAGAAAGATGAAGTTGAGGATCACCCCAATCGAAATTTGCTTTAATTTCGTTTAAAAGATGTGTCTCGACATTCTTTCTACCAAATAAAAGTAAATAGTGCTGGGATCCCTTTTCCTTTAACAGCCAATGTGTGTATTCCATAGAAACTGAGTGATCTTGCAGTAGAATGGATGCCAGCTCACTCTGCTTAAAGTGGGCTGGCATCTGTGTCGGTGCATGGTAAGATCCAATGACTTTGCCTTTTGGTGTTAGGACAAGAAGCCAGCCCTTTTGAGATGCCGTTAGCTGTTTTAATTCAGTATCAAATGTTGCTTTATTTCCATGTATCGTAATCCTTTTAGAAAAAAAGGAGTCATCAGCCTTGGACAGATCTTCGATCACCTCATTGTTCATGATCGAAAAGCCAATGACTCCCCAGATGGAGATTATTAGAAAGAAGAATAAGATAAACACAATGGTTAATTGGATGAAAAATTGTACAATAAAACGTTTATGGATGTTCATGGCTACCACCATTAGGTACAAATTTATAGCCAATCCCTCTTACGGTAATAATATGACGCGGCTTACTTGGATTGTCCTCGATTTTTTCCCGGAGCTTCCTAATGTGGACCATAACAGTATTATCCTCACCAAGAAATTCTTCACCCCATACTTTTTCATAAAGCTGACTTTTACTAAATAGCTGATTTGGATGTTTACAGAAGAAATACAGAAGTTGATAGACCTGTGCTGGTAATTCCACAGTTCTTCCTTTTACCGCCACTTCTCCAGAGAGTGTGTTTACATGGAGAGGGCCATATTGGAAAAGTGGTTTAGACGTATTGGTGATTTTTCCTGTGTGCCGCCGCAAATGGGCTTTGATCCTTGCAACGACCTCTAGGGGATTGAATGGTTTTGTGATGTAATCATCTGCGCCTAATGCAAAGCCCGAAAGTTTATCCAAATCTGTGGACCGTGCTGTCAGAAAGAAGATCGGGGCATCGGTCGTTTCTCTAATGAGCGGGCAAATTTCAAAACCACTGCGATTTGGAAGCATCACATCCAAAAGGATTAGGTCATATCGTTTCGTTTGACATAAGGACAGAGCATCCTCCGCTGAACTTGCCGTATCGATTAAGTTAAATGCTTCCTTTTTTAGAATCGTTGTTAACATATGTAAAATGGCTTTCTCATCATCAACAATTAATAATTGAGGCTCGTGCATAATGAAACTCCTATTCTATTTCAGTCTTCCATTATCATATCACCCATTTGCCAAAAATCTAGGAATTAAGGAAAAATTAAGGTGGTGTTTTAGAGAGGATAAGATAGAAACGCTATAATGATGGTATGAACTAGTAAGATGAAGGGAGAAAAAATGTATGTTTGTAATCGGTAAAAGGGAATTTATAAGTTTATTCAAAGGGGTAAAATCGGTGGTTGTCATTGCAATCTTACTTGTAACCTCCTATTATTCAGCCAAGTTTGCTAACCTTCTAATGGCTGGGGTAGAACTTTCAGCAAAGGAGGCCGAAAATATTCACACGGTTGGCTTATTAGGACTGTTGTTATGCCTAGGTCAATTATTTATCGCTGGTCTCTCCCATGATGCAATCAACCATGAGACTCACGAACGCACAATGCGATTTTTAGTAACTAGAACGTCTAGAACTTCTATCTTACTAGGGAAGTTTTTTGGTATTTGGTTTTTTTGGTTGATTTGTTTGACGTTTTCTTTCTTACTGATCGGTATTTTTGCGAAAAAAATTGATTTTTTTATCTTTTCTCAGACTATAAGTTTAATAACCTTCCAAATCGCTTTGACCATCTTGCTTTCTGTCCTGATCCCAAAACCAGGGTTTACGATGTTTTTAGGGATTGTAGTTGGTTTGGCTTTTCCAATTTTGGGGTTTTGGCTTGTATTTACACCGAATGTTTGGGTGAGTTGGATGAAGTTTAGTATACCCTTTTATTATTTGGAGCGTGATGACTTTACCTTTTTGGTTATTTTCCTATTGGCTGGTATCCTGCTCTTCATTGCAAATTTCATTTTTAAAAGGAGAGATTGTTGATGCTTGCTTTAGAAACAAAACAGCTAATGAAATCGTATGGACAAGTTCCAATCGTAAAGGGGATTGATCTAACCGTAGAACGGGGGGAAATCTTTGGTTTTCTAGGTCGTAACGGTGCCGGTAAATCTACTTTTATAAATATATTAACAGGCATTATTCAACCAAGCTCTGGAACATACTCATTGTTAGGTGTAAAAGGTCCAAATGATCAAGTGAAAAAACGGATAGGGGTTATGCCTGATTACTCCACTTTATATGACTCTTTAACCGCGATGGAGCATATAAAATATCTCTCGGCTTTGTCAGGAAAGCCAGCCGGAAAGGAATGGTGCTTGGAGGTCCTTAAGTTAGTGGGACTTGAAGCTCATGCTAGAAAAAAGGCGGCTAAGTTCTCTTTTGGGATGAAAAAGAAACTAGGGATTGCACTAGCGATCATCCATGACCCTGAATTCATTTTTCTCGATGAACCCACTTCTGGTTTGGATGCAGAATCCGTGCTACATATCCATAAGCTGATCCGCGAACTGCAGAAAAGAGGAAAGACACTTTTCATGACATCCCACAATCTGGACGAAGTGGAGAAATTGTGTACTCGAATTGCGATTATGAAGGAAGGTAGGATTACCAAAAGTGGTACAATGGAAGAACTTAGAGAGTTCTATCGGTCGACCATCAAGGTTAAGATCAAGCATTCTCCTGTGCCGGTATCGGAACAGATGAACTTACATCAGTGGCTGAAGACAGCCGGAACTGACCTGGAAATGAAAGATCCCTTTGTCACGATTACTGTCAAAGATGAGAAAAAAATTGCTGAAATTATTCGGGCCATCCAGCAGTGTAGGGCAGATGTCCTTCGTGTGGAAGTAGAAGAACCCTCGCTAGAAGAAATATTTTTAGATAAATAGTTTCGAAGTTAAACGAAACATAACGTCATCGAAAGATAGAAGGTGATATTTTTGTATTCTCAAATGAATATGCCTCAAAAACGTGTATCTAAGGATGCGGTGAAGGTATGGATAATAAGTGAAACGATTTCGAATGTAATTGGATTGCTCATTCTGGGCATTCTACTTTATCTGGACTATCGTTTTTCTTGGAAAGAGTGGATTGGCTGGATGCTAATCGGACTGGTTGCGGTTACGACGCTGGGCGCAGTCTGGTCATGTGTTCATCCCTTTCTGCTTTATAAAAGCTGGCGTTATGATGTGGATGAGGAGTTTTTGCAATTGAAATCGGGTGTAATAAATGAAAAACATCATCTTGTCCCAATGACCAAAATTCAGTCAGTAGCAACCAAACAAGGACCGTTACTTAGAAAATACGGTCTCTGTTCTATTTCGGTTGAAACGATGGCGTCTGCTCACACGATTCCGGCCCTGCCAAAAGAAGCCGCCATTGAGTTAAGAAACCAGATTGCCCAATATGCGAAAATTAAGGAAATAGAGTCATGATGAAGGCAAAACGTTATCACCCGCTTCATATTCTTTTGAATGTATGGCAGCTACTAAAGAGCACCTTTTTTATTTTTATTTTTTTGTTTGTGATCAAGTCGGGCTCGCAATCACCGTTTATTACATATGGTAGAATCCTTTCTTTCATAGTTATTGGAGCGTCTATTATTTCCATTATATTAGAATGGTTCACTCATAAATATAAACTTGATGATCGCACTTTTTATCTTTACAAGGGAATTTTCAGTAAATCAGAGCGAACCATTCCCTTTTCGAAAATACAAAATATCAACCGACATACTTCTCTTTTTCATCGGATGTTTAAAGTGACGTCCATCAGCTTTGAAACAGGAATGACAGGTGAGGAAGCGGCTGTAAAATTTAAAGTGGTTACGCAATTAGAAGCGGCGCGAATGGAAGAGCATATAACAAGTGAAGTAAGCGATCATACTATGAATCGGTCATCCTCAGAAAAGGCTGTAGAAAAAGTAGATTCAAACCGAATTTCTCATTTTAGGCCACTGAAAGGGGATATCTTAAAAGCTAGTTTTACTTCGTTAAGCTTTCTTGTATTTCTTCCTATACTTGCTTCGCTTTATTCCAAAGTTGATGAAATCTTTCATGTCGAAAAAAAGACAGAGGGGATCTTTTTCACGATCATCCATTCTTGGTGGGTTGTGACAACCATTGTGATCGTCCTCATCATTGCGTCTGTTATTTTTGGCATCGTAAGGACATTTTTAAAATATGGGAAGTATGAAATCTCCTCTGACCAAGACCGCATTTACATTACAAAAGGGGTCATCGATGAAACGTCCTTTTCCATTGCAAAAGAAAAAGTACAGGCTATTGAAATAAAACAGTCTATCATGAAACGATTGCTTGGGCTTACCGAAGTGAAACTGACTAGTGCGGGTAGTCTTATTTTAGGAGAAGATACGCTCGAAATTAATTCACTTTACCCCTTCCTTCCTGTTAAGCGGGCCTATGAAATGGTATCGGAAATGTTACCAGCTTATAAAGTCACACAAACGATGAAGAGACTTCCGAAAAAATCCCTATGGGTTCGCTTGTTTAGCCCAAGCTGGATTTGGATGATTGCAACGGCTGTTCTGTATTGTTTTAAGCCCGATGTCTTAGGCGTGGAGCGGGCTTGGTGGATTTTATCGACTACACTGTTAATGATTATTATTGCAGTAAGATGGCTGGATTACCTGCATACACTCTTTATTTTGAATGAACACTTCATTCAATTGAAAACGGGGGGTCTGACTACTTCGTTATTCGTTTCCAAACGGGATAAAGTGATCGAGGTAAATGTAAAGCGGAATATTTTTCAAAAATGGCTAGGTCTCGCTTCAATAGAAATAATTAATCGAGCCAAACCGGTACAGCACAATGGGATTGAGGATGTGCCTGTGGAATTTGCTGAATCATTTTACAACTGGTATATCGGACGAGGGAATGAAATTAAAGTTGAATAAAAGAACTTAGGGTCAGTTCCACTCCTTTGCACGTAAGTAATTAAATTGAATTAATCATATGATTTTCTAAATCGTAATTATTAACGTTTGTCAGTTGGATAAGAGGAGACGGGATATCAATGAGTGAAAAAAATGAGAAGTATAATACAA
>NZ_JAANMZ010000058.1 GCF_011250555.1 Bacillus sp. MM2020_4 | reverse complement strand
CTATTAAGGGATGTAACAGGAATTTTGATACAGTAATCATTCAATGATGGGATTAAAATTAATATTTGACTCAAATCAAAAAATTCTATAATTTTATAGTATTGGAATAAAATTACGTGAATAACTATTTTTTGTAAATCGAACAAAGTTTTGTTCGATACTAACAGCTTTTTTGTTTGAAGCAAAAAGGCAGCATAGGGTGATAACATGGTAGATACTGGGCTAGTGAAATTAAGTCAAATGATATATGATTATTGTGGTTTGCATTACAAAGATCGACTTCCATCTTTAAGAGATAAAATTTCCAAAAGAGTAGTAGAACTGGGACTTTCGTATAGGGATTATTGTAATTATCTGCAAAGGACACCATCTGAATGGGAGATCCTTGTTGAATTATTAACAATAAATGAAACCTACTTTTATCGTGAAGAAAGCCAATTAAATGAATGTTGTTCAATCATACTGCCGATGATGAAAAGGAAATTGAGAGATCGTCCATTAAGGATTTGGAGTGCCGCTTGTTCCACTGGCGAAGAGCCATATACGCTTGCCATGTTGATTCAGGAAACAGGCTTGTTCCCTATGGGGACAGTTGAAATTATTGGATCAGATATTAACAAAAAGGTCATTAAGAAAGCAGATCAGGGTTGGTACCATAAAAACTCGTTTGCATTTCGAAGAATGCCGGAACATCTCCTTGAAAAGTATTTCAATGTTGAAAATGGAGGCTATCAAATTAATGCATCCATAAAAAGAATGGTTAAATTCCAAGAATTAAATCTTCTTAATGAAAATGATTTACCTCAAATTGGTGAAGTAGATATCATTTTTTGTAGAAATGTTTTGATTTATTTTGATCAAGATACAATCAAACGTGTAATTCGAAATTTACATCAAAATTTAAAACCTAATGGGTATTTGTTTCTTGGCCATGCTGAATCAATTACCGAAATGTCATTAGGGTTTCAAAAAGTAGACTCATCTAAGACTTTTTATTATCGAAAGGAACCTAATCAAAATGAAACGCTACGGTATATTAGTGGTTGATGATTCTGCATTTATGAGAAGGGCAATTAGTCAAATACTGGAGGGCGACCCTCGTTTCCATGTAGTTGGCATCGCCAGAAATGGGGTAGACGCCGTTGAAAAAGTTCAGCGGCTTAGGCCTGATTTGGTGACCATGGACGTTGAGATGCCTGAAATGAATGGAATTCAGGCATTGGAGCAAATTATGAAAATTTCTCCAGTCCCTGTTGTGATGTTAAGCTCACATACAGGAGAGGGGGCTAGGGAAACATTACAATCATTGGAACTCGGGGCTGTAGATTTCTTCTTAAAGGATAATTTGTTAAAGAATCCTAAAGATTCGCATCAAATTAGTGAATTTTTACAGCGCTTAAGAGCTATTGTAAACGGAAAACTACCTAGCACAGCTCCTACTAAGTCCCCACAGGTGCAGGTAAAAAAAGTAAAAAGGATAAATCCTCGACAATTTGAACTGTTATTTATAGGGTGTTCCACAGGCGGACCCTCTGCCTTACAAAAAATTCTACCATATTTTCCGGAGGATTTCCCAATTCCAATCGTTGTTGCTCAACACATGCCTCCAAAATTTACGAAGCCATTGGCTGATCGGTTCGATACATTATGTCAATTAAAGGTAAGAGAAGCGCAACATGAAGAGGTTTTATCGGCGGGATCTATTTATATAGCACCATCCGGTTATCAAACACGACTCAAAAATCGGGAAGATGGATCAATTTTATTTACCATTGATGATCAAACAGATGACCAGGTATTATATAAGCCATGTATTGATATTACGCTAGCTTCAATTGCTCCAATATACAAGCATCGACTGTTAACTGTTATCTTAACGGGGATGGGTTCTGATGGCATGCAAGGGTGCGGTTTGGTAAAAAAGAATAACGGGACTGTGTTAGTTGAGGCAGAAGAATCATGTGTTGTTTACGGTATGCCAAAATCGGTGTACGAAGCAGGATATGCTGATGGGCAATTTGAACTAACCCAAATGTTTCACCAAATTAGGGCATTGATATAAAAATTAAATGAAAAGAGTAGCAGGTAGAAGGTAGTGTATTGCATTCACTGCCTTTTTTTTATCAAAAAACTATCAAAATCCATAAATAGGCAAAAGTGTGATAAAAAAGTGTGGGAAATAATTTTATTAATGAGTGAAAAATGTCATGACGAAAAAAAGTCTATGGGGTATAATGTAGATTAATTGAGTTCAAATACTAAAATAAGGGGGGTAGGTTGTTTGGATGTCACTCAAAATTTAATCAAAATAATTCAAACATTCCAATTTGATGCTAAAAAGCCTAAAGCCGGCTTGCAATCCGAGACACCAACAATTCCCTTTAATCAGATATTTTCTTTATTCAATATTTTAGATAAATCAATTGGAACAGAGTTGAAACCAGGATTTATTCCTGAAAATATATCAATTGATCGATTGATGGGCAATCAACAGAGTGGAATGAAACAGAATTCGGTTGACGTTAAGCAATTAGATTCCATTTTAACCGCATGGGCTGCCGGAATCCAGCAAGAACACTTATCCAAGGGAATAATCACCAATAACTCCCAAGTAAATGAAACACAGGTTGACGAATTAAATAATGAGAATACGTATGTCCCGAATAATCTGGATGGTATCCAAAAATCAATGTTTGAGTGGGTAAATAGTCATTATCAACTATTTAACCCGGATAATGATCATGTGGAGATTCCAAATGTACAGACGGCCGATGAATCGGTTTCGCAAGGAAATAAATTAGATCAAACAGATCCAAATAAAGCTAATCTTCATAGGTTTTTGAACCAACCGATACCGAATGAAATATTCGGAAAATTAAGTAATGGTTTTAAAGAAGGAATAAGTGCAGACCCTAAGGAAAGAAATAGCGGAAAAACGGTCGCACTGAATACACAAGTAGATTTGAATGAAAATTACCATATTTCACGGCGGATTTCCAATCCGGTCTCAACCTCCTTCTTAAGGATTCCGGAAAATAAAGCAACTACAAACGAGACTGCCAATTTGATAGATCAACAGATGGATATTCCTAGAGTAGGAATGGGGCCTACATACCTGGAGCAGATCAAACCTATTTCAATTCAGGAATTTATTCCAGTTGTAACCGATGTGCTTAACAGTTTTATAAGGGAAGCCAATGGTTCAACCATAAGCGCTGAAGCAAATATCTTTTTGCCTGTAAAAGATGTAGGAATCATTAAAATAGATATTGCATCACAACAAGGGAAAATTACGACGCAAATTTTAACAAATACACCCAAGGGAAAAGAAATTCTTGAAGGCCAGATACCACATCTGAAACAGGGGTTGAAACAGAATGGCGTAAATTTGGATAAGCTGGAGATTGTGCAAACTGATCACATTTTGCAACAACCAGAGAAAATGCTCCAGGCTGTTTTCATGCAAAACCCAGAGGCAGTGAGCCAGAATGGAATGGTTCAAAAACAGGTCGAGCATTCACCTGATGTAAACATTCCCAACCAACTATCAGAGAAAAGGTCGAAACTAGTAAATGATACAAAACATGATTCTAGATTACTGAATCAAGTGATCCCTTATTCGTTTAATCAGTATTCAACTTTCCGTTCTCTTGAAACAAGCCCTCCTAGTGGAGAAAGTTCGCCTTTAACAACTATTTCAGATCAAGCGGGAGAATCATTTGTAAACGAAAAAACTATTTTGCAAGCTGACGGAAGTAATAGCAATTCAGTAAGCGAGCCACTGCACCCTGTTCTAACAGTTTCTGATTTTGTACCAGAACTTAGTAATTGGATTGAAGCGCATTATAGGGCGGCACCAGTTCAGAACGGACAGACTATTGGAAACTATACCTTAATTCCAGAGTCGTTAGGGAGCTTGGAAATCAACTTAACGTTAAATGCTAATCAAATTGCTGCGCAAATAGTAACGAGCTCACCACAAACAAAAGAAGCATTGGATGGCCAACTGCAACAACTGCAAGGGGTTTTACAACAGCGAGGATTAAATGTGGAAAAGCTGGGAATTGTTTACCGGGATTCCTCGATACAACATCTAAACGATGGGAAACGGAATGTAAATAGGCCAGAAACTAACGGCAACATTCAAAATGACGTTTTTACCGAGATGAATCAGCAGAAAATAAAAAGACCTGAAAACTTAGTCAAGCATCAAGATACATTAATTTTAAAGCCTGAACTCACGCAACAGAATGGAACGGAACAAAAACCTGAGATTATGCATCAGAATGGAACGATGCAAACACCTGAGATACAGCAGCAGAATTTGGAAACACCAATGACCAGGTCGATAAATGGGTCGAACAATTTATTGGACCGTAATAAGTCTTTCCAATTCGATAATCAATGGAATGAACCGTTATTTAATGGATCTCCAACATTTCCTTTCATTAGAACAAACATTTCTAGTGAAACAAAACCGGATCCAGTCGAAGCGGTTAATCCGTCAATTACCGAAGCTACTGATATGTTTAACCAGATTTCTAGGGCTGTGGTTAATGAGAACGAGTCGAGTGGAGCTCCAGTAAATCCAGATTTATTCGTTTCTGAATTTGTTCCGGAAGTGAGCAAATGGATTAATCGAAATATAAAGATAACGCCTGGCATTCAAGAAGTTTCAATGGGCAAATTCTCCTTAATACCTAGGGAGTTGGGTAGTGTCGAAATGAAGATTACTTCTGACAATGGACAAATAGCCGCTCAAATCATTATAGATTCCTTGGAGGCGAAAGGTGCCCTGGAAAAGCAAATGCCACAATTGCAACAGTCTTTGCGGCAGGCTGGATTTATCGTACAGCAACTCGATATTGTAGAACATGATGTTTTAAAACATAACCCGGTGATGATGGAACAAGGTTTTACCGAACGAAACTTAGGGGTTATGCAGCAAGGTGGAAGCAGAAATAAACGTGGGGTTACAAGTCCTGAGGTAATCCGGCCAAACGTGAATGCAAGGAATCAATCTACTTTATTAATGGGTAAGAATCAAACTGGTCAAGCAACTAATCAAACTATTAATCGTTCAAATCTTGAAACATCACTATTCAACGTTCAAGAAACAAAGAGTTCTATAGAGATTAGTTCTGAAACTACGGATTTTTCGTTGGAAGTAGAAAATGGAAATCATTCAATTGATTCAACTAGTGTCATGAACCAACTGCCTCAAGCTGCTTTAAGCAGACATGTGACTGGTGGTCAACACAAGCTTCCAAATCTACCAGTTTCACAATTTGTTCCTGAGGTGAGTAAGTGGATAGGCGAAAATAGTAAGTTTACACCACTTCGGGAAGGTGTTGCTGAGGCGAAATTCTCTTTAACACCAGATCACCTTGGTCATATTGAGATAAAAATTGTGTCACAGCAAGGTCAAATTACAGCTCAAATCTTTACAGATACATCACAGGCAAAGGAAGCGCTGGATGGACAACTGCACCAATTAAGGCAAGTATTGCAACAACAGGGGTTAAATTTACAAAAGCTTGAGATTGTTCAACAAACTCCTTCATCGATGGATTTGACTCAAACCAATCTATCCTTTTCACAAGGTGGATTTCATTCACCACAAGAGCAACGTTCGCAATCATTAACGCGGAATGGATTAAAAAAGCCAAAAGAAGATGAACGAATCGAAATGGAAAGGGAAACCCCATCCACTCCCTATAGAGGTTCTGTTCTAAAGTCTTCTTCAAATATTGACTTTACCGCCTAGAAAGGAGCGGAGTGACTTGAGCAATTGGGTAAATATAGATCATACCGCTAAAAGTAATTCGATTTTCAATAATGTAAAGCCTTTTGAGCAAAAAAGCTCGTTAGGCAAAGATGATTTTCTGAAAATACTTGTCACGCAATTATCAAACCAAGATCCGACAAGTCCCCTTCAGGATAAAGATTTTATTGCCCAGATGGCAACCTTTAGTTCCCTTGAACAAATGACGAATTTAAATAAGTCATTTGAGAAATTCTCTGGCCAACAAATGAGTCAGCATGCCGCCGTCATTGGTAAAGAAATTAGCTGGTTACAGCAAGAACAAGGATCCGTTGTGACTAAGAGTGGCGTGGTCAATGGGATATCGTTGGACGAAGGAAGTTATTATTATATGGTCGGCGATGACAAAATTCCGGTAGAATATGTGACTGAAATGAAGGAAACCACAACCGAATCCAAATAATCAAAATAATAGAAGAAGAATAAGGAGGAACACATCATGTTAAAATCATTATACTCTGGTGTTTCAGGGATGAAAGGCTTTCAAACAAAGATGGATGTCATCGGGAATAATATTGCCAATGTGAATACCGTTGGATTCAAAAAAAGCCGTGTAGTATTTCAAGACATTATAAGCCAAAATATTAAGGGTGCAACACCACCATCTGATACACGTGGCGGGGTTAATCCAATGCAAATTGGTTTAGGTTCAAAAATCTCAGCTATTGATAATGTCCATACTCCAGGCAGTCCGATGTCAACCAATATTGGATCAGATTTGGCCATTGATGGAGATGCGTTTTTTGTGCTTACACCAGATGCCCCTAATCTTCCGGGAGCAGGATATTCACTTGAGAATATGCCAACATATCTGACTAAAGCCGGGAATTTTGGATTGGATGCGGATGGCTACCTTGTTAATTCTAATGGATTTTTTGTAACCGGAGTAAGAGAGAACCCAGGTAATACCTTAGATCCATATGATAGAGTGAAAATAAAAATTAATGAAGATGCAACCGATCCAGCCAATCCTAAAAAAATTATCTCCTACTCCATTGATACGAACGGATATATTAATGTTGTCAATGAGGATGGCAAAAGTGGACAGTTGGCATTTAATGGTACTGATTATTTTCTTTCTACGCCAACTACCCCTAAAGATCAATTAATCTCACTTGGAACGGCAGTAGTACCGAACCCAGCTGGATTGAAAAAAGTTGGAAATACCATGTTTGAAGTCACACAAAATGCAATGACCGATAGTGCATCTACAAGCGATACTGAACCAATCATCAGTCGTATTGCAGATAATAAAGGCGGTCAAATGAACTCGGGTATGCTTGAAATGTCAAACGTTGATTTAACGGAAGAATTCACTGAGATGATTATTGCTCAGCGTGGATTCCAAGCTAACTCTAGAACGATCACAACTTCTGATTCGATTTTAGAGGAAATTGTAAACTTAAAACGATAGACTTTTATTATTAGTTAAAATCAATTTTTTCCCTTCATTAAAAGTCAGGAGGAGGCAAACGGGAATTTTCTCGGATGACCCTCTTTTCTTTTTCATGAGAAGTGGAACTCTTATTAGTTTTTAGTTGCTTCTATTACTCAGGGAAGAGTTAGGGGGATGCCCTTTGGCAGATGTATTATCACAACAAGAAATCGATGCCCTTTTAAACGCCTTAGATAGTGGGGAACTGCAGGCATCCGATGTCACAGAAGAAAAGAAAAAAGTAAAAGTATATGATTTCAAACATGCGATGCGCTATTCAAAGGAGCAATTGCGCAGCATTACGCGGATCCATGAGAACTTTACCAGACTTTTAGCTTCTGATCTTTCCACACAGCTTAGAACGTTCGTCCAAATTGAGATAGATCTGGTAGAGCAAGTTAATTACCATGAATTTATTGCCTCCATCCCATCCAGGACCATTTTGAATGTTTTTGAAGTGCAACCAATGGACGGGAAAATGGTGATGGAGATCAATCCTCAAGTAGCCTATGCCGTTTTAGAAAGGATGTTAGGTGGACAAGGGGATCCTGCCGAACGCAGTGGTGCATTAACTGAAATAGAATCTGTACTGCTACAAAAGGTATTTGCCAAATCCTTTGATATGTATCATGAGGTATGGAAAAGTGTTCTGCATATCGATGTAAAGTGGGAAGGGATTGAAGCAAATCCACAATTTTTACAAATTGCTTCTCCCAATGAAACAGTCATCGTCATAGCCTTTCGCACAGTTATTGGGGAAACAACTGGCAGGATGACGTTATGTCTTCCGCATTTAATTGTGGAGCCAATGCTGCCTAATTTAACCACACATCAATGGCTTTCAACAATGTCAAAAACAAATGTATCCCAGCATGATAAAATCATGCAAAACTTGGATATTGTCCCTATTCCGATTATTGCTGAACTTGGGCGAGCAAAGCTGCCGGTATCTGATGTTTTAAATCTGCAAATCGGGGATGTAATCGGAATCGACGCGGGGAAACTGCAAATTAAAGTAGATCAATTGACAAGATTTCTAGCGAATCCGGGTCTCCTTAACGGTCATTATGCTGTTCAGATTGACCAAGTAATTGATTCTGAAGGAGATGAAGAATAAGATGAATGAAGGTTCACTTTCACAAGATGAAATCAATGCCCTATTTAGTCAAATGGAGTCGACCCCTCCGAGTTTATCCATTGATGACTTTTTAAGCTCGATGGAGCAAGATGCATTGGGGGAGATTGGTAACATTTCCCTAGGAAGCTCTACAACGGCTCTGTCTGCTTTGTTAAATCAACGAGTGGAAATTACGACACCGACACTTTCCATTATTGAACAGGAACAAATGGAAGACCTGATCCAGGAAAAGCATGTGGCTGTTCACGTTGACTATACCATTGGCTTCCGTGGTAAAAATTTATTAATGATAAAAGAAAAGGACGCAAGAATCATTGCCAATTTAATGATGGGCGGTGATGGATTGACGTTAGAGCCGGAGCTTTCAGAAATGCACTTAAGTGCCGTTCAAGAGGCAATGAACCAAATGATGGGTTCGGCTGCCACATCTATGTCAACGCTTTTTAGTCAAAAAGTGGATATTTCACCACCAACAGTTGATGTCCTTGGATTTCCGCCGAAAAAATTAGAAGATCTTGAAGATAAAATAATTATTAAAGTTTCTTTTCGCTTGAAGGTAGGAAGTCTTATTGATTCTAATATGGTTCAGTTTATTCCATTGTCATTCGCAAAGGAAATGATTCATAAAATCCTTAGCCCTGCAAAAGCGGCTGAACCGGTACCGGTGAAAAAGGAACCAATAATACAACAAGCGAATACGGGTGCTTCCCAAACAGCAACTGCTCCAATGACGGAACAACAGGCGCCACAAAATGTGTCCGCTGCACCAATAAATGAAAATGCGAACGTACAAAAGGTTGAATATGCAACGTTCTCTAAAAATTCACAAGTTAGTGCGGGTGCAGGTAATTTAGATTTGTTATATGATATTCCACTCACGATTACTGTTGAGCTTGGACGTACAGATATGCCGATTAAGAAGATTCTTGAATTAGGACCAGGCGCTGTCATTGAACTGGATAAATTGGCAGGAGAGCCTGTAGATATTTTAGCTAACCAAAAATTGATCGCCAAAGGCGAAGTGGTGGTTATTGAAGAAAACTTTGGGGTGCGTATTACAGATATTGTAAGCACTATGGATCGAATTAGTAAAATGGCAAATTAAATTAAACTTTTACAATATGGAGGGATTACGTTGGCAAGGGTATTAATCGTTGATGATGCAGCATTTATGAGAATGATGCTAAAAGATATATTAACTAAAAATGGTCTTGAAGTGGTCGGAGAGGCCGTAAACGGAGAAGATGCATTTGAAAAATATCAGGAAGTACAGCCCGATATTGTAACAATGGACATTACCATGCCTGAAATGGACGGAATTACCGCGGTGAAGAAAATTAGAGCCGTTAACCCGCAGGCTAAAATCATTATGTGTTCAGCAATGGGGCAGCAGCCAATGGTGTTAGAGGCTATCCAAGCGGGTGCTAAGGATTTTATTGTTAAGCCATTCCAAGCAGACCGTGTCATTGAATCTATTACAAAAGTATTAGGGTAATAATCATATTTATAGAATAAGACTTTGAATAGGAGAAGCGGGAAGTGAACTGTATAAAGTGGGTTCGAACCTCTCGCTTTTTTTTTGAACACTCAGCAAATTTGGCAAAAGGAGGGAAATGAATGTTTAGTAAATTACCGAATAAGAGTAATGGAACATCCGACAATATTCCCAAGAAGAAGAGAATAGGGGATATGAAAATTATAAAGAAAGTTAATTTTTGGTTTGGGAAACTACCAATGTTTGTTAAACTATTTGGCAGTTTTGTTCTAGTATTATTATTCTTAGTGACGATCACTATTGTATCCTATAAAAACATAAATTTATTAGATGACCATGTACATACGCTTGGAATGAAGCAAATGCCCAAAATTGAAATGATAGGGAACCTAAAAGAAGAGGTCACAAACATCCGGATGTATGCGGCAATGCATGCATATGAACAAAGCCCAGAAACCAAAAAAAATATTGAAGGTTTCATTAAAGTGGAGGCCCAAAAGGTTCATAACAATACAAAAGAAATGCAGCAATATAACTTGACCGATGATAATAAAAAAGCATTAAAGGAATTTGATGGTAACTTTGAAAAATATGTTGGCCTTCTTCCTTCATTTTATGAAAAATCGGGAACCAACAATTTTGACGAAATTCATGGGCAAATGGGGATATTAACAGCATTCGGAAGTAAAACGATGATCTCCCTTGATAAATTTGCAGATAGCATAGAAAAAAGAAACAAGAAGATTGTTACTAAAGCAAAACAGGATGCGGGAAATTCCAGTTTACAAATAACAATCGCTTCCATTTGGACCATATTTTGGGGCTTGCTTGTCGGCTTTCTGATTACAACTCTAATCCGACGCTCCGTTCGTAAAGTAGTGGAAAATGTAGATACTACCACCCACTCTGTTACCGAGATTAGAAAATCGATTGATCAAACAGCTGCAAGTGCACAGGTATTAGATACCTCCATGATAAAAGCAAATGATTCTGTTAGTGAACTTGTCATTTCTATTCAACAAACTGCAGAAAGCACGAATATTACGGCTTCTGGCGTGGAAGAAGTATCTGCAGCAATAGAACAAATGAGTGCATCTATTAATATTGTTTCTGAAAGCACGGGTATTCTTACATCATCTGCCGAAGAAACCTCTGCTGCAATTCAGGAAATGATGGCTTCGATTGAACAGGTGGCAATGAACATCGGCAGTGTAGATATCAATGTTGATGAAATCTCCGCCGCCATCGAAGAAATGAGTAAATCGATAAATGATGTCAGTGATAACGCAAAAATGTTGGCTGAGAGGTCGGAACAAACGAATGAATCGGTCGAGATCATGGTTAAATCGACTAAGCAAATAGCTGACAGTGTAAATAAAGTGAACGGACTCAGCAACACTGTTCAAAATGATGCATTTGAGGGTGCTGCTTCTTTGAAAGAAACATTAGAGGGCATGAAAGAAATCTCTGAGGTTATTACCAAAGCAAGTAAGGTTATGGAAACCTTAGGAGAGAGTTCCAATGAAATTGGCAGTATCATTGAAGTGATCGATAATATCGCTGATCAAACAAATCTATTAGCGCTTAATGCAGCTATTGAGGCTGCACGTGCCGGAGAACATGGAAAAGGGTTTGCTGTTGTCGCGGATGAAGTTAGAAAGTTAGCTGAAAGTTCCGTAAAAGCAACAAATGAGATCGCCACTCTTATTCAGGGAATTCAAGCTGAAACAACCGTTGCCATGTCTGCCATCAATAATGGTGCACAAAAGGTAAAAGCCGGAAATCAATTGGCGAATCAGACAAATTCAGCTATTACCAAAATTACGGAAGGCATTGCCTTAGTTACCGAAGAAATGAAACAAATTGCCATTGCAACAGAAAAACAATCAAAGAATAGTGAACTTTTTGCCGATTCCATTGAAACGGCTATGAAGCGATCAGCCATGATGGCGTATTCTACGAATGAACAGGCGCTTACAGCAGAAGAAATTGTCAAAGGAATTATCAATATTAAAACCCAGGTTGAACAAATTTCTATCGCAACTGCTGAACAAGCCCAAGGAAGTTTTGCGATTGTTGAGGCAGTCCAAAGCGTGACAGATCAATCAAATTCCGTAACCAATGCTACCAAGGAACAGGCACTTACGGCTGAAGAAATTGTCCGGAATATTAACAGTATGAAGGATAGGGTTATACAGATCACTGAAGCGGCGAATCACCAAGCAAGGTACGGTAAAGAGATCTCCATTGTGGTTGAAAACGTCCGCAAACAAACAGAAGAATTAAATAGTGGGATTGAAATACAAACAAAAGAAGTCGGAGAGGTCGTTACCTCAATTAAGGACGTCAGTCGCCAAATCAAAAAACTAAAATAATTTTGATAGAAAAACGCTTTCGCTAGCACACGCGAAGGCGTTTTACCATCAGAATGTAAAAAATTATATGAAATAGTCCAAAAGTCTCAAAAAAGTTTGATTCTGATGATGGAAATTATGCTAAGATAAAAATAGATTATTCATTCATCAAAAGGTTTTTGTCTTGTTATTAATCGGAGAACTATTGCCAGTTTGAGGAGAGTTTGAAATGGAATATAATGATTTTTTGGAATTATTTATTGAAGAATCAAAAGAACATTTGCAATCAATAAATGATGAATTATTAAAACTCGAAGCTGAACCTGAAAACCTATCAATCGTGAATGAGATTTTTCGATCCGCACACACCCTAAAGGGAATGTCTGCTTCCATGGGCTTTGAAGATCTTGCTTCATTAACACACGAAATGGAAAATGTATTGGATCTTGTGCGTAACGCAAAATTAACCATTACGAACGAAATAATGGACGTCATTTTTCAATGTGTCGATCTAATTGAAAAAATGATAGATAGCATAGAGCAAGGCGGGGATGGAAAAGCAGATGTAACAGAAGTCGTTCGTCAGCTGACAATGATTCATAATCCCTCTAGTATTCAAGCTATGGGGGGTCAGGCTTTACCAGAAGTGGCAGCCACTGCTGTTGCCGAGGAGTTTGTATTGGATACATTTGAACAATCGATGATAGAGGAAGCAAAAAAGCTAGGAAATAAAGTTTTTCAAATTAAGATATCGATAGACCCAAAATGTGTGATGAAATCAATCAGGGCCTATATGGTATTTCAAGCGGCAGGGGAACTTGGGGAGATTATTCATAGCAACCCTTCTGCAGAAGATATTGAAGCAGAGAAGTTTGATGATTCTTTTACGATTTTACTATTATCTGAACATGAGGAAGCTGAAATACAATCACAGTTTAATCAAATTTCTGAATTAACAGATGTTTTAATTCTAGAGAGAACCAAGCAAGCGTTGACAGTGTCGAATAACACTAGTGAGACGGTAGTGAAACAAACTGAAACAACAAATAAAGCGGAAGCCGCACCAGCATCGGTAAAAAAGAAGCATAAATCAAAATCCATCCGTGTTGATATTGAAAAGCTTGATCAGTTGATGAACCTGTTCAGTGAATTAATTATCGACCGCGGGAGGCTGGAACTCATCGCGAGGAAGGCAGAGGACCGTGAATTAACCGATTCAGTTGAACATATGACCCGCATTACCACAGATTTGCAGGGACTTATTTTGAACATGCGAATGGTCCAAGTAGACCAGGTTTTTAATCGTTTCCCTAGGATGATTCGGGATCTTGCCAAAGACCTGAAGAAGAAAATCCAATTAGTAGTGGAGGGGGAAGAAACAGAATTAGATCGGACGGTCATTGACGAGATTGGAGATCCGTTAGTCCACTTGTTAAGGAATGCATTAGATCATGGGCTTGAATCAACAGAAGAAAGACTCGCTTCCGGAAAGTCGGAGGAAGGGAAGATCACGCTAAAAGCCTACCACAGTGGAAACAGTGTATTTATTGAAGTAGCCGATGACGGGAAGGGTATTAATCGTGATAAAGTCTTGAACAAAGCGCTTGAACGGGGTGTTGTCACCCAGAAAGAAGCTGATTCGCTAACCGATCAGCAGGTTTTTGCACTCCTATTCTCGTCCGGATTTAGCACTGCCGATAAAATCTCGGATATTTCTGGTCGCGGTGTCGGCCTTGACGTGGTGAAAACAAAAATCGAATCGTTAAGTGGGGAGATCAGCATTGATTCCGTCCCTGGCCATGGGTCTACCTTCCGAATTCAATTGCCGTTAACATTATCCATCATCAATGCGATGTTAATTAAAGCAGGAGAAGAAACCTATGCAATTCCGTTTAGTTCCATTTTGGAAATAACGGAAGTTTCAGGAGAGCAGGTCACCACTCTTTATGGACAAAAAGTAATCCAATTTAGAGATCAAGTTGTATCTCTTGTGGAGGTAAACGATATTTTCAAAGTACCAACTGCTGAAACCGACACCGACCCTGAACAGCAATTAGTTGTGATTGCCCGTAAAGGAGACAAGCTGAAGGGCCTTGTGGTTGATTCGGTCATTGGACAACAAGAGGTCGTATTGAAATCGTTAGGGAACTACTTGACCAACCTATTTGCTATCTCTGGGGCAACCATCCTTGGCACTGGGGAAGTAGCATTAATTATGGATACGAATCAATTATTTAATTAGAAAGGGTGAAGCTTTTCAATGAATAGAAAAATTGTCGCCTTTAAACTGAATGAGGAAGAGTACGGATTGGACATTCAGTATGTACAGTCGATTGAACAGCTCCTTCCGATCACACGGGTTCCTAATGCCCCGATCTATGTAAAAGGTGTGATAAATCTTCGTGGAAATGTCATTCCTGTGCTGGATCTAAGCAGCAAACTTACCCTTAATCAAGCAACCTATACAAAATTTACACGATTGATTATCACGAAAGTCGAGGAAATAGAGGTAGGTTTGATTGTTGACCAAATTAGCGATGTGATTGACATTGCAGAAGAGGCAATCGAATCTGAATCCTCCAGTGCCGTACATTCCGAATTTTTCGAGGGTATCGCCATATCTGATGGCAGGATCATCATCTTATTAAATGTAGAAGAGCTATTGAGAACAGAAGAGGTAATCTAGTGTGCAGTATTTATGAAATTTTTCAATGAAGTGAGGTTCTTTTAATGGAGCAATTTATGGTTCAGGATTGTAAAGTACTGATATTTAAAGTAGGTCTTGAGGAGTACGGAGTTCATATTAATCAGGTTGTTTCCATTGAGCGAATGCAGGAAATCAATACTTATCCTAATCGTCCAGCGCATGTCTTGGGGGTTACGACAGTCAGGGATGTGATCATTCCAGTGGTGGATATGCGCTCTGCGTTAACAGACCAATCACATATTTCAACGGATACAGCGCGAATCATCATTGTTAAGGTCTCTGGTGATCAAGAGATTGGGGTTGTGGTTGACGCAGCCACAGATGTAACGGATCTAGCACCGGAAACCATTCAACAGCCAAGCCTTATGGGAGAGACGGATATTTCTTATCTGAAAGGTGTATCCAAATTAGATGACCGTTTGATTATTTTACTGGATATGGAAACATTGCTGGAAAATACTACGAACTTAGATGAACTGAAAGAAATAATCAAAGCGTTATAGTTGAATAATTGGAGAGGGTAAATAGATGTTTAAGAAACTGTCAAATAACGTTTCAATGAATGTAAAACAATGGGTAAGTCATATTATTGTGATTGTATTTTTTGCATCACTTTCCATTGTGGCGTATAACAGCATCAATCATTTAAAGGAAGATATTCAGAATATAGGAAAAACACAACTTCCTAAGACAGAACTAATTGGAAATATGCGGGAAGAAGTAACCGGTATCCATCGCTATGTGAATCAGCATGCGTTTCTCCGTGACACAGCGGAGAAATCAGCAACAGAAAATTATATTAGAGAAAAAACCGTAAAGGTAAGAAAAGATATTAAAGAGATGGAAAAAATGCCTCTTCCTAGTGATAATAAAAAGTTATTGAATGATTTCAGTAAAAGCTTTGAGCAATACGTTGCCATTATTCCATCTTTAATAGAAGAATCGAAAAATAATGATTATGATGCACTTCACGACAAATTGGACGATTTAAAGGTTCGGGGAGATAACGCAACAGCAGCCCTTAATACATTCGCAAATAATTCTCGTGAACATACCAATACGGCAGTCAAAGATGCCGAAAATAATTCGGCAGCCTATATTAAAGAAATTCTCATGGTATCCATTATTGCAGGACTATTCAGCATCATGGTTTCCTTCTTTATTACAAAACTAATTGCCCGCTCTGTAAAAGAGGTGGAGAACAATGTGGATAGAACGATGACTTCCATTTCTGAAATTAAGAAATCAATCGATGAATCTGCAGCAAGTTCACAGGACCTTGATACCCGGATGAAAAAGACCAATGATTCTGTTAGTGAATTAGTGTCCTCGATTCAGCAGGTAGCAGGCAACACCAATATGACCTCATCAAGTGTGGATGAAATTTCAGCAGCAATTGAAGAAATGAGCGTGTCGGTTAATTTAGTAGCAGGGAACGCCAATCTTTTATCCGTTTCTGCAGAGGAAACTTCCTCGGCCATCCAAGAAATGATGGCTTCCATTGAGCAAGTGGCTGGCAGCGCCGGTACGGTTGGGGCAAGTGTCGAACAAATCTCAGCGGCGATTGAAGAAATGAGCAAATCGATAAAAGGTGTATATGAAAGTGCGGAGAATATAAACAGTACGGCGGATCAGACATCTAAAGCCGTAACGGATATTGTTACCTCCATTCGAAAAGTGGCAGATAGTGTGCAAACGGTTAATGAGCTCAGCTCCTCAGTTAAAAATGATGCGGTTGAGGGGACATCTTCATTAAATGAAACATTAAATGGCATGAAGGAAATCTCACATGTCATCAATCATGCAAGTGATGTGATTGAAAGCCTTGGAAAAAGCTCCGAAGAAATTGGCAGCATCATTAAGGTGATTGATGATATCGCAGAGCAAACAAACCTATTGGCACTAAATGCAGCGATTGAAGCGGCAAGAGCCGGGGAACATGGAAAAGGGTTTGCCGTTGTTGCGGATGAAGTTCGTAAACTTGCGGAACGTTCTGCAAAAGCGACAAAAGAAATTGCTATCCGCATCAAAGGAATTCAACAGGAGACAGCGGTTGCCGTTACATCGATACAAGATGGTTCAGATAAAGTAAGAGTAGGTAATGAATTAGCCGAAAAAACAAATCAGGCTATTCAAAAGATTTACCAGGGAATTATTGAAGTAACAGAAGAAATGAACCAAATTGCCAACGAAACGGATGAACAAACAAAGAATAGCGAGTATTTTGAGAGAGCCGTTGAGTTTACGATGAAGCGGACGACGGAAATGGCTTATTCCACAAAAGAACAATCAATCACCGCCGAGGAAATCGTAAAAGGAATTCTTGAAATTCAAGAACAAGTGCAACAAATTATTATTGCAACTGGTGAGGAAGCAGATGGTGCCCGTGCGATTGTTATAGCAGTTGAAAATGTAACCAACCAATCCAATTCAGTAACAAATGCAACGAAGGAACAAGCCCTGACATCTGAAGAAATTGTCCGAAATATTAATAGTATCAAAGAAATGGTTGACCAAATGACAGTCGCTACCGCCAACCAGGCGAAATATGGCGAAGAGATTGCATCAGAAGTTGAGCATGTTATTGAGCAGAGTGCCGAATTATCCTCTGGAATGGAAATGCAAGCGAAAGAAGTGAAAGAAGTGGTCACTGCCATTTCAAATGTTAAAGAAGAGGTTGAAAAACTAAGTTAAGGGATCTATCCATTTCAAAAAAACTATTTAGTACAGAAACCTTAATCGAATCGGTTGGTTAAGAATTGATTCGATTAAGGTAAAATCATAAAAAGTTCAATGGGAAATTACTGATTAATCGCAAGTCTTAAACATACATATGGTGGTGAAAAGGAGATTGTGCGACATACATATGAATCATCTCAATTAGAAACCGATCTAAAGAAAGCGCTTGAACGAGAGGAATTCCTACTCAATTATCAGCCGAAATTAAATTTAATTTCTGGTAAAATTATGGGTGTAGAGGCGCTAATCCGTTGGCAGCATCCGAACAAGGGACTCATCCCACCGCTTGATTTTATTCCATTTGCGGAGGAATCAGGACTTATTATCCCCATGGGCGAATGGGTTTTACGGACTGCGTGCTTGCAAAATAAGGCATGGCAGGATGCGGGCTACACGCCAATCGTCATGTCTGTTAATCTCTCTATTCGTCAACTTTGTCAGCCGGCATTTGTTGATGTTGTTCGTGATATATTACAGGAAACCGAATTATCACCCGAATATTTGGAGCTAGAGATTACGGAAAGTATGATGGCAGATACAGAATTTGTTCTACCGATCATAAGGGAACTTAAAAGCATCGGTTTGCAAATAAGTTTGGATGACTTTGGAACAGGATTTAGTTCCCTTTTTTACTTGAAGGAATTTCCTATTAGTAAAATAAAAATAGATCAATCATTTATCAGAAATTGTACGTCCAATTCCAATAATACCACGATCGTGAAAACGATTATTGCCATGGCACATCAATTAAAAATGGGTGTCATTGCGGAAGGAATTGAATCAAAGGATCAACTCAATTTTTTACAGGAAAATCTGTGTAATCAAGGACAGGGATACTTATTTAGTAAACCATTACCCCCAGAAGAATTGATACATTTCTTTAATGATATTGAGGAATTTATTGATCGGGAAGGGATTCTTCAAGGGCAAATGAATAAAAATATTACGGATGAAATGATGGAAAACGCCTCGCAGGAATTTTTTAGTACAGGTATTGAAAAAAAACAAATGGAAGAATCTTTACAACGTATTAAGGCAAAAATGGTATTGATTGAAGACAAGCTTCTCAAATTTACGCAGGATTTGAGTAATCCTCTTATTTCTATTAAGAAATTGATTCAGAAATTAGAAATAGAATCACCCATTCCTTCTGAAAATCTACTAAATGAAGTTCAGCGGATAGAAGAAGTTTTACATGAGGTATTAACAATTGCGCAAAGTGATAATAGCAGCTAAAATAAATCGTCAACTTTTCTTATATTCTAAGAACAGAGAAAAGAGTATGAATGTTATACCGTATGGATTTATCAAAGGGAAGTGTTAACGATTATGACACTTAATGAAAGTTCTAATGAACTATTCCAATCTATTGTGGAGGAAAATCCCGATGCTGTACTTGTTTTTTCAGTAGATGGAAGAATTGTTCAGTTAAATCGAAAGGCAGTGGAAATACTTGGCTACACGGTTGAGGAAGCGCTAGGGATTCACTTCCGGAGGGTAATCGTTTCTAAACAAAAAAGGGTATTTACTCACTTTAAAAAAGCAGTGCAAGGAATACCGTATAAGGATGAAATCGACGCCTATCACAAAAAGGGGAATGTTTTGCACCTACAAGTAAAGTGCATTCCATTAAAGTCTCAACATAAGATCATCTGCTATTTCTGTATCGTGAAAGATTTAACTGAATTTTATAAGGCGAAGGATTCACTAAGAGATAGTGAAAGAAGATACCGGCTTCTAGCTGATAATTCGCTAGATTTAATCCAATTGCTTAATTTAGATGGTGTGGTCACATATGCCTCACCTTCACACAAGACGGTATTGGGTTATAATGCAGAAGAATATATCGGAAAATGGGTGCTTCATCAGCCAGATGGCGTTGTAGATGAAGGTTTTAAAGATACGTTTGTCAACATGGTTCTTACTCAGAAGGCGTTTACACGTGAAATCCATCGCATCCATCCATCGGGATATGATGTGTGGCTTGAGTTGAAAGGGACACCTATGTTTGATGAGGACGGAAACTTCCAACATATGATGTTGGTGGGGCGTGAAATTACGGAACGGAAGAACTACCAAAAGGAATTGGAGTTCTTAAGTTTCCATGATGCGTTAACAGGTGTTCCCAACAGAAGACTTTTTAAGGAAAAATTAGAGCAGGCCCTTAAAGAAGGGAAGCGGTACAACCGAAAGTTTGCTGTCCTGTTTATTGATTTGGATCATTTTAAACGAATTAATGATACCTATGGTCATGATATTGGCGATGAACTCTTATTAGAATTTTCGCTGCGAGTAAAAAATCAACTGCGTGAAACCGATACATTGGCGCGTCATGGCGGTGATGAGTTTACCATCATCCTATCTGAGCTGATTGATGAAGAGGATGCACTCATTATTGCGAAACGTATTCTTGCTTCATTAAAGGAACCATGGAAATTCGGGGAGCATGTCATACAAATGACATTAAGCATGGGCATTGCTTTTTATCCGACTGATGGTACCACTAGTGATGAACTATTAAAACATGCGGACAATGCCCTTTATGTGGTGAAGGAATCAGGCAGGAACAATGTTCAGATCTATTCTAGGTTAACGGAAGATTTATCCTAGGCTCTTATCAACTAAGATAAGGGCTTTTTATAGTATACCATAATATTTCGCTTTAACTAGTAATGAAATTTTGATGCAGATGAAGTATAATAAAAGCATCATTTTGATTATTACTTGATAGATTTTGATGAAGAATGTGAGGATGACTCCTTTTGAAGATACAAGACCCGGTAAGAGTCAATATTGGTGATCCCCGGCCAGCCGGAGCGGAGCGATCCAATGCCAATCAAGCCGCTTTTCAAAAAATTATTAGCTCCTATTCGAAGGATCTAACGAAGGATTATCTACATAAGCTGCTGGAGGATATTGATCAGCAAGGCCAGCAATTATCTGACAATCCAACCTTTCGTGAGCTACAGAAATATAAGGATCTAGTGAAACAGTTTATGGGAGAAGTGACGAAGAACGGGTTGGCCTTGCATCAAACTGAAAGCTGGGACATGTACGGCGGCAACAAAACGCTAAAAACGATTCAGGTGCTCGATCGTAAATTGATCGAATTAACCGACCATGTGTTAAATCAACAAACGTCAGGTTTAACTCTTTTGGAACGAATTGGGGAAATGAAAGGGTTATTGCTTAATTTATATACGTAGATGGAATGGATCATACAGCGAACGTTCATAGTGGTTGGTTCAGAAAGGAGTTAGAAATATGATAAGAGGTTTATATTCTGCTGCATCAGGGATGTATTCATTGGAGCGGAAGCAAGAGGCACTAGCCAATAATTTGGCTAACGCGCAAACGCCAGGCTTTAAGAAAGATGATACCGTGCTGCGTGCTTTTCCTAATTTACTAATGACTAGAATACGAGATTTTAATGAAAATGGGAATGCATCCGGTACCACGCAGATACCAGGGCAGCCTGTTCCGATTGGTGAACTCTCAACAGGGGTGTATGCACAGGAACGGATTCCAAGCTTTCAACAAGGGTCATTAGTACAAAGCAGCATGCCGCTTGATGTTGCCATTGATGACCAAGCAATTCCGATGCAAAATGTAAATGGACGCATAATAAAGCCTACCGCCTTTTTTGCTGTTCAGCTGCCTGATGGTGGAGTGGGTTACACTAGGAACGGAAAGTTTGATTTGGATGGGAATGGCAATGTGGTGACTGCGGATGGTTATCGTGTGATAGGGGCGAATCATCAGCCCATTCAACTTGCGAATGGGACCAGGAAAGAGGATTTGCAGATTAGTGCAGACGGTCAAATCATGGCAAATTCGGCGAATGTCGGCCAAATTGGCATTGCAGTGGTGCAAAATCCATTCGAGCTTCGCCGGCTTGGCGGCAATGTTTATCAGTCTGATACACAGGCACCGTTTATTCAGGATGCCGGAGGGGTGAATCCCGGAGTTTCCCTACAACAAGGATATGTTGAGCAATCGAATGTGGATGCCGGGCAAACGATGTCAGAAATGATGCTGACAGTCCGTGGATATGAAGCCAATCAAAAGGTGATCTCTGTGTATGATCAATCCTTACAGCAGTTGAGTTCTGTTGGGAAACTAAACGGATAATTGAGGAAGAACAGGAGCTAAACAGATGAATACTTCATTATATATTTCTTCCGGTGCACTAAATGCATTCCAGCAAAAAATTGATACTACGGCAAATAACGTAGCGAACGTGAATACAACAGGGTATAAGCGCAGGGATCATAGTTTTTCGGAAATTTTAGCGAATCAAATTAATAACCAGACTAAGTCGAATCAAGAAATCGGCCGGTTAACACCTAATGGCCTTCGCGTTGGCTATGGTGCTCGTTCTGGTCTAACCCAGCTGGATACTCAGCAGGGACAGGCAATTGAAACGGGAAATCCATTTGATTTTATGATCCAAGGGAACGGCTATTTTCAAGTTGGCGAGCCTGCTTCCGGTGAAGTACATTATTCGCGTGATGGAAGCTTTCATTTAAGCCCGAATCCTGCTAATCCCGATAGTTACTTTTTAGCTAATGCCAATGGCGGCTATTTGCTGGATCAAACTGGCAAACCGATTGAGCTCGATGCGAAGTATGATGTCAATATTGACTCCAGCGGGCAAATTAATTTGAAAAATAAAAATGGTTTAGAAGCATCATTTACCTCAGCGCAGCGAGTGGGACTTGTTGATATTCAAAATCCATCGATCCTTCGTAATGCCGGAGGGAATGAATTTGCGATTGACCCAGCGGCATTGCCTAACGGGGGGAATGTGGCTGATTTTGTGACGGTGCAGCCTGCGGGAATGACACAAATTTCAACCGGATTCCTTGAGGGCTCGAATGTCGATTTAACGACTGAGATGACGGAATTGATGATGGCCCAGCGGAACTTTCAAATGAATGCCAGAGCGGTATCGTATGCAGATCAGATGAATGGGATTGCGAATAGTATTTTGAAGTGATTGAGTAAGCTACGGCCGCCTCACCTGTGGGTGATCGCGGTCTTTTTACATATTTACTTAACTTTTATGGGATATAACCGATACATGAATATAGAAGATTCATAGTGATGGAAAAGTCCTAGTAGATAACACTTTAATGAAGGGGGAAACAGAATGGTCAGTGTGAACTTGACAACACATATATCTGGACTAGCTTCCGGGATGGATACTGAAAAAATGGTTAGCAGTATGATGGCGGTTAACAGAATACCATTAGATAAATTGATGCAGTCAAAAACACTTAACACCTGGAAAACGGATGCTTACCGGGAAATTAATACGAAAATCGCTAGTTTTCGGAGTGCGATGGAGGATTTACGGCTAGAGGGGACATTTGCGTCTGCTCAAAAGGTAAGTTCGAGTGACCCAAGGGTAAGTGTTTCGATGTCAACAAAATCAACACATATGAACTTCACTATTTCTGGGGTTGATATGGCAGAGCCTGCTAAGGCTGGATCAGTTAGTTTTGGCACTAATTTTAAAAATGGAACAGACCTAATAAATTCCGATGGTACAATTACTAATTTATCTTTTACATTAAATAGCAAACCAATCGAAATTAGTATTGATAAAACAACTACATTTGATCAAGTAATTGCGAAAATCAATTCCTATAGTAAAGATACGAATGTTACGGTTGATAATATTGGCGGTTCTTTGCTATTTACAACAAATGGTGAAGGAAATGGAAATTCCATCACTATAACAGATGTTGATTCCAATGTTCAAGATTTGCTAGGAATTGTTAATGGTACGACCAGCGTTGAAAGTGCAGATGCAATTAAAGCCTCGGCTTCTTTATTTACTACAGTACCTTTTACGGACGGGAAAGATGGTGAATCCGGTTACGTTGTAATAAATGATACAAAGATAATTATCTCAAAAAATAGCTTTATTTATGACGGAGTGAAAATCAATTTAAATCAAGATATTCCAGAAGGAAGTAATATTCCTATCGATATTGTCCCAG
>NZ_JAANMZ010000057.1 GCF_011250555.1 Bacillus sp. MM2020_4 | reverse complement strand
ATGTTAGCCATCTAACATTTTTATATACCAAGTTAGTTTATACTCCTTAAGTAAGACAATAGACCATTCATATTAGACTTTCAAAGTTGTTTTAATGAAAAAGGAGATGGATAAGATGACGAGTGAAAAAATTTATGATGTGATTATTATTGGAGCGGGCCCAGCTGGTATGACAGCTGCAGTTTATACTTCTCGTGCCAATCTTTCAACTTTAATGATTGAAAGAGGAGTTCCCGGTGGACAAATGGTCAATACAGAAGAGGTTGAAAATTATCCAGGATTTGATCATATTCTAGGGCCTGATCTTTCTAACAAGATGTTTGAGCATGCAAAGAAGTTTGGTGCTGAATATGCATATGGAGATATTAAAAGCATTGAAGATGGTGTGGAATATAAAACGGTCAAAACCACTTCAAAAGAATATAAAGCTCGATCTGTGATCATTACAACCGGTGCGGAATATAAAAAGCTGGGTGCAACTGGTGAAAAAGAGCTAGCTGGACGTGGTGTATCTTATTGTGCAGTCTGTGATGGAGCCTTTTTTAAAGGCAAGGACCTTGTGGTAGTGGGGGGGGGAGACTCTGCTGTTGAAGAGGGTGTATACTTAACTCGCTTCGCAAATAAGGTGACAATTGTTCATCGCCGTGATGAATTCAGAGCGCAGAAAATTCTACAGCAACGTGCGTTTGATAATAAAAAAATTGAGGTTATGTTTAATACATCCGTAAAAACCATTAATGAACAAAATGGAAAAGTAGGCTCGGTGACGCTTGTTTCGACGGAAAATGGCGATGAAAAAGAGTTTACTATAGACGGTGTGTTTATCTATGTCGGAATGGTTCCACTAACCGCATCATTTAGGAAACTTGGGATCACGAATTCAATGGGCTACATTGAGACAAATGATCGAATGGAAACAAAGGTGGAAGGTATCTTTGCTGCAGGGGATGTTCGTGAAAAAACATTACGTCAAATTGTAACTGCAACTGGTGATGGTAGCATTGCCGCACAAAGTGTCCAGAAGTATGTAGAAGAGCTCTTGGAAAAAGTAAAAGCTAAATGAGTAAAAGGTGCTCTTGGACTAGATCTTATTGGCTATAACGATACTGAAGTAGCTATGCTACGGATTCAGGCAACCTATATGATTGACAAATAACGTATCATTCAGCTTTACCTTCGTATACCAGACTACATAACACACCTTGAGCCAACAAAAGCTATTGAAATTATTAGTAGGTTAAATAAGAGGAAAAGACTATTACGGATTTAAAGGAGATGGATAAGAGATGGCAATATTAAACGTGACCGATCAAACATTTACAGCGGAAACTACCAATGGAATAGTCTTAGCTGATTTTTTCGCCACTTGGTGTGGACCTTGTAAAATAATTGCACCCGTTCTTGAAGAGCTTGATCAAGACATGGGGAACCGAGTTAAGATTGTAAAGATTGATGTCGATCAAAACCAAGAAACAACCAACAAATTTGGTATCATGAGTATTCCGACTCTACTAGTCATGAAAGATGGCAAGCTTGTAGATACTTTGGTAGGTTTGCAGTCTAAGGAGACACTTGAGGAAGCATTAAATAGGCATATCTAAACCCTAAAAAAATATTGAGAAGTAACCATCGTTTCGGGGTTGTACCATATAAAAGGAGTGAATTAAAGTAGCAAAAAGATTAATCGAAGTATTTACAGTAGTTTGTAGTGTTTGTGAAGGTGATATCGAGCAAGTGAAGGCTTTTGCTTGCGATAATTGTGAAGTAGTGGTTTATAATTTTAGTCTTTCGGTAAATAACAAACTTACTATCGCTAATGGCGGAGGAGGAAATGTTCATGTTCAAGTTATTTAAAGCTTTCGGTGAAAAAATTGAGATCATCGGAACAAAGAGTTTATTTATTGCACTGGCCATCGTTTATATTTGGATTGGCGCGATGAAATTCACGGCCTATGAGGCTATGGGAATTGCCCCTCTTGTAAGCAACAGCCCAGTACTTGGATGGCTTTACAACTATTTTTCAATTCGTACGTTTTCTTCTCTATTGGGCGTATTAGAATTATTAGTCGGTTTACTCATCCTCAGCCGCTTTGTGTCTGCAAAGCTGTCAGCTGTTGGAGCGTTTCTTTCCTGCATTCTATTTCTGACGACACTGAGTTTCATGGTCTCCACGCCGGGGGTCTTCGAGCCGAGCCTCGGATTCCCCGCCCTTTCTGTGGCCCCAGGTCAATTTCTGTTGAAGGATCTCGTCTTGCTGGGCGCTTCTGTGTTTGCCTTTGGCGAGTCACTGAAGGCGGCTAACCGTGGTACATTTCATGAAACCCAGGAGAGGCGCTAACCGGATATGGGAAAATAATCAGATCATTTGATGGCTCTGAATGTCTATGATTTGTATAGCTTTATTAAAGATCTGCATGGAAAGGAGGACAACACCATGAACGTTCTATTTTCAGAAAGAGCAATGGAAAGACTTAGTCAGGAGCCCGCACAGGCGTATCAGTTAAATCCTAGCTTAGGTGGATGCTCCATAGGAGCAGATTGGGTAACGTTTGTTGGGATGAAGGAACTGAGTCCAGAAACAAACGAACAATTCCTTTCAACCAACTTTAAACCAGTCCTACTGGGATATAAGTCAGACCATTTATTTGGTGAAGATCTAAAAGTGGACTATAATCCAAATACATCCACGTTTATTCTAAAAAGCAACAGTCAAATTTATACGGCGTATATGAAGCTAGAATATAAAGATTGAGAATGATGCAAATCAGGCTTCTTGTAATCAATTGGCCCTGATTTGTATTTTTTTGAGGTGATGAGATTGGATTCTGTAATATTTGGAATGGGTTGCTTTTCGGGCCTGAGGCGCTTTTTGGGTACCACTTAGGAGGATATGTGTGGGTTAGATTAATACAAAAAGGGCACCATGAGCTACGATATAAGGTTAACACAACCGGTCACTTTTCTAATTCATTATAAAGACAATATAATGTAAGGTATCTTACATTTATATTTAAAGTAAATGTGTAAAATAATGTTGACCATAAAGACAAATTGTTTGCTGCAACTTTAGAGGACTAGACAACTAATGAAGAAGAGAAAGAGTGAGGGGGAAATGGTTTTATATATATTACCAGGCTGTTGTAAATGCCAAGAAGTCATCAAGCTATTTACGAAGCTAGAGATAGATGTGAAAGTAATCAATATCTTAGAAATGATGAATGCAGACCGAACCTTAACATTGGATAATGGTCTACCAGTTTTACTGGAAAATAATGAGTGGCTTGATTATGAAATGATTATGAAACGGTATAACAAAGGAGTGTAGACATGGATAAACTCAGGCTTCTATCACACATTAATTTACTAGGTGAACTACCGGAAGAAGAATTAAAGAAATTAGACGAAGTGACGCTAACCGCTCCTATTAAAAAAGGTACAATAATCTTAAGTCCGACTCAACAAATAAAGTCGTTATTTTTCTTGAAAAAAGGACAGGTTCGTTTATATAAGGTATCTTCAACAGGAAAGGAATTCACGGTAGATCTTTTAAGTGAGGGAAATGTCTTTGGAGAAACATCAAGCTTTTCATTAACAGAGTCTGAAATTTATGCAGAAACGATGGTCGATTCGTTTGTGTGTACATTAACAAAGGATCGATTTGAGGATTTTATCCGTCAAAACCCAGACATCGCCATTAAGCTCATTACCATTTTGACTTCAAAGCTTAAAGAAATGTATCAAATTTCCGAAAGTATTGCCTATAAAGATGTAAAGTATCGAATTGTTCTTCTTCTCATGCAGTTGAGTAACCGTTTTGGTGTAAGAAGTGGGGAATGGCAAACTGTTGGGGTCAAAATCACCCAGCATGATATCGCAAGTATGATCGGGTCATCAAGAGAAACTGTTAGTTTATTTTTAGGAGTATTAGAGAAGGAACAAGTTATTACAAGGAAGCCATTAAAAATTAATACAGTTCTGGCTAAGGAACTATATGAGTTGGAGGAGGGGTAGAGGGAGGCGACTAACCTCCGTTTATCCCTCTTACACCACTGTAGGTTCCCTTGAAACAATTAAATCGTTTAAATTTTTGAACATTGTTCCTTTTTTGCATTTTCGTACAAATCAGTAAATACATTTGTAAGGTTAAATATTCCCTCGTTCGTAAGTCGTCTGCATTGTGGCTCCCGCCAAAGGTTGTCCCACATTCTTACCCGACCGATGCAGTTCATTGTCGGAAAATTTATTATTTCAATATGCTGGATTGCAGCATTCTTTATATTTTTCCAACCCAGGCATTTTCTGAATATCCACGTTTTTCCCAGTAGCCAATATGTTTATCTTTAATGAGTTCAATCCGGTTTAACCATTTAACAGATTTGTAAGCGTACATTTTCGGGACGATTAATCGAACAGGACCGCCATTCTGGTGATCAATTAATTTTCCATCTAACAACATAGCGACCATTATATCCTCCTCAATGGCTTGCTTTATGGTTAAGGTATCGGTGTATACACCGTCAGCTGAATGAAATTTTACGTATTTTGCCTCTTTCTTAATACCTGCATTCTCAAGAAGCTTCTTTAACGGGATACCTTCCCATGTGATATTATTAACGCTCCAGCCTGATACACAATGGAAATCACTTACTTGTACATCCCGCTGAAGTTGAACAAATTCACTCCAATGAAACTGTTTCTTCGTTTCAACTAGACCGTCAATCGTAAAATCCCAATTCTCATTGGTTAAATACGGAGCTTCTGTAACGGTAAAATACCGAAATTCTCCCCTCTTACCGCCTCCAATAGGGGGGGAGGATTGGGGAGCGGGTTCGGGCAATGGCGTTAATTGATTACCACCTGTTATACCAGTTTTCACCTTTGCAGGGAGATAGGACTTTATCCATTTGGTGAAACCCGAAAAAAAAGTAATTGCGATTAGGCTCCCACTTAACACTTTTAGAAAGGTTCTTCTTTTATAAATGGGGTTCAGGTCATCCATAATGTAAGGCTTCTGTAAGATGTTCTCTGGTTGTTTTCCTTTCCCTATTCGATTAAACCATTTACTGCGGGTAATACTGTGATAGATAGCATATGGGACCCCCATCCAAGTGGTGATATCATGCACGAACAATGACAAGGAACTAATATACGGGGGAAATTGTCTATGAAAGGTTAACAAAAAACCTGAAACAATCAATAGCAGTAAGATGGTAAAGATTCGATATAGATTGCGGCGATTCTTTTCCTTTTTTTGAAGTGTCCCAAGATGCTTCTTCATCTTAGGAAGATAAAATAGTAATGGTAGACAAAGAATGACTCCTAGCCAAATATGAAGATCCCTAATCCATACTCTGATGGATGGAAAAATGGAACGAAAGGTAGATGAAAAAAGGATCAAACCTGTTACACTTACAACGAGAAATAAAATGGCATTAGAATGATGCAGTCGAATCAGTCTTTTGCCGAAATTTAACTTCTTTTGAAAAAAAAGTCTATAATTCATCCCTAACACCAACCTAACATTTAATAATGGGGATCGTGACAGTAAACGTACTTCCTTTTTCAAGGTAACTTGTCACACGAATCGTGCCGTCATGACTTTCCGCAATCGTTTTTGCTCAACATGGTTTCGTTCTTTCTTAAGCTTAATGGCACCTGAATCTAACAAAGAAAGCTGAAAGAGCTGTTTAAATAAGCTGATCCAATCTTCCGTCTCTAGCGAAATGGATTTTAAATAACGCTGGAAGGTTGCTTCGTTATCAACCACTACATCCTCAATCGCACTTACCAAGGCCCTGATAAATGACATCTGCGTTAATGAGGAAACACAAATGTAAGATAGATATCTAACAATTGTAAAACTAAATAGACTCCCGGATGCTCTTAGGAAGGCTTTTGACAACCAAATCGTAAGAGTGATCAATCATTTCAAAGATTTCCGATTCTGGCAAAGAACCCTCGAGAATAATCGTATTCCAGTGCTTTTTGTTCATATGATACCCTGGTAGAACGTCCTCATGCTCCTCTCTCAAGTTTTCCGAAATCACCGGGTCGCATTTTAGGTTCAAGTACCCTTTTTCCTCATAAAAAAGAGCGAATATTTTACCTGCAATTTTTATCGCTAATGGATCGTGTCCCAAGGGGTAATCCTTAATTGCTCCTTCCATGTTTAGACAGTATTCGATGAAATTATTTTTCAAACCGGCTCATCTCCTTTGTAAATGACATCTGTAGTCCACGGCGTTAATCTAAACCTTTTATAACTCAATGGCACTGGGGGTTTCGTTTACAGATTAACATGCCAACCGACTCGTCATCTGTCATCTACATTACATTTTTCTCCCCTTTTACACAATTTCAAAAATAAAAGTGAACTGTAAGCTACATTACAGTACTCCGACTTTCTTAGAATTATAATCTAGCTATCTGTCGATATTGGAGGTTTTTGAACGATGAGAAACCAAAATTTAACCGAACAGCTGGAAGTAGCCACACAACATTTTAAGGCCAATTCACCGATTGAAGCGCAGTTCAAGATCGGACAAATGGAGGAAATATTGCAAGAACTAAGAAACTGTAACATGTTGATTTTTAAATAAAAGTGGATCTTCTGGATCCATTTTTATTTGCTAACCTGGATATAGCCAATATAAAGTTTCAGAAAGAAGATGAAACCGATGAACCCTCGAACCTTGTTTATTCGGACCCGTGACCGGAATGTTCGAAACAGTGAAGCAAACTTACAGTCTCTGAGAATGCCGTCAAAGTCGTCCTACTGGCTTCCGATCGCTGCCCTCTTTATGGCATCTTTGAATCTGAGGCCTACGATTAGTTCAATCGCGCCCATACTAGAGGTCATTCGAAGAGATCTGGGCATGAATGCATTTACAGCCAGTTTATTAACCTCTATCCCGGTTCTTTGTATGGGCTTTCTTTCGCCGCTATCCATTCGACTCGGCAAACATATTGGCTTTGAACGTGGGATTGCCTGTTCATTGGTTGTGATAACGGGAGGCACACTTTTGCGAATGCTCGTGCATTCCGTGCCCATGCTGCTTTTTACCGCCGTTTTGACAGGTGTTGGGGTAGCTGTGATGGGGCCTCTATTATCTGGATTTATCAAACAGCACTTTTTCCGTAACATTCCAATGATGATCGCCTTATACTCTATGGCCTTATCGCTGGGGGCCGCTCTTGGCGCTAGCTTGTCCGCTCCTATTCAAATGAAATTACACTCATGGCAATTGGCGCTTGCTTTTTGGGCGCTGCTCACGGTCGCAGCTGTTCCGGTGTGGTATATAGTAGTTAAACAGCAAGTCTATTCTCCAATTGTAAAGGCAGCGGAATCGTCTCAAAAGTCGACGTTGCCGTGGGGCAATAAAAAGGCATGGCTGTTAACCTTCCATTTTGGACTTATGGCTTTGGTTTTTTATTCCTTGATGGGATGGTTGCCGCCAATGATGGAAAGTGCGGGGTTCTCACGCTTTTACGCAGGAATGCTACTGACGATGTTTGCCTTGATTCAAATACCGAGCGGAATGGTGGTTCAGATGCTGCTGAAACGCTTTCCTTCTCGTTTGGTCTGGCTTCTTTCAGCCTCATTTTTGCAGCTAATCGGGCTGATCTTAATTCTTTTCGCAACACTTCCTTGGTTGGCGGTCCTTTTATGCGGGCTTGGCTGCGGGATGCTATTTACTCTAGGGACCTTGCTGCCGATAGATGAAGCGGCAAATCCCCATGAGGCGATTTCCTGGGCAGCTATGACACAATCTGTTGGATATTTGATCGGGGCGATCGGACCGGTCTTTGTCGGTTGGGTTAATGATACGACACATAAATTTGACTTTGCGCTATCGGGATTGATTCTTATCACACTGATATTGGCAATGGTTCAATGGTTGATCGTACCGCGAAAAGCAAAATCGGGTGTTGAAACTGAAGTGAGAATAATGAATCGCATTTGATAATAAAAAGTTGGCAGATGTGCATTTGAAAATTTTTTTATCAGGTTCTACTGGGAAATGTGTCCTTAAAATAAAAGCAAAGACCACCGGAAATCCGGTGGTCTTTGCTTTTCAATGTGTAGAGTTTTGAGGAACCAACCGAAACGACATCTGTCATCTACATTACATTGTTCTGCTGTTTTACATAATTTCAAAAATAACTGAGAACTGTATGCTACATTACAGAACTATGACTTTATTAGAATTATAATCAAGCTATCATTCGATATTGGAGGTTTTAGAACCATGAGTAACCAAAATTTGACCGAACAACTGGAAGTGGCCACACAACAGTTTAAGGCCAATTCACCGATTGAAGCGCAGTTCAAGATCGGACAAATGATTGAGGAACTTCAGAAATCGGGGATCGCTTCCGGGATGCAACCAGGCGAGAAGGCGATGGACTTTAAATTAACCAATGCACTAGGCCAGGATGTAATTTTATTTGAAGAGCTCGCGAAAGGACCGGTTGTGCTGGTCTTCTATCGCGGCGGATGGTGTCCTTTTTGCAATATGCAATTAAAGGCTTACCAGCAGCTATTGCCGGAAATCCAGGCGATAGGCGCGCAGCTTATAGCGATTAGCCCGCAAAAGCCAGATCATTCGTTATCCCTTCTGGAAAAGGAAGGATTGGAATTTCAAGTCCTTAGCGATCCGAACGGATTGGTAACAGCCAAGTACAATCTCCTCTTTGATGTTCCGCCGGGAGTAAGGGAAGTAATGGAAGGTATCGGACTCGACCTTGCGGAGTACAACAATACCTCGAAATGGGTTTTGCCGGTACCGGCTACTTTCATGATTGATGAGAGTGCCATTATTCGCTCCTCCTATGTCAATCCGAATTTCATGCAGCGTCAAAGCCCGGAAGAAATTTTGTGGGAACTAAGAAAACTGTAACGATTTTTACATCATTCTTTTGTGAGTAGAATAAACAATTATGGGAAAAACAAGTCTGAAGAAGTGCGGCTTTAAAATTGGATATCACAAGTATAATTATCTTGCTTCACGAAAAGACCTGACATATCCATATATGCATGAATATTAAATATAAGGTAAGAAGGAGAGAATCTATCATGACAATAACCAAGGAAGAAATTTTGGAAGCTCATCGTTTTCGGCATGCAACGAAAGAATTCGATCCAAGCAAAACCATCTCCGACGACGATTTTGAATTTATTTTAGAAACGGGCCGGCTCTCACCCAGCTCGTATAGCAGTGAGCCGTGGAGATTTGTTGTTGTTCAAAACGAACAGCTTCGGAACCAAATAAAAACCTCTTCGTATGGAGCGGCCAGCAAGCTACCAGAGGCCAGTCATTTCGTTATTATTCTGGCCAGGACACCGCTGGATATGAGATATGACTCCGCCTACCTGAAGGAGCAGCAGCTCAGAGACGTTCCGAAAGAACACCTGACAAGGCGGCTTGAAATACTTGAAGAGTTCCAAAAACATGACTTCAAGCTCCTGGAACATGAACGCTTTCTTACTGATTGGGCTATCAAGCAGACGTACATACCGCTTGCGAACATGATGACGGCTGCGGCGCAAATCGGCATTGACTCATGTCCGATCGAAGGCTTTGACATTGAGAAAATGAATCAGCTGCTGGACGAAGAAGGGCTGTTGGAGGACGGACACTTTACCATCTCGGTCATGCTTGCCTTCGGTTATCGCAAAAAAGAACCGAGGCCAAAAATACGCAGACCGTTAGACGATGTGGTGAAGTGGGTCGAATAAATATAATATAAGCATCTGTAGCGGCGCAAGGGAGATGAATCCTTGCGCCACTTTTCATGCACAATGTTAGAATAATCGAAGCAAACGTCTGATATATTCTCATAAAACTGTTCTTACTTCAAAGTGTAGGGGATTTGAAACAGCCAGTAGCGGTCAGCAGCGACATGATCCCGTTACTGGATACCACAACGCTTTTCCCTTAACCGCCAGTACCCATCCAATGGCTCGATTGAACTCCGTATAGCTCAATGCTCACCGTCCTTGATCAGTCGTAATTATTTGTAATTCCACCTATGTATAAAAAAGACCTTTTTACAAAAAATAACATGGATCTATAAAGAAAATTTGGATATTTCTGCTAGGGGAAGGATTTATTCGCAATGAAATCAGAAATTAAAAGCCTCGATCAATTATTAACATTATCCGGACAATCGAGTGACTTTAAGTCAACAGCGATTTTACTTGGTAAACGAGAAGTGATTATTTCCTATTATAGTACCTTAATTGATGCGAAGTGGATGCAGCAACATTTGATTCTTGTATTACAAAATCGCTCACTGGATTCCGAAATCAAAGAAATCGAGGATATTAAGGCCTGGCTTCCCATTAATGATATAGAGATTTCAAACGATATAACAAAGATTCAATCCAAACTATTGAAAGGTTATGCGATTGTTCAACTTCATGTAAACGATCAAAAGTGCGCGTTGGTTAATTTAGCCGACAATCATGGATTGAGAGAAAACAATGATACGGAAAACGAGTTTAGCGTCGTCGGCCCTAAAATCGGTTTCATAGAGGACCTGGATACAAACATCGGTTTGCTAAGACTACAAATCAATATTCCAAATTTAATTATAAAAGAAATTATGGTTGGAACAACTTCAAAAACAAAAGTCGCAATTATTTATATCGATGGCGTGACAAATGAACAGTATATTCAAACGGTAGAGCAAAGGCTTACTGATATTGATCACGATGTCGTGTTTGATTCGTCCGTATTAGACCAATTGATATCAGACAATTCTTTAACGCCATTCCCATTATTTGCTTCTACAGAACGCAGGGAACGAGTGGTGTATTCACTTATTAACGGACAAGTCGCGATCATTAGCGACGGGTCCCCTTATGTTGTTACGGGGCCCTCCACATTGTTTGATTTTTTTATTTCCCCGGAAGATTATTATTTGCCATGGATATTAGGATCATTTTTTCGATTAATTCGTATCTTTGGTGTCATTTTTTCTTTGTTTGCCACGTCAATGTATGTTGCAATAGCTACATACCATTATGAAGTCATTCCAAAAGATTTGCTTAGCCCGCTTATTTTTTCCAGAATGAATGTTCCTTTTCCACCCTTCTTTGAAGTGCTTATTTTAGAAATAACCATCGAATTTCTTCGAGAAGCAGGGGCCAGATTACCAACAAAAATTGGCCAAACCTTAGGTATTGTGGGAGGAATTGTTATCGGTCAAGCAGCAGTCGAAGCAGCTTTAACAAGTAATATTTTACTCATTCTTGTCGCGTTATCGGCTTTAACCTCTTTTACAACACCGATATATAAAATGTCAAATGCGATACGATTTTTACGTTTTCCTATCATCATTCTATCAGCGATATGGGGTGGAATTGGTATATTTATCGGCTTGGGTTTTCTGCTTGTCCATCTTATTCGTTTAAAATCATTAGGGTCTCCTTACATTGTTCCGATTTTCCCATTTAGAACTATGGACCTTAAAGACAGTTTTATACGTTCATCCTTTCAATTTCTGAATAAACGACCTCAACATTTAAGACCAAGATCTTCAGTTAGGTATTTGCCTAAAACAGTTATACGGAAAAATGATCTTGATGAAGAATAAATGATGAAAGAGGGCCATTATGATTAGGAGGAAAATTGTTCTGGTTGTCATTTTGTGCGCAATTTTAACGGCGTGTACCAATTCAAAAATTGTGAATAAGATTTGTCTTGTCCATGTCGTTAGCTTTGATACCGCTGCGAATGGCATAAAAAGCGCCGCTTTAATTTCCCACTATAATGAACAGGAAAAAACGGAACTCGAAATTTTACATACAGAATCCAACACTATTAATAGTATTCTGCCACGACTAGATACTCGGACAAATCGTCTCCTTGAAAAGGGTCAGCTTAGGATGGTGTTATTCGGAAAAACGCATGCAGAAAAAGGTGTCAGGACTGAAGTCCATAATTTACTTCGCGATTCAAAAATTTCATCGATGCTTCAACTTGGAGTCGTGGAGCGGGACACTTCGGAACTGTTGGAAGTCGTCAAAAAATTCCATGAACCGTTTTTCTTATCGGACATGATTGAGCAAAACATGAAAAACGGAAATTTACCGATGATGAACCTTCATGTATCCCTTTTTAATTTATATGGTGAAGGACGAGACATGTTTTTACCATATTTTAAAATAGATAAAGGAGAGGTAAAAATCGATGGTCTAGCTTTATTTAGAAGTGATAAAAAGATAACGGAAATCAGTATGAAGGACGCTTTCTTATTAAAAATGCTTATTCAGAACTCAAAGAATGGGACTTACAAGGTTCCAGTCGCAGGAAAGACATCAAACAAACAAAGTGATGATTATATTTTATTGAGAAGCTTGTATTCAAAGGCAAACTATAATGTGAATAAAGTTAATCCAATCCCTTCCATTTCAATTCAGTTGAAATTGGTGACAGAACTTCAGGATGTACCGGATTGGATGGATTTGAGATCAGAAGAGCAGCTTACACAACTTGAAAAAACGATTGCTTCTTATTTAAAAAAAGACATGGAAAAATTCCTTTCCCTATTGAAAGAAAATAAGGTGGATCCAGTCGGCATGGGCGACTTAGTAAGAAGTCGGTCGAAGAAATGGAGTGCTTCAGATTTCGAAAAAATGTATCAAGTAATAAAAACAGCAGTAAGTGTTCAGGTTGAAATTGCCAATACTGGTAGTGCTTGAACGATGTCTGGGAGTACAGTTTAGTAAGTGAGGTGTTTCGCATATGAAAAATGCTGTTGACGAAAAATACTTAATATCTCCCTTTTTAATTGCTCCTTTAATGTATGTTAGCATGGTCGGGGTCGGAGTTCTGAATTTCCAACGTGAATTGGCCGAACATGCTGGATATAATGCTTATATTTCTGTTGTATTAGTAGGGATAAGTATTCATTTAATTTTATGGATGATTTATAAAATTTTGAGTTCTAATCAAGAAGGACTTGATATAACTGATATCAACAAAACAAGTTTCGGGAAAATTGTAGGGAACATAATCAATTTCACCATCGTTCTTTATTTTTTTTTCGGTGCTTACATTGAATTCAACGCCTATATTGAAGTTATTCAAATCTGGGTTTTTCCATCAATGAAAATTTTACCTATCAGCACCATTTTAGTGTCATTTATATACTATACCGTATCAGGCGGTTTTCGGACCATTACAGGACTAAGTTTTTTCGGATTCCTAATGACACTTATTTTTATCATTCCAGAGAATTTGTCAGTTTTGCCGTATACACATCCGTTAAACTTGATGCCTCTTTTTAACCATTCAATAACCGACATATTGCTCTCTTCTAAAAGCATGGTATATCAATTCCTGGGATTTGAATCACTTTTGCTCTTTTACCCATTTATTAAATCACCAGCTAAATCTAAAAAATGGGCACATTTGATGGCGCTTTTTGTTACATTATTGTATTTGATGATCATTATCATAACATTTATGTATTTCAGTGAAGGGCAACTGCGAGAAATCTCTTGGCCAACACTTAATATGCTCAAGATTATTGAGGGACCTGTATTCCAGAGAGTAGAATATCTTGCGATTTCATTGTGGTTGATAAAAAATTTATCGGGTATATCTTTAAGATTATGGAGCGCATGCCGTGGAATGAAAAGCATTTTTCAGATCAAACCGCGTGCGAGCTTACTTACTTTTCTGGTCGGATTTCTGATAGTAGAGTATTTTATGAAGGAACGTAGCCTATTTCGATGGATGTCTGAATTTTATTCAGACATCGGTTTTTATTTTATTTATGGATATATCCCGATTATGTTCATAGTCACGCAGGTCAGGAAAAAATGGAAAAAGGGTTAGGTAAGGAAGATTTGGCAAATCATAAGGAAAGGAGAAGTTGAAATGAAATTTACTATTCGAATTTTCTTTAGGGAAAACTTTCATTCTTCACTATTTGAAAGAGAGCTAAAAAAATCCTTAGAGGAAATTAGTGTATCTGTTACAAGTATTAATTTTAATCAATTTGAAGAAAAGAACATACATAATAAAAGGAATATTATCGAGATAAATGTTGAAGTTAAAGGGGACTTTATCGATTACAGAACCGTTTTTGGTTGTGTATTTTTAGTAGTAGATGAACTTTCTTTAAAGTTATCTGGATTAGATATAAATGAATAATAGGCTTCCCTACTAAAGCCACAGTGATGGATAACCTTGGGGTTGGTAATCATTCCATGGATAGAATAATTACCACTATTTTTGTCATTCTAATAAGAGAAAATAAATAATAAAGGAGCCTATTATATGAACGTAAATGAGTTCGGCTTTCTTTGGTATCTACAATCAAGTTCAAATATGGTAAATATTATTTTGAAAAATCTTATCGACACTGCTGAGGACCAAGATTTGAGAGGTATTCTAGATGAAATTTATTCATTATCTACATTTCAAGAAAAAGAGGCTACAAAGATATTGAATGATTGCGGTTACAATGAAACGCCGTTTTTCAGCGAAGTAGATTTATCTAACTCCTCAGTAAAGCTTTTTACCGATCCATTAATCATTGAAGTTCTTAAGCATATTACCGGAAATGGGATGCGGATCCTCGCTTCTCAATATTCAGAACTAACGGATATGAATGCAAAGAAATTCTTTAGTGAAGTCCTCATTAAGCTTATTCAAATTGATGAATCGCTTCTAGGTTTATTAAAAGAAAAGAACTTGTTACAAAACAGCCCATTTTTATACATGAAAGCACATGAACGAGAGAGTAAACTGTTTAAGGTTGTATCTACACAATTGAGACCACTTAATGCAGTAGAATTGGTACATATGTGCAGTCCACTTCAATGCAATAATGTTGGTGTTGCTTTATGCGCTGCTTTTGCTGATGTGGTAAAAGATGATGAGTCAAAGCGACTATTTAATGAGGGCAAGAAATTAGCATTTCATCAAGCTGCTACTTTATCGGATATTTTCAGGGAAAACGGTGTTAGTACTACAACTGGACTAGAGAGCTTCGTTCATAAGGTCCATGAATCTCCATTTTCAGATAAGTTAATGACAAATCTAATAATGTATTTAAATCCTATTGGAATCATAAATTTACAAAACGCTGCTGTATCTAGTTATAAGAGGAATCATGTCAAAATACTACATGAATTAATAGAACAGGTCCAAAGTTTTTCAGAAAAAGGGTTTAAACTATTGGTTAAAAAAGGTTGGTTTAATGAACCACCGGTAACTAGTAAGTCAATTAAATATTAATAATCTGAATCCAATAGTGTAAATAATTTAGAATTTAGAATTTAAACCCTCGAAATATTAAATGGAATCAAATAGGGTCGTTTTTTTAGATATAATTTAGAATTAAAAGAAGAACTATTTGGTCATCTTTTTACTCAAAATTCATATCTAAACCTTTGTGTTATAAATTTTTATAACAACCTATGGACTAATGTATAAGCATCTGTCTAGCTAAGGTACATATACCTGCGCTAGAGGGAACGGTTCTTGTTCAACTAATGGAGTGGATAATCTGTTAATGGGGAGGTAAAAATAAGTTAAATAATTTGCTTAAAAGGGGCTATTACTATGTCAAGGAAAAATCAGATGTTGCTAAATATTTCAATGATTATCGTTTCATGGCTTATTTACCCGTTGTTAGGACGGAGAACTCTCAAGAGATTTTTCCCAGCCAGTATTCTTTCCATACTATTAACTAGTTTAGACCTTCAAATTGGTAAACGACGAAAATGGTGGATCTTTTATAATAATCCCCGTTCCTCTATTCGTAATGAAATCCCTTTTCTTATAGGTCCCATGCAGTTAATGGCTTTATGTACATTAAAATGGTCATATGGGAATTTCAAAAAATTTCTTTTGTTAAATGCGATAGTAGGGATTACTTTTACATTTCCTTTAACGTGGCTTTTCACTAAATTAAAATTGTATAAATTAGAAAAAATAAATAACTTTCAATTCTTTTTGTATTTTTATTATAAAGCTTTTTTCTTGTATGGATTTCAATATTTGATTGAAAAAAAATGAGTCGTATTATTATGTAATGCACTCCTTAAACTAGCGAAGGGCTAATTATCGCTTTAGCTGGATTTTACACCGGATAGTAAAGTAAATCGTACTAAATAAAGAAATGTCCAAAAATCCATGTTAGCTGCTTGCTTAAAAAAATACAACTAGTGATTTACGGGACATCCTGTTGCACGATTTGTTGTTAGCACAGATAGCGATCTTGCAAACTCCAAAGTTATAGATTTATGGTCACATATATCTTCTAGATCTTCTAGCTTGATTCATACCAAATAGACCCGTAAGCTGGATACTTTGTAAAAGGTATCCAGCTTACGGGTCATAGTTCAATGAGGATCCGAAAGCTATTTGTTTTATATTCCTACATGTTTCAGCTTGTCTGGGTTCCGGACAATATATATATTGCGAATCATATTCTTTTCGACATGAATCATCCCCACGGTATGAATACCTTCGTTTGAACGAAGAATAAGCGCGGGTTGACCGTTAATTTGACTGATTTCAATATGCGATACTCCCTCAACCATTGATGCACGACGTACGGGGCCAAACAGAAACTCGGCAACATTATCTCGTGTTTCAATTGGTTCAACAGCAGCTGTTACTTTGCCGCCACCGTCTGAGACCAGTACAACATTTTGATCAAGCATAGAAATGACCTGATTCAGGTTCCCATTTTTGAGTCCTATGATAAAATCATGAACTAAATCTTGAGAAACAGCTTCCAAATGAACTTCCTCTTCAGCATCGATCCCCATTTTTGCTTTTGCACGGCTGAATATTTTACGGCAATTCGCTTCGCTTTTTTGTATGATTTCTGCTATCTCTTGATATTCAAAGCTAAGTGCTTCACGAAGGACAAAAACGACACGTTCCGTTGGTGTAAGCTTTTCAAGTAGCACAAGGATCCCATAAGACAATTCATCTTCACGGATAACTGAGTCCATTGAATCCTCTTGAGAATTAGACAAGGGTTCAGGAAGCCATTCTCCAAAATATTGTTCTCTCTTCTTTCGCGCTGATTTTTGTAAATCATGACAACGATTCGTTACCATTTTACAAAGATACGCTTTAGGTTCAGCCAACTTCTCCGGGGGTACTTCATATAATTTTATAAACACGTCATGGACAACATCTTCCGCATCTGAAACCGATCCTGTCAATTGGTATGCGAGTTTAAATAGTAGCCTTTTATATTTTTTGTACATCTCTTGCATTTTTCCACTTCCATTCTTTTCTAATAAATTCATAGCATACCCAACATATTAAACGAGCTCAGGAGCAATTTTGTGACAAAAGTATATTATTTTTTCTCGAATAAATTTTTAATATATATACCTTTTCCAAATACTTTCCAAAAATGTAAAACGTAAAAATAAAAAAAACGTTAACCTGATATTCGAAAGAGATAGCCATTTTTTTAAACTCTTTTAATTGAGCATCTTGTCACAGAATGAATCACTTAGTCGTTATATGAGTGTAGATGGAGAAATAAAGGTAGCAGTGTTACATAAGATTAGCTGCTTCCATAAGAACAACTAATACTTCATCTGAATGAAACAATTTGTATTAATAAAGGGGGAATCGTTATTAATTTAAAGGCAAATGCAGGTAAAGATGATGCTGATTAGTTACTTTCATTTCGCTAATAATCTTTACTGTTCGATCTTCTTGTTGTGTATTTACAGTTACATGTTTATATGATACTTACAATTAATAAGGAAAAGAGAGGTATTCCAATTATGACTGAACGTATTAATTATATGAAAGAATCACCAGAATTTTTTAAAAAGTTGATGGAACTTAGCATGCAAGAGAAGGAAAGTTCAATTGAAGAATCAATTCGTCATTTAGTTCACATCAGAGCTTCTCAAATGAATGGATGTGGCTTTTGCTTAGATATGCATGTTAAAGAAGCTAAAATGCATGGTGAGAGAGAGCTTCGTCTCTACCACATTGCAATTTGGCGTGAATCAACGCTATTTAGTCCGCGTGAGCGTGCGGCATTAGCATGGACAGAAATCTTGACAAAGATACCTGAGCATGGTGTACCTGATGACATGTATGACCGTGTTCGTGGTCAGTTTTCAGAAAAGGAATTATCAGATCTTACATTCTCAATTATGGGAATTAATGCTTGGAACCGAATTAATGTTGCTTTCAAAACGGTACCAGGATCAGCTGACAAAGCGTACGGATTAACAAAAGCTGGCCTAAACTAAGCAATATATGAACCAAATGTGAAATGGATCAATGAACAGAAAAACCCATATCTTTATCGATATGGGTTTTTCATTTTTTCTGATATTCATTTCTATTTTTATCGTACATCCTAAGTACCTTTGTTTTTATGTGAAATTGGCAGCATAAGATAAAAAGTGCAGCATTCAAAGTTTTTGTTTGCTCTTCCTATATAGTAGGGACATGTTTGGTAAAGAAGGAAATTTCTTTTAGTTCTAGAATATAGATAGTAAACAACCTTACATTTTTCGAAAGTGGTGGGATTCATAAGACAGAACAGTCCATTCTTTTTAGATAATGAGACGGAAAAAAGGATAATCGACCGACTACAGATGGAGGGTTTTGTTTTTGCTGAAGTAGAAACACAGTTACTTATCTCACAGGCTGGCAGTATCGAGAATTTGATGAACATGGTAGAAATACGAGCCAGTGGCGTACCACTTGAATACGTACTTGGATTTACAACGTTTTGTGGGTTGCGGATTGAAGTAGAACGGGGAGTTTTTGTTCCGCGTAAACGTACCGAGTTTCTGGTCCAGCAGGCAGAAGCGTTGACCCACATGTCTGATATTGTTGTTGATTTATGTTGTGGATCTGGTGCTGTCGGTGCTGCGCTAGCAACCGGCTCGAGTAAGATTCGATTACACTCCGTTGACATTGATCCTGTCGCAGTAAAATGTTCTTCCGGCAACATAACGAACATAGGTGGTCACGTTTATCAAGGAGACTTGTATCATGCATTACCCCATACATTAAAAGGTCATGTAAACATAATCGTGGCAAACGCACCGTATGTTCCTACTGATGCAATAAGACTACTTCCCCAGGAGGCCCGCTTATTCGAACCCAAAGTAGCACTTGACGGGGGAAAGGATGGACTAGCCCTTCAGCGAAAGGTTGCGGAGGAGGCTCCCAAATGGCTTGCCTCTGGAGGGTATCTATTGGTAGAGACGAGTAAAATGCAGGCCGCTCAAACCTATGAAATTTTTGCTAATGCTGGATTAACAACTAAAATAGCAAGAAATGAAGAATGGGATGCAACAGTAGTTATTGGAAAAAATAAAGGCATAGAGTAATTATACTTCGTTGGCTAAAAGGAGCTAGAGTTAAAGAACGGGGATTGCTTCTCGGATCCTTATGATAAAGGAGAATATCATTGAGTGATAATAACCTGCTTAGTAGATTTAAAAGTGATCTTGACAATTATTCATTGAAGCAGCTTAGAACGATCTCGGAAGAGGGGATTTGGTCTATTGGACAGATGTATGACCATTTAATGGTTGTTGCCCACGAATATCTTGATAATATGGAAACATGTACAACATTAATGGAGGAGCAACCCCTTGGGAAGACCCTATTTGGTGAGCAATTATTTAAGAACGGTGGGTTTCCGCCTATCAAAATAAGATTACCGGATGAACTCAATTCGCCACCAAATAATTCAGACAGCAAGGAAAACCTACTAATCAGAATGGATCAATTAATGCAAAGATGGAGTCATTGGGAAACTAAAGTGGATTCTATAAACCCAAATCATAAAGTTGAACATGGCGGATTTGGCTGGTTGAATGCAAAAGAGTGGTATAAGTTGGTTGAAATGCATTTTCGTCATCATCTCCGTCAAAAGGATGAATTGGAAAGGAAAGTTTCAAATTATAGCTGAAACATGTATGATAAATTGAATGCCCTTATTTAACTATGGAAGGCAAGAAGTGAAGGGTGGCATTAATTGTTTGGGAGTGTAGAACATAATGAAGCAACAGTTATTTCATTCATTAGCAGGAAAACATATCGCCTTTAAGGAACTAAGCACAGCTGATACAGAAGAAATCCATGACTATGCATCAGATATAGAAGTATCACGTTTTATTGGCTGGAGTTTAATGAACAGTTTGGACGATACGAAAAAACACATTGAAACGATGATAAACCGTGAGGCAGCAGGTACACATTTATATGCATCCATTGTTCAAAAATCAACACAAGAAATTGTCGGGACAGCGATGATCTTCCATTTTGATCATGAAGCAAACCAAGCTGAAATCGGCTATGTTTTTCACCGTGACCATTGGGGCAAAGGCTATGGTACGGAGTGTGTGGCATTGATAAGTGATTATGCATTTGAAACCCTTAACCTGCATAAACTTCATGCAAGCGTGGTGGATGCAAATGTTGGCTCTGCAAGGATTCTCGAAAAGAATGGCTATGAAGTAGAAGGTGAATTAAGGGACCACTATTTCATTGACGAAACCTATTATAACGCACTACTTTTCGGGAAAATTCAAACCAAAAAAGAGTAAGAGTCAAAATGGGAAAGGAGGATAATTCTTTCCCATTGCCTTTTTACTTATTTACGCCATCTGGGTAATTTCTCACATAATGTTTGTCGCCAATATGATTAAAATCCTCAATGGTTTTTTCTAATTCCACGAAAAGGATCCGTTTTACCTCACGCATACTTCGATAAAAAGTATGTTCTTTATTCCCATTTGGTTTTATCCCAGCTAGTGAGTTTGAAGATACGATCCGTCGATGCTCATCCACTAATCTATCAATGGCTTCGAGCACATGCTGCGTATATTTTACTATTTCTTTGTGTTCCGTTTGTTCTTGAAGCTGTTTTATTTGTTTTTCCATTTCGTGTCCCCCCTTTGGTGTCTTGGTAATAAAAGTATCTTCCCCAGATAGCTCATTAATTAGTGCTATAACCAAGGAGGAAACGGGGTAAATAAATTTTACCAACCTTTCCATTATGGGCCAATAAGTAAAAACGGTTATAGAAAATAAATAAAAGCATTACTTTTGTTTTCTCTTCTAAAAGTTTGTTATCATCAAATTAGTAAAATAAGGGAGCTGAAAATGAATGACCAAACATACTCGAATGGGGAAAACCGATTTAGTTGTTAATCCAATTGGTCTTGGAACCAATGCCGTTGGAGGACATAATCTTTTTCCAAACTTAGATGAAGAAGAAGGCAGGGAATTGGTCCGAACAGGTCTAACACATGGGATCAATTTTCTAGACACAGCGTATGTTTATGGTCTGGGGCGATCGGAAGAAATCATTGGGGAAGTTGTGAAAGAAAGGGGAAATCGTTCAGAAATTGTCATTGCATCCAAAGCAGCACATCAAGTAAATGGTCATGATATGATCTTAGATAACTCACCTGCTTTTTTAAAACAAGCCGTCGATGAGAGTTTAAAACGGCTTCAAACGGATTACATAGACCTATTTTATATTCATTTTCCTGACCAAGATACACCCAAAGATGAAGCGGTTGGTGCGTTGAAGCAATTGAAAGATGAAGGGAAGATCAGAGCCATCGGCGTGTCAAATTTCTCCCTTCAGCAATTAAAAGAAGCCAACAAAGATGGCTATGTGGATGTCTACCAAGGGGAATACAACCTGATAAGCCGCGGTGCAGAGAAAGAGTTATTTCCCTACGTTACCGAACAGCAAATTTCTTTTGTGCCGTTTTATCCCTTAGCTTCTGGGTTATTAACAGGTAAATATAAGCAAGAAACGGAAATTAGTGAAAAAAATCGAAAAAGACCGCAATTTCAAGCAGGTGTTTTCGAAAAAAACTTAGAAAAGATTGAGCGAGTTCGTCAAATTGCAGCAACTAAGGGTGCGGAAGTTTCCCAAGTGATTCTTGCTTGGTATCTGTCCCGTCCATGTATCGACGTCATTATTCCTGGTGCAAAGCGTGCTGACCAAGTACTCCACAATCTAAAAACCTTACAGATTCAACTAACTGCTGCAGAGCTTCAAGAAATTGAGCAGATATTCTCTATACAAGGAAAATAGAATTCGCGATCCACACGTATATGGAAAGAAGTATCTTAAGTCATGAAAATCGTTAAAAACCGTCCCAGTAGCAATATAGCCTTAACGGGCGCGATGATCTAAAATTATCGCGCCTATTTCACGTTCGTGCCAGGGAAGAGCACCTGTTTTAAAAAAATTTACTATCAGAGATGTGAATGTGAAAGAAGAACACGATTATCGGGCAGTATCGTTAAAAAACTTATAGTAGTTTGTTAGCGATTAGTCCCCATACATCTTCAAAAGTCTCCTTATAAAACTCATTATCCCATCTGTCTGCAAAATATGGATTATGGAAATATACAAAGGCCGTCAGTATAGCTTGGCCCATTTTTTTTACTCCACTAATGGATTCCACTTTTAGTGCTAATTTTTCTAAGTGCTCCTTAACGAGAATTTGAGTACTTTCAAGGTAATCCGTATATAAGCGAAACATCCGTTCATCATCATGATAAAGCTTTTTCTTTGTAGAAGCCAAAAGCCAAAGCCATTCGTGAAGCGCTTCAGCAGAACTAATACCTTTTGGGGCTTCCCATTCTACTAATTCCGTGGAAGTAGTCTCTAACCACCTCAGTGCAAGTTGCTGCAACAAATCCTCTTTATTTTTATAATGCTTATAAAATGCTGCATGAGTAACACCGAGTTCTCTTGCAATATCAGAGAGAGTCGTTTTTTGTACTCCTTTTCGCAGTATCATTCCTTCCGTAACGGCGAAGATCTTCTCTTTTGTAAGAATAGCCATTTTAAACACTCCTAGTGATTTCTATACCTTATTATAAGTGATTCATCACAAAGTTACAAATCGTTGACATTGTAACTAAGCGATGTATAATAATGTTGTGTAAAAGTTACAATATTTATTTATTGTAACCAACTACTATGAATAAAGGAGAAATCATCATGTCAAAATTATCTACTGATACACACGATTTGAGAGTTGCGCTTGTTACAGGTGGAACTGGCGGTATTGGGCAAGCTATTGTTAAAAAATTGGCTGAGCATGGATTTGCGGTTGCCGTGCATTTTTCACGAAATTTGAAAAAAGCAGATGCTCTAGTGAATGAGATTGTAAAGCAAGGAGGGAAAGCCATATGTGTTGGTGGAGATGTTGCAGATGAAAAAGGAATGCAAGAAGTTTTCGATAGGGTTGAAGAAAGATTTGGTGGTATTGATGTCGTAATCAATACGGCAGGTATCATGTTACTTAGCACTATCGCAGAGCTGAATTTAGCTGATTTGGATAAAATTTACCATACAAATATTCGCGGAACTTTCGTCATATCCCAACTAGCAGCAAGACATGTTCGAAAAGGCGGTGCAATAATCAATATATCCACTTCTGTTACCCGCACACAATTACCAACATATGGTGCATATGTTGCAAGTAAAGCCGCAGTTGAATCCATTACCATGATATTAGCTCGCGAATTACGTGGCAAAGATATTACAGTAAATACCGTGGCTCCAGGTCCAACTGCTACACCATTATTTTTAGATGGGAAAGATGAAAAATTAATCGGTCATTTTTCTAAAGCAACACCACTTGAACGTCTGGGTACACCAGAAGACATCGCGGACACAGTATCCTATTTGGCAACCTCTGGTCGCTGGATTAATGGGCAAATTATATTTTTGAATGGCGGTCTAGCATAAGCTTAAATGGCAAATTCAGATATGATTAACGCGAATAGAGTAAAAAGCCGGGAATGTTCTCCCGGCTTTTCTTATTACCTACCTAAGAATTGGATAACCTTGTTGTTGACCATATCTGTCGCTTCAGTGAAGAAAATGTGGCCGGCACCTGGAATAGTAAAAAGCTCAGCTCTTTGAATCTTTTCAGCTAGGTTTACTCCATTTTTATAGGGCACCAATTCATCAGCATCACCATGGATGACGAGAGTTGGAATCGTAATTTTATCTAATTCATTAGAGGTATCATGTGCAAGACATGCTTGTAATTGTGATAAATAGCAGTGGGGAGGGGTGACCATTTCAATTCGTTTTTCAATATCTTCCTGGATTAATTCTGGATATTTTTGAATAAAGGATTGACTATAAACAATAGGTGCTGCTGCCCATGCATTTTCTTCAGGGGTTCCAGTTAGAGCAGCTCGCGCCACCATTAATTCAGATATCTCTGGAGATGGTTGGACATGGGTAGACCCACCCGCTGTGGTACAGCCCAATACTAATGAACGAACCCTTTCAGGATAGGCAAGTGCCAATCGTTGGGCAATCATTCCCCCCATGGAAATTCCAAAAACATGTGCAGATTTAACGGAAGCGGCATCGAGGACAGCTCTTGCATCATTCGCCATTATTTCGATCGAATACGGTTTCTCTGGCATACTACTCTTCCCCACACCGCGATTATCAAAGACAATCACCTGGAAGTGTTTCGCTAGTGCAGGTAATGTTCTATGCCAGGATAGAGAATGATAGCCAAGGCCCATAATTAACAGTAAAGGCTCACCCTGTCCGTGAATCTCATAGTATAGACGTATATTTTCATGATTAACAAATGGCATAATAAAATTCTCCCTTTCTACATTTGTCTATTATATAGGTTAT
>NZ_JAANMZ010000056.1 GCF_011250555.1 Bacillus sp. MM2020_4 | reverse complement strand
AAAAAGAAGGGAACGTCTTTACTGCAAGAATGGCACGAACTAGAGGAGAAGGCGGTCGTGTGGAAGAAGAGATATCATACAAGTTTTTGGACACAGCTGGCTTATTTACCCGGAGCGTTGCCTCTGTGGCAGTTTGTTTTATGAAATACGGAAACAGCCCAACTTTGAACCGGAATAGAGCGCAGGAAGTGTTATCCCAGCGCATCAACCAGCAAACAGGAATCCCTTACATCGTCCAGCCGGGGGACGTGGTCGAAATTGATCACAAGACAAACGATATACGAATAAACGGCGAAACTAGACTGATTAAAACATTCGGGTCTAGTTTTTTTAATTTGAAAAAAGGTGCTAATAACATCATGGTGCAGCCTGCCGATGCTGTTACAGCAAAAGTGACTTGGAGGGAGCGGTTTAAATGATCCATATCATTGACGAACGGACAGATGATATTTTAGCCGTTCTTTCCGAGGCAGATTTTTATAATGATGAGCATTTCGAGGATTTAAAAGGTGTAGAAACATTTAAGTTTTTTATGCCTGCTAACCATACAAAGGCGGGCTTTTTAACCTCTCGCAGACGAATCGTGATACCAGGAGAGGACGGGGAATTTAAAGAATTTATCCTGACTGAGCCTTATCTAATCAATAATACAAAAGAGTTTTACACAATGGGCTCTTTTGTGGATTTGAGAAAACAGAAAGTAATTGATCCAATAGTGTTAGATGGCCAGACACCATCCACAGCCGGTGATTATGTCCTTAGTGGTACTCGTTGGCAAATAGGAATAGTCGAATTTACCGGATTAAGGACCGTTGAATTTACCGAACCTTTGGACGCTTATGAGGCTATTAAAACGGTCGCCCAACTATTTGGTTTAGAATTACGTTTCCGAGTCGAAGTTGCCGGAAGCAAGGTAGTTGCCCGTTTTGTCGATATGATCCAGCGCAGGGGGGAGCTGTCTGGTAAAGAGGTTGTTTTTGGCAAGGATATTGAAGGGATAGAGCGCAGGGAAACTTCAGGAGAGTTAGTCACTGCGCTTAAATGCTATGGCCCTGTCCATGATGATGGTACCCGGCTAATGGTGATTGTGGAAGACCAAGAAGCCTTCCAAAAATGGAATGATGAAGGTCGCCATCTTTGGGGCATTTACGAACCTCAAACAGAAAACAGTGACATGACTGAGAGTCGATTAAGATCGCTTGGAGAAATCGAATTATCCAAAAGAGTAACACCTCAAATCCAATACTCGCTTAAAACGGTTGCCCTTGAGCATGTTTTTGGACTGCAGCATGAAAAAGTACGGCTCGGAGATACAAATCGGGTCAAGGATGAGGACAAAAACCCTCCAATTTATTTAGAAGCCCGGGTTCTATCTGTGAAAAGAAGCATTAAAAATCGCTCACGCAAAGAAGTGGAATATGGCGATTTTATTGAATATAGCAAAGAAGACATACAGGCTGAATGGAAATTACTACAGGAACAATTTAAGACGAAACTTGCCGAAATGAGGCCTTATACATGGATTAAATACGCCGATACTCCAACAACGGGTATGAGCGATAATCCAGATGGTAAAAAGTACATGGGGATTGCCTATAATAAAACTACTGCTGTTAAATCATCAACCTATGGCGATTATCAATGGTCATTGATTAAAGGTGACAAGGGAGACCAAGGTGTCCCGGGAGCAAAAGGTGACCCGGGTTACACTCCTGTAAAAGGCATAGACTATTTCGACGGGAAGGACGGCCAAAACGGGCAGTCCTCTTTTTTATGGATACGCTATAGTCAAAATGCAAATGGCAACCCGATGACCACCGATCCAACTGGTGCAAAATATATCGGGATTGCTACAACTACCACAGGCACCGCTCCTACAGGTTATGCCAGCTATACTTGGTCACTCATTAAAGGTACAGATGGCATTAAGGGGGAGACGGGAGCGGACGGTAAAACGTCTTATCTCCATATCAAATACAGTGATAATGGCACGGCCTTTACCGCAAATAATGGGGAAACGGTTGGGAAATATATCGGGACTTATGTGGATTTTACCGAAGCAGACAGCAATAACTTTAGTGCCTATACTTGGAATAAAGTCCGTGGGGAGGATGGCTATACTCCGATCAAAGGTGTGGACTATTTTGACGGGCAGCCCGGACAAAAAGGTGCAGACGGCTCAAGCAGTTTTTTATGGGTCAAATATAGCGTAAATGCTAATGGTAACCCTATGACAGATACACCTGCAGGTGCTTTATATATCGGCGTCGCAACCACTACCACTCCTAGTGCACCATCGTCTTATACGGCTTATAAGTGGACCCTAATCAAGGGTACCGATGGAGTACCTGGGGAAAAGGGATCTGATGGTAAAACAAGCTATCTCCACATTAAGTACTCTAATGACGGTGGTACCACCTTTACTACAAACAGTGGTGAGACTGTTGGCGAGTGGATTGGAACCTATGTGGACTTTACTGCCGCGGACTCCAATAGTGTAGCTGCATATACTTGGAATAAGGTTAAGGGCGATACTGGCCCTCAGGGTCCTAAGGGTGACACAGGTGCTCAAGGGCTACAGGGATTACAAGGACCCAAAGGCGACCAAGGCATTCCCGGAACTAAGGGAGCCGACGGATTAACCTCGTACACACATATCGCCTATGCTACTAACTCAACTGGTACAACTGGTTTTTCTGTTGGGGATTCTACAAATAAAACCTATATCGGGATGTATGTAGACTTTAATGCAACGGATAGCACAGACCCTAACAAGTATAAGTGGACGCTTATAAAAGGCGCGGATGGTACACAAGGTACACCGGGAGCAAAAGGGGCAGATGGTTTAACTCCTTATTTACACATTGCCTACGCAACTAATGCCACGGGTACAGCTGGATTTGATACAGTCGTTTCGACAGGCAAAACCTATATTGGTACGTACACGGATTATACGGCTGCCGATAGTACGGATCCTTCTAAATATTCCTGGTCTTTGATTAAGGGGGACAAAGGAGATACCGGTAGTCAGGGACCTCAAGGCCCTAAAGGAGATACTGGTCCGGCTGGTCAACAAGGAATTCAGGGACCACAAGGACAAACCGGGAGTCAGGGGCCGAAAGGAGACACAGGTGCAACAGGTGCTACGGGTCCAAAAGGTTTGGACGGTGACGAAGCTATTCTTTTCGGTAAAAACTCTAACTTTTCTGATTGGACAGGTACGTTACCTACAGGGTATACAGGACAAACAGGTGTAGCGCCTACAAGGGTTACTTCTGATAACTCGTCGGGTAACGCTGTACAGTGGGTAGTGGCTGCTGGAGCAAATGCTTATATGAATAAGGCAATGGTTACTAACGTTGCCTATAGTCAATACCTTTACGTAGAAATAACATTTAAGTTAACCTCAGGAACTATTGATGGTGCTGGTGTTCTTATCAGAATGGAGGCAACGGCTGATAGTGACACTAAGATTGACTTTAAGAACTATGTTGCTTCACCTACCCTTAATCAATGGTATACAATCACTGAGATTATTAAACTACCTTCTGCTAGTGTTCCATCCGGTTATGCAGGATACACCATATTTCCTATGGGTGGGTGGACAGGCTTCAGGGCTATCACAGCTAAGACAATTCAGTTTGATACTGTTAAGGTTCGTCCTGCTACAGATGGTGAAAAATACGGTTTTGAAAATGGCCTAATTGTTAATGGATGGGTTAAAACAGGAACGGTAGAAATAGATGGCGGTAAAATTGCAGCCGACAGTGTTACTTCTAGGGAAATATTCGTAAATATGCTCTCAGCACTTTCAGCGAATCTGGGTTCTATCACAGCTGGATACATTACAGGAGTCACTATGAATCTAGCTGGGGGTAAATTTACCGTAGATGCTAACGGAAATGTTTATTTCAAAGGAGATTTAACAGGAGCTTCCGGAACTTTCAGTGGCGATATATCAACATCAAAGGATGCAAGGGTAGGCAATAATATTTATGTTGGTGCTACTCCAACCACTACACCACTCTCTATCTTAACTAAGGGAATAGAATTTTTCGGGAATACAGGACCGACTGGTGGTGCCCAACTATTTGCACGTACTGGTGGGACGCTAGGGGATACTGTCAGTGGTAGTTTTGAAGGGTTTGATGAATTTACCATTCAGCATCTTACCGTGGATGATTTAAATGTAATAAATGGGATAATTCAGCCAACAGTATCTTCAGTATCATTTTTAAATGGATGGACGAATTATGGATCTGGTTATCAAAATATAGGGTACTACAAGGGTAAAGACGGCCGGGTGTATTTTGAAGGTGCAGCAAAAGCAGGAAGTATGGGTTATGCTATGTTTCAACTTCCTTCTACAGGGGGACTTCGCCCCAGTGCAAGACGGTACATGAGAGGAAATGGAGCTTCCGGAATAATAAGAATAGATGTAGATATAAACGGTTATGTATTTGTTATGCCAGATTATAGTGCCACAAATGCTCTGATTTCCCTTGAAGGAATTTCATTTAGGCCGTAAGGAGGGAGTTAATTGCAGTATTTCCGGGTTAATGAACTAGGGAAACCCATAGATGTCCTAGAAAGTAATGAAGACAAGGATCCCATGGTTCTGGAAGGATGGACAGATTCCTTTTATGATCCTATGTATGATTTTGAAAATGAAACATGGTTTGAGGGCATGAGCGAAGAAGAGATTGATCTGATTAAAAACACTCAGCAGCAACCATCTGAATTAGAGACGATAAAACAAGAAAGTCAATTGAACGCAATGGCCATTATGGAACTAACAGAATTATTACTAGGAGGAATGTAAAATGTCAGCATTAGCGATGTTGTTTGCCACCTATATCATGAGGGGATTAAAACAGTATTCAGACGTACCTGAAATGTTAAAACCTCAAGTGAAGCAAATTTTAGAAGATGAAGGATTAGGGCACCTAGCGGTTTAGGTGCTTTTTTATTTGAGAAAAGAGGTGATGGGCATGAGAGAAGTCTTTGTAAATGTCGGATTTCGGAAACTCAAAGGTGTCATTGTCGGTGAGGAAAATGGCAAGTATATCATCGAGCTGGAAGACAAAAGCCGAGTTATTGTGGAAGAAGAGCAAATTGAAGGGGATGATAATTAATGCCTAATTTTGTGTATTTGACGCTTGATACAACTTCTCCAGCTAATCCAAGCTTATCAATTTTGGGCGGGGCTACCTTTGCTACAGCACAATTAGTTGACCTCACGATAGGCACGACAGACAGCGATAAGTCCGGGTATCAAATGAAAGTATGGGGCGATGTCGATACAGCCTATGATACTAATATTAAAGCCACAGATGCGTTGTCTACCTGGATTACTTTTAACAATAGCAAACAAGTAAAATTGTCCGCAGGTGACGGGAGTAAGACCGTATACGTTAAGATTCGTGACGATGTATACAACGAATCTTCCATTGCCAGTGATGGAATTACACTTGATACGTCCATCCCGACCGTTACAGTGACTAATCCTGATGTCAATAAAATATCGAAAATGGCGGGGAAAAATGAATCGTCCTTTACTTTTACCGTTGATAAGCAATTCGGCGAGTATAAAGTTAAGGTTGTATCGTCCACAGGTGCGGCGGAGTCCACAGGAGCAACGATTGGCACAGCAAACGGCTCAACGAATACAAGTGGCAATGTTGGCAGTTATCCTGCTGGTACACCGATCACCGTTAAGATTACTGGCGTAGATTTAGAGACAGCATCGAGCGGGGACGGGCAGAAAGTAATCAAGGTATTTGCTAAAGATATGACGGGCAAATGGAGCTCGTAGTATATGAACTACATCCTTTTAGAACTCGACACCACAGCCCCAACATTAGAAATATACGCGCCAAACTACACCACTCGGAGCGCCTTAACACCCGTCACCATCCAAGCCAACGAGCCTCTATCAAGCTATCAAGAGGTTTATATTGTGGATGCGCTCGGTGGCAGGCACGACCTAACATTTGCCCATGAGGATGACAACCTTGTGGGTTATTTATCTTTAAACGGCTATCCGCTTGGTATAGCAACCTTGTATTGTCGATTGATGGATACAGTGGATAATCTATCATCCTTGTATTCTCATTCGTTTAGCATAATGGAGAGCGAAATTTTAACAGCGGAAATGAGTCTACAATTTATGGATAATGCCATGCAAGTGCAAACCATGAATCAAGATTTCCAAGTGAACACCATGAAAAATGAAATGGAAGTGGTGTCATGAATATAACCGTCATTGCAGGTACGGCTATAAGAGCAGTAAACACATTTTACAATTTCGATGGTAAGCCACAAGACCCACAATTGGTTAAGTTTAAAGTGTATGATAGGTCGTATAAATTGCTCGAGGATTACATTTTATCGGATGCCAATAAACTATCAGAGGGCAAGTATTTCTATGATTATGCGACACCGGATGAGCCTTATAAAAGTATTATCCTTGAGTTTTATGGTGAGATTGCAGGCAACAAGACCATCGAGCGCAAACAGATTATCACCACGTTTATAAAGGGGTGATAGTATGTCAATAGTAACGGACGGTTTAGTTGGGTATTGGCATTTTGCGCAAGGGGTTAGTGGTTCTACTTGGGAGAATATTGCTCCTGCTACAAAAGGACAGTACAACGGGACGATTAACGGAGTGTTTAAGCAAAGTGATGGGATGTATTTTGATGGGGTAGACGATAAGGTTGTCGCAACCAACTTTAGCGCTCCTCAATCTATTACTGTAGACTTGCTCGTAAAGAGACAATCCAATAAATTTAGCTATCTACTCTGTTTTGACAATGAAACGATTGGTACCGCACTAGCCATCGCATTCGCTAGCAATTCAAATGCACTACAAATATATTATGGTATTAACACTCATACTGGGACTGGTAGCAAAACTACTACTACTTTAGTACCATTATCCACTTTCGCTTTTGTAACTCTAACATTTCAAAGAACAACGGGTAACGCGTACCTAATTAAAATTTACGTTGATTCAGTCTTTAAAGAACAGTTTACATCCAATCCCGAAGTAGATTTCCTCAATTATACGTATGTGACGTTGGGGATGATAAGGAGTGGTTATTCTCCTTTCCAAGGGGGAGTAGCTTTTGTACGTCTTTACAATAGGGAGTTAAGCGCCTCAGAGGTTTTACAAAACTACCAAAACGGTTCTAGTGTTGGACTAGATTCAGAACCACCAGTAAGCACACCACCAGCCGTCACAATCGTATCAACATCTCGGTCAAAACTTAGCGATGAAGTCGGAATGAATCAATCCATCATCACGTTTAAATTCGACCAAGATGTAACCGAATGGCGAGTACGAGTCTTAGGCATTGACCCGAATACAGGCACATTAGCGGATAGCGGTGGTGCGGTTGCGGCGAATACGAATATTACAGCAAGCGTAGAATGGAACGAGCTGTATCAAGAAGGACAAAACAGGATTAATATTTATGGCAAGGGCAAGGATGGGAGTTGGACAGCTTACAGTAGTTAGGAGAGTCTTTTATAAGGCTCTCTTTTTATTTTGAGGAGGATGGTAGATGGACTTACAGTGGGGATTTTTAATTGCAATAGCTGGCTTACTTTTAAGCTATCTTACGTACCAATTTAACAAACAAAAAGAGACTAAAACAGATACACGCCAGGACGCTGAGATTAAAGCCCAGCTTAATTATATAAGCAAAGGCGTAGATGAAATTCGACTCGATCAAAAAGCAAGTGATAGGAAAATCGGCGAACTCAGTATCCAGGTTGCGAAAATCGACGAATCAAATAAATCTCTCCACAAACGTGTGGATTCTTTGGAAAAAGAAAGGAAGGCTGATTAAGAATGGATAAAGCGAGCATTGCAAGGTTTTTAGTTTTAATTGTAGCGGTCATTAATTCGGTTTTAAATCTCCTAGGCTATCAGACTATCAGCGACGAGTTAACCAATGATCTTGTGGCAGTTGTATCGGGTGCAATCATGTTGTATGCAGGATGGCGTAACAATTATTTAAGCAAAAAAGGGTTGAAGCAAAAAGAAGTATTGGAAAGCCACGGGTTAGTCAAATCCAGCTTTAATGTAACAAAATCATACGAAAACGACGGGAAATAAGCTGCACTGCGGAGTGGCTTTTTATTTTTAATTTAAAAGGAGATGTATCAAGTAATGAATATCAATCAACGATTTATCCCAGCATCCAATACAAAAACACGTCCTGGAATCAAAATGGCACCTACTCATATTACAATGCATGAAACAGACAATAACGCAAAAGGAGCCAACGATGAGGCCCATGCTGGATTACAAGCCAATGGTAATTCACGTGAAGCATCGTGGCATTATCAAGTAGACTGCGACTCAATTTGGCAGTCGCTTCCGGATAATGAGGTGGGGTGGCATGCAGGAGACGGACGTGGATCAGGCAATATGAAATCAATTGCCATTGAAATCTGCGTTAATTCAGACGGTAATTTTGTTCAAGCCGTTAACAATGCCGCATGGTTAGTTCAGTACTTGATGAATAAGCATAATATTCCTATTACAAATATTGTGCAACATAATAAATGGTCAGGCAAAAACTGTCCACGCCATTTGCGAGCTGGGGATTGGGGCGTTAATTGGGCTGATTTTATCAATCTAGTAAAAGGTGTACAGCCTACTCCTTCCACAGTGGATCCCATTCCGGTTGTTAATAAGCCGGTACCTGCAGCAACGACAACTTTGCTTAAAAAAGGATCAAAAGGTGATGCTGTTAAAAAGTATCAACAGGATTTAATAAAGTCCGGAGAGCAACTACCACGTTATGGGGCTGACGGTGATTTTGGCCAAGAAACCGAGGATGCTACAAAGGCATTCCAAGCAAGGCATAAATTATCTGTGGATGGCATTGCGGGCCCTAATACTTTAGCGAAACTAGCGGAAGTGTTAAAGCCGAAAACGACTCCTGTAGCATCAGCAAAGCCTGCACCATCAACAAAAGACATCGTACCTTATCCAGGACATTTGATTAAGCAGGGGAGCCGTGGTAAAGACACAGAACGTATCCAGCGGGCTGTAGGAGTTAACCCTGATGCCATTTATGGTCCTAAGACAACGGCAGCTGTTAAGGCTTACCAATCTCGTCATGGTTTAGCAGCTGATGGTATTGTTGGTCCTGCAACCTGGTCAATGATGTTTTAAATGTGAAAAGCCCCTTCTCGTTTGAGTTGGGGGCTTTTTGACAAATATCGCCATTAACTAGTCAATTTCGACCATAAAGGCTATAATAAATAAAAAAAGACATGCAGGTTGTCCAAACATGTCATCAAATAATTGGTTAATTTAATTATATAATAGTTTACATTTTTGTGCTATTAATTTTAAATAAAGATGAGTGTTTGGTCTCCTGCTAAGGGAGGCATTCTATGATTACCAAATACGTTAATTTTGATTATTTTCATGTTACCTGTAGGCCAAAGGATTCATTACCAGCAGTACGGGATGTACCATTCGATTTAAGGGCGATTTTTTCAATTCTAGAGAACAAAGAACTTGTTGAAAGAACAGTGCAATATAAACAAGAACAAGCAAGAATGGAACACTTTTCCTTTATGGCACACACTCAAAATCTTTGGGATATTTATTTTACAAGATTAAGAGATTTTAATTTACCTTCTAAAGCGAAAAAAAATTCAAAATCTGTACCAGTAAATTTGGATGATGATGAATATATAGGGGAGAACGTATCTGCAATATATGATCAATCTTGCAATATTATCATGATTCAAAGAAACAGATATAGCTTAGGCCCCTCTGCTATTGAAGAATACTTCAATCAGTTTTGTGATCCAAATGAAGAAATTAATTTACGTCCTATTTATGTTTCTGACATGCAAACTAGAGTAAAAAGTGCAGATTCGGTCAGGAAGTTAAGGATTAAATTTTCAGATGTTAAAAATGCCAATGAAAATGTTACAGGCGATTCATTAAAGAAGTGGTTAAACATTTTTGATGATTATGATACTATTGCTGGGGAAATCCTTTTAACTGTGGGCAGAAAAAGAAAAGCGACCCTGGGCGGTAATTTAAAGGGGCTTGTAGATGAAATCTATGAAAATCAAGATTTAGTAAGTCATGCTCAAGCAAGTATAAAAAAGACCGAGCTTGCTGATAATGAAGTTATCGACTTATTCAATGATAATGCGCATGATATAGCTACATTTCAAGTACCTCCACGAGCTGTTTTAAATCATGAGGCTGTCATATTGGAAATGGAAAAGCTATATAATGCAAGAAGAGTGCAATTACTCAGATTAATTGGGAGATGACAAAAATGGGAAGATTACGAGATAAGGCTTATCCATACATTTTTGGGGTAGTAATAATGGGTATTGCATACTATTTCCAGTTGGATCCGACCATTAAAGGATTTGATAATGTTTTAGATGGACTAATTTCGTTTTCTTCCATTGTACTTGGATTTATTGCAGCTTTATTAGCTATAATTCTTAGTATTTCCAAAAGTCCAGTAATAAACCATCTTTACAATTATACTTCTTCCGGTGGTACAGTGGACGGTAAAACTTTGCTTTTTGGTTATTTTCGTTCATCCTTATTTAGTGGATTTTGCACAGTAATATTCTCAATATATATGTTTATTATCGCAAACAAAGAAAGCATAAACACATATGAAGAAATATTTACATGTATTTGGATTGGAACGACTGTAATTTTTATTTGCACTGCATATAGAATTGTATCTATCATAATGTTTACCTTGTTTAAACACGAATCGCAACAACAATCACACGAACAAGTTACACAACCAGAAAATGACTATAGTCAACTTCAGGAACGAAATACACGGATTATTGATTAATTTAAAAATATCCCTTCTCATTCGAGAGGGGCTTAAATATGTTCCCAGGTCTTCCTTAACACTACATCACATATGGTCGGGCGCTTTACTCCATACTTTTCCGCAAGTTCGTGCGGTGCTCCTAGTCTTGGTGGTAATCAGTAAAAGCTTCTGATATTCCTTACTTATTTTAATAATTTTTGCAGCAGTTAATTTAGCGCTTGTGTTTCGTTCTCCGATTTTAGTTACCCTTATTTTATCACTGTATTCAGGGGTTGTTCTTAGTAAGCATGCTTCTGAAATTTGCCTGGCTCAGGAGGAATATGTATTAAGATAATCCCTAACTTTACTTTGTTGTACGTTCAAAGCTCTTGCGACCATCCGAGTGGACATTTTTTCCTCGTAATATAGTTGCACGATCTCCTTCAATAACTCAGTGTCCATTGTTTTCTTCCGTGGCTTTCTTAAGTCTAAACGTTGCCATTTCCCTAGCCTGTTCTGGTGTGCTGCCGTAGCAATTGATAACTGTCGATCTCCCATTTGATGCAGCGGCTTTGTATCTCCCTCCTAGATCCCACACAACATATTTAATTTTTCCGCGTCGATAATAATAAAGCCAATACCAAGATTCCCGTACCCACCACGGTAATAACAGCCATATTGTTTTCATTTTCACTCCTCGCTTTCATTACTAAAATTCGACAATATTTGTTAGTTACCTATTGGTTGGTATGGCAATTTTGTGCCAAAATAAAAAGACCCTATAAAGGGCTCAAAAAGGTAGATCGTCAGCAGCATAAAAAGCTTTTAATTGTTCCTGTTTTTCTAACTCCAAAACAGCCTCGGTTATATCTTCTTTTTCGACTAAAACCTTTTCTAATTCTCCGCCGTATGGCAATCGTTTCTGGATCCACTTCCAAAAATCTAAAGCGGCACGTTCTTTGGATTTACCGCGGAGTTGGATTTCAGCTCGCTGATATGATCTACTCCCAGAGGATGTGTAGTGGATATGGATGATAACGGTCATGGTGTGTGCTCCTAATTCCAATTAATAACAGTCAGTTTTTTACACTTTGGACAAGTAAAGTTTTCGGCTGTCTTGAGTATCGGTTGATGCTTTTTACAATGTGGGCATTTTACTTGTTGTTTACCTTGTGCAACGTAGATTAGACCAAGTGACATAAAAAATAATCCGATAGCTGGAAGTATACCAATGATGGTTAAAAACAATAAACATGAAATAAACATACCCAATCCACCAAATGTAAATGCAAAAACTTTTCCTATTCCACGTGCAGTACTATCTTTTTTTCGTTCGATATTGATGATAAGCGTTTCGTTGCTGATTGTGTTACTCTGGTTCACGCTCAATTCCTCCTATAAAATGATAATTTTTCTTCTATTTCTTTAATTCCATTTGGTCCTAAGCCTCGCAAACGAGTCAGATCAACTAATGATAACCCACTAACAGTATTTATTCCGTTTCTCATCAATATCAATTCTACTCGCCTTGATAGTTCTAACACTTCAATGTGCTTTAATAATGGATCCTTTTCCTCATCATCTTCCACACTGTACAACTCATCTACATACACGCCAAATAATGCGGCCAAGTCATACATTTCTGGGGCCGATGGATAACTCTTGCCGGTACACCAATTGGAGATGGTATTGCGAGACTTTTTATATCTTTCCATCAAATCTTCTCTTGAATATTTGGATTTATCGATAAGCCAACCTATGTTACTTTTTATCTTTTTCATTGTTTTCACCCATATTATATGTTCGATATTTCGTGTTCAAAACCCTTTCATAATTTAATTTCAAAATTTCACAATTAAATTTGGATGGGACAGGCAATATCTAGGCAAACGCACATATAGTATATTAACCAGCTAGTAACTAGTCGTTAACCAGTTAATGGCTACTATCTAGTTATTAACCAGTTAGGAGGTAGTTAGCAATGAGCAAAAAAATTATCAATAAATCGGTTAGCTTTAATGTGATAGACCCATTTCAAAGGCAGATGAAAGATTATGCTGACCAATACCCTAATTTCTCAGCTTACATCAAGAGGCTTATCCAAAGGGATATGGAGGAGGGGACAAAGGTTAAAAGCATTAAAAAAGCGCCTGCACAGCCAAGTGTAATACAAGGCGGTACAAACGCTTTTACTGGATTTGTTTTAGGGCAGAATCAGGCCAGGTAGCCGACGCGCTCTTACGTCAGCTTATGCCGTGATTTTAAATTTAATGCGTGTCTATGCAGTTAGGAACCAAAATAAAGTTTGACTAAGATGAGCGGAGGTTTGACTAATGAAAACAGAGGTTATGTCCATCGGTCAGTTTTTGCATAAAGAAAAAGAACCTTTCTCCATAAAAGTTGAAAGGCATTTTAAAAAGTATGGGACCATCTATAAAGTAGCTGGAGTGACGATTATCCTTTTAACAACTTTAGATATTACTGCTTTCGCGAGTAGCGGAATTGATACTGAGGCACGAAAACTTTATAAGGAGCTGCTTGGCATTGGCAAATGGATCATCGTGTTTAAAGGCGGGTTTGATATTTTGAAGAAGTTATCTAGCGAAGATGTTGACGCGGCAAAGAAGTCTTTTTTCGGCTACTTGTTAACGTATCTGTTTTTATTGGGGTTGCCATATGGGCTAGATAAAGTGGATGGTATCTTTGATAAAATCTCCACACCGACAACTGGAGGGATGTAAAATGAAATTTCGATTATCCGGTCAATTTGGGGAACTCTCACCAGTCCGCAATTGGCAGCCGCATAGCGGCATCGATGTAGCTATGCCTGAGGGAACGACTCTTAGGTCTATAGCTGGCGGCGTAGTTGATAAAGTGTTTGACGGATCCGGAGCCATTGGTAAAGGATTATCCGTTAAAATGCCCGATGGTACTCGAACGATCTATGGTCATCTTAGCGAGGTAAAGGCAAAGATAGGGGAACGTGTTTCATCGGGAGAAATCATTGGGCTAAGTGGAAATACAGGAAATTCTACGGGTCCACATTTGCATTTCGGAATGAAAGATGCCGGTGGTCATGTAGTGGATCCAACACCAGCAACAGATAATTTAATTAAAATGCTAAACAATGATACTGGCGAGACACATTTTGGTTTAATAGGAGAGCTTTTTAAAAACGGTACAGAAGGGGTTAGGGAGCACGTCAAGGAGGTCACTACTGAAGCTCTGTTTGGCATATTTGATGCTTTAAAGGATTTGCTTTTAGGTGCAACGCTTATGGGTACAGGTGTATGTATTCTGCTTAAAGTGTGTGGCTGGCGGGATGGCGGTCGATGGGCTGGTGTGTTGATTGGGGTTAACATTCTTTTGAAATTTTTGTTTGGAGGGGTTTAATTTGAACAAGAAAATAGTTGTTCATTATCGGAATGGTTATGGGCTTAATTTTAATAGGAAATTTGAAAGTGCCGCAGATTATCTCGATTGGAAACAAAGTCAGGATTCGGAAAATTGGAATACTAGAAATGAAATTTATCTTGAATTAATAAAGGTAACTACCCAATGGCTCCCGTTAGATTGGAGGGGAGTATTGTGAAATCTTTAAAACTAAGCGAAATTGTCCGAGTCAATAAACCAGAATACATCTTCCTAAAACTAACTCCTAACAATTCGATCCGTAATCAATCCACCCACAAAATCGCCAAATCCATCGCATCCATTTACCGTAACATTACCCACAATATCAAAAAAGAAGATGCCAAGGTCATAAAGTTTATGAAAAAAGAATTCCTTTTCGGAACAAAATACAGCCTTGAAATGAATTCAAAGGTCAGCTATTACGTGTATATCGAAAAGAAAAAGGTGGAGTTTTATTTTGTGATACCTAAACAGCACCTTACTTTAATAAAGGAAAAGATTAGTGACAGCTGGATGAATATTACAGTCAAAGAAGTTCAGTCATTGCCGGACTTTTCAGAGACGGCAACCAAGTACCAGTTGGTGTACTCGAAAGAAAATGCGCTTAGTTTGGCAACAGATAGAAGAAATGATGATCTGCTTCGCTCCAAACTAAATGTTGTAGATGTCATGGAAGAAGGGGATAAGGTAGGAGTGTTTTATAACTTTATCCCTACCACGCAGTTTAGCTGGAGAAGTTCTTATGAAGCGACTATTCGGAAAGTAAAACGAAACCTGCCCACAGATAGAAATAAAGTGGGAACGGCTTATATTTTAAAGATGCTGATTGGGGTTGTTTCCGGTCTGTTTGATGATCTAGGAGAAGTTATGGCAGGTGGTAAGAAAAAGGGCGAGGAGCACTTATTTGAGGTACTTATCGAACGGCTCAATGGCGGAAAAAAAATCAGTGATGCTACAGCAAAAAAGGCAACGGCCACTGTTTTAAATGCTCAAATTGTGGTTATGAGTGAGAGCCAGGATAAGTTAAGGCAGCGTAATAATGCAAGGAGCCTTGCACAGTCCTTTGAAACGATTACAGAGGATAATAGATTAATAGCCAAACCATACAAGAAAAATATAGATTATACGGCCTATTCGTTGCCGGCAGCTGAGGTAAATAAAATAGGAGACGAGGAGGCGCAGAACTTTATCAGCTTAGCTGGCCGGGATATTTTAGAGAGATATAACTTTATCGAGAAGGTGGAAACGCAGGAGACACAGGTACCGGAAGAATTACAGAAGGGTATTATGAGGATTGGAGAAAGCACATACCGCGGCCACAAGCAAAACGCTTTTCTTTCCACTGATAAGGAATTCAAGTATCTATCCTTAATTCTTATTGGTCCCAATCGGGCTGGAAAATCGACTTTAATTGGAAACCTTTCGTTTGACACTGTGAAGGTGGGTGAATGTACGATTATCTTTGACTATATCGGTAATTGTGAATTAAGCGATGAAGTGGCAGCTCTATTCCCAGGAGAGAAACTCTTGAATGTTGAATGTGATGATTTTGAAAAACTACAAGGTCTTGGTTATAACGAAGTGGAAGTAAGCGATGATCCTTTCATCCAGTATGACAATGCCAAAAAGCAGACTACTCAACTAATGACATTGGTTAATTCCATTAATGCTGCCGAAACGCATTTATCACCTAAGATGGAGAGATATTTAACCAGTGCAGCACTCGTTGTTTTTATTACCGGCGGTAGTATAAAGGATGTTTTCCAAGTCCTACAGACCCATACCGCAAGACATAAATTTTTAAGAATGGTACCGAAGAGTCAATATGAAAATTTAGAGGAGTCGATTACCAGCCTTTTAGAACTTGATGATTACGATAAGGAAGATAATTTAAAGGGCACAAAACTTAACCTCATTGTCGGCATTATCGACCGTTTAAATAAATTAAAAGCAAATACGTATATGGAATTAATGCTTAAGAAATCCACGAAAAATAACTTTAATTTGGTTGAGGAAATGCAGAAAAGCCAGCTAATTTGTATTCGGATGCCGGAGCATATGTTTACTACAGATAATGAAAAAGATGTTTATACAACCTACTGGATGACGAAGATTTGGATGGCTTTGCAGATGAGGAAACGGAAGTTTAAGGATGACCGGGATAAGATGACAAAGGTTAATCTGGTCATTGACGAATTGTATCAGGTGGAAAACACGGAGAAATTCTTGACCACCAAACTAAGTCGTTTGCCTAAATTTAATATCAAACCTATTCTTAGTTGCCACTATCTGAACCAAATTAAAACAATACGGCCGGAGCTTCGAAGTGCCAGTGCCAGCTACATGTTGATTGCTGGCTGTGACAAGGAAAACTTCAAGGAGCTGCAGGATGAACTAAAACCATATACACTTGAGGACTTAATGAACCTCAAACGATTCCATTCGCTGAATTTAATAAAAACAAAAGATGGTTACGGACGCTTTATCACTAAGTTGCCAGCGCCAGTCAGCGAGCAAAAGGAGGCAACCGTATGTCTAAGCAAATAACCATCTATTGGTGTGATTTCTGTGGATCAGAGTTTGCGACTTTTGCTCATTTTCCAGTGGATATTATGCCGTATTGTGTTAACTGCAGTAATGATGAGGATATAACACGTTTAGGTTATGCTGAAATTAAACCAGGCTCATAGTCGCACAGACTACGAGCTTTTTTAGTGACTATAAGTGACCAAAAAGTGACCAATGGAAGAAATTAAGGTAAATTTAAAGACTTTTATTGACAGCTAAAAACATTTTCGAAACAATTAAATACTGTTAAATCAACATTGTGACACCTCTTGATTTTCAATGACAGCGAACATATAGGAAGGTAATACTTCCTAGTTTTTTTCTTTTTGACGAAGAATGAAAATAGCCAGGAGATTTACTCTTGGCTGTTTTTCCATTCCTGCTGTAAAAGTGATAATACATATGTATCGTGAAATTGCTCATTTTGATGAATGTAACCGCGAAGTATTCCTTCCTTCGAAAAGCCAAGCTTCATAAGTAAATTGACGGATGCCTCATTTTCAGGATAAACCACTGCTCCAATACGAAATAAATCTAATTGATTAAAACTAAAGCGCAGTACTTCTTTGATGGCCTCTGAGGCAAAGCCCCTCTTCCAAAAAGCTGGATGGAGTTCATACCCGATCTCTGCACGTTTATTTTTCAGATGTAATGCATTGAGACCGACTGTGCCGATGATTTGTTGGTTTTCTTTTAACTTAATTCCCCAACGAAGCCCTCGTTTATCAAGGAAATTCTTGTGAAACATATCTATTAATCTTGATGCTTCCGCTGGCAAAATAAAGCGATTGGTACCGTAAAACTGAGTCACTTCCTCTAATGATAAAATTTCATATAATGGCTCAACATGTTGATGAGTTAATTCAATTAATTTCAATCTTTTTGTTTCTAAAAGTGGAAAAGCCATGGCAGCTCCTTTCATAAAGACCCTTAGTCAGATTCACTTTTGAGGTGTGAAAGTTTTAGAATTCTTTATTCTCAGTTTATATTGGTAGTAAAGAAATTTCCATATTATTATTTATTTGTAGCTAATATTCAGATAATATAGAAGGGATACTTAGGTGTTTGAAAAGGAGGTAAATGAAATGGATGATCGTCAATTTCGTCATGCAATGGGTAAATTTGCAACAGGGGTAACAGTCATCGCCACAGAGGTAGATGGAAATGTCCATGGAATGACGGCGAATGCTTACATGTCTGTGTCACTTAGTCCACAACTTGTTGTAATCTCAATTGCAGAAAAAGCACAAATGTTGGAAAAGATTAAACAAAGCGGGACATTCTCCGTCAATATACTGTCGGCTGACCAAAAGGAGCTATCAATGGTCTTTGCGGGACAGTTGAAGGATCACGATGAAGTGGTGTTTGAACGTCTTCAAGGAGTCCCGGTATTACCTAATGCATTGACACAAATTTCCTGTGAGGTCACAGCTGCACATGTTGAGGGTGATCATACACTATTCATTGGGCGTGTTACAGACATTTATGTGAGTGATGCTGAACCGCTAATTTATTATAGTGGAAAGTATCGTCGCTTGGTGAAGGAGTAATGGAGAAGTAATCCAATATAGATAGTTTAAATGGGGTTCTTTATTTTTTTTGGAGATATTTAATGTTTAATTTTCTGAAAAGTTTGATACTATAAAAATATAAAAAAACCCTTCTGAAGATAGAAAGGAGCCATAAAATGGTTGTACAGCTTGAAAATGTCTCATTAAAACGTGATGGAAAGTGGATTTTACAGGATATCAATTGGAAAATCCAAAAGGGGGAAAATTGGGCTTTGTTCGGCTTAAATGGCTCTGGAAAGACCGCAATATTAAATTTACTAAATGCCTACAACTTCCCGACTAAAGGGAAAATAGCGATTTTAGGAATGGAATTTGGGAAAACATATCTTGGGGAAAAACTTCGAAAACGGATTGGCTTTGTATCATCCTCGCTGCAAGAGAGGTTTTATCCAGGTGATAACGCATTTGAGGTGGTTTTAAGTGGTGCCTTTGCCTCTATAGGATTGTATGAAAAACCAACGGATCAAATAAGGAGTAAGGCAGTAAGCCTGCTTCAGAACCTTGGATGCATAGAATATGCAAACAGAAATTATGAAACGTTGTCTCAAGGGGAAAAACAACGTGTCTTAATAGCAAGGGCTTTAATGCCGGATCCATTACTGCTAATTCTTGACGAGCCCACAAACGGACTTGATTTTATTGCACGCGAGCAGTTGTTAGAGTCCATTGACAGAATGGCAAACAGCCCTGGTGCGCCCACATTGATTTACGTCACCCACCATGTTGAAGAAATATTACCTGTTTTTAATAAAACACTATTACTGAGAGAGGGACAAGTTTTTTCGAAGGGAAATACAAAGACCATGATAGCAAGCGAACAGTTGAGTTCATTCTTTGATCTTCCTGTTCAAGTTTTCTGGGAAAATAATCGGCCAATGCTATCAAAACTTCAAACAATAGAACAATAAAGACAAAAAGGGACTTCCATTGAAGTCCTTTTTACGTGGTGCCTGACACCATTTCTACTCCTACCATTGTGCAAATAATGCTCTTGCTACCCTCTATCAATGTGATTTTTCAAGGGCTAGTTTTAGACCAAAGCCAAGTAGGGCTATCCCGGTTATTCCTTGAACAACTTTTTGAGTGGACGGCTTTTTCATAAATGCGCTGATTTGATTAATTAAATAGATAAATAGAATGAACCAAAAAAGCGTAAGCACTGTATAGGTGATGCCCATAATTAGAAAGGGAAAAAAGGTGTCACTCCCTCTGTCCACAAATTGCGGTAAAAAGGTTAAAAAGAAGATGGCAACCTTTGGATTCAGGAGATTGGTGAGAAACCCTTGACGGAAACATGATTTTTTCCCGTATTTATTTTCCCCATTTGTGTCAACACTCGCCGCCACTTCACCGCTTCTTAAGGACCACAATGTTTTAAAGCCAATGTACGCTAAATAAATAGCACCGGCATATTTAAAAATAGAAAATAATAATGCTGATTTTACAATAATAGCAGAAAGACCGACAACGGCTGCAAAGGTGTGAATCAATAAAGCGCAACACGTTCCAAAAAGGGTCTTCATGCCGCCAGACCTGCCGACGGTAAGTGTATTTTTAGTAGTCATCGCGGTATCCGGGCCAGGTAAAATGATGAGAAGAATACACATCAGGATAAATAAGTAAAAATGCTGCATAAGCACAACCTCCTTCGGATTATTCTGAAAACTCCATTTTTATTAATTTAACATATATGGAATCGTTCGTGTAGATAAAGAAGGTTTTTTAACAAAATAAAAATAGAAGTACGGATGTGAAAAATAATTAGTATAGTTCGTTAAGAGATTCATGACAAGTTTATGAATCTTTTTATATGGAAAGATAAATCGTGAACAACTTCACAGATAAACCAATGATAGAGGGATATAGTGAAATGAGTTGGAATTAACTATGCGGGATTGTTGAAAGGTTGGTTTTTACATGAAAAAAATATCTATTTTCATCATAAGTCTTCTCCTCGTATTTGTTGCCGCTGGCTGCGGGGCATCAAATAATGTAAACGTAAAGCTCTCAGCACCAAAAACGTTTACTCCCGGAAAACCATATGCCATGCAAATTAAAGTTACCGATAAGGCGGGTAATCCCGTAAAAGGTGCCAAAGTAAGCGCTAATTTGAATATGAAAAATATGGATCATGGAACCATTTCTGTTACCGCAGAAGAGATTGGTGATGGAAAATATATTGGAACGGCAGATTTACCGATGAATGGCGACTGGCTAGCAACTATTCTCGTCGAACATGAGGGTGCTAAAGTTGAGGAAGAAAAACAGTTTTCGGTTGAGGTAAAAACGGCAGAAAATGCTCATAAGGTTTCAAAAGATGTCACAATGCCCGATTTTAACTTAAGCGATGAAAAGGGGAACAAAGTGTCCAAACAAAATCTCTTGGGAAAAACAGTGGTATTGACCTTTACCTATGTGAACTGCATCGATCCAAATGCTTGCCCAATATTATTGGGCAATTATAGTAACCTGCAGCAGGATCTTAAAGCGAATGGGAGTAAGACAGATAATCTCGTACTTGTTTCTGTGTCGCTTGATCCAGAAAACGATTCACCTGAAGCAATGAAAGAGCATGCACAGAAAATGAATTTTGATATGTCCTATTTAAAATTGCTTACGGGGGGCATGAATGATATTCAAAAATTGACTGATGCATTAGGGGTACATTTTGAAAAACAAGGAACGGAAGTAATTCATGATAACAAGACATTTATTTTTAATGAAAATGGAAAGCTGACACATGAATTCACTGGCAGTTATATTGACCGCAATGAATTGCTGCAAGTTGTAACCGCAAGCAATTAGGAAAAACAGCTCCCGTTTTTCTTGATTCTTTCACCGAAAAAAGCCAAACACATAAAATGGTTATAGCAGGGGAAAGGATAGGGGGAAATAGGGTGCCTTCCGTAATTAATTTAGGTGTATTGAACGTTAATACACCACAGCAAAACTCAGCCGTTACTGTTGGCCAGTCAATTGTTACCGGGATGGATGCCAACCGGAAATACAATTTGGCATTTGGGGGTACATTTGGTCTGTTTAATATAGTCTCAATGAATGTAGGAAATAATATCGACAGTTTAGATGGCATTGATGGAGTAATCTTGGATCAGGATTTCAAGCCAAATTTAGGCGGGAATATCTAAAAGCTTTTTATAGCCATTCAAAGCGAGGAGTTTCCCCTCAGTTTAAATGGCTTTTTCTGTACATAAAGAAAAACCCTTTTACTTAAGGGTTTGGGGAGGTATTATTGTGGTTCCCTTCCATTTGAGAAGGGTCATGATGTGTTAATGAGGCGGTCGAATGAGAAAAGTTGTTGTTGTCACCGTGAAGATTGCCTAATCCTTGATAATGTTTTTTATTACTCTTAAAGTCCTCAATGAAGTTATTTCCAATACTAAAGCAAGATGCTGCTTCAATGCTTCCGATTTTGATGGTGCCGATATGAAATGTAGGAGAAAGAATTGGGGATGCCACGTATGATTCAACCTCCCTTCACTTTGTTGGTAATCCAAACACTTTGAGTTAACTTATTTTTGCTTCCCGTTAGGCTTCCAACGACCTCATTTACGCAAGTTTCATGATGAAATTGTTTAATGGTATTGGTTTTTCCAATAAAAACACCTGAAGATTTCCCGATTTTTGAAATGGAGATATTCTCTAAAGAAAGTTTCATCTACCGATCATCCTTTTTTGCCAAAAATAATAAAACATCACTGAGGCTGCCGCTTTCTTATTAGCCTATTCAATTTCCTGGGCGAATGATACAAATATTTCTCTGTTATCTGTCGGCATCACAATGCCAGGGCTCCAATCATAAGGTAATGTAAGAAAAATGGTAAATGGAGAAATGTGGTGAAGAGAATGATTCAGTCATTTGAATTTAAATTTTCCGGGAATATTAATGTCCAGTCCATGGAGCGGCAATCCGGCATTTTTATAGGTGAACGAAATAATGCTGTTGGCTGGAGTGCTCATGGCAAAGTAAATCAGGTTATTGGAGAAATAGGGGGACAATCTAATCTTCTTTATCAAAACGTATCCATTTTAAATGACCCGGATTATATCGATACCCCGATTGATGATCGTGACATCAATATTTCGTTTGAAGATCCGGGTGCAGAAAAGACATCAAACCTTACATTCGATAGTGTAAACGTCAACACAATGCTGCAAAATGCGATGGTATCGATTGGGGAAGGACATATAACCGGTATGGATGCAAACGAAAAGGTGAACCAAGCACAAGGAAGTACGTACGGGAATCAAAATCAATTATTTTGTAATGTAAATATAACCAACGATAATGATACGGTGGATGCAATTATTGAGGATGCAGATGTAAAAATCGCCAATGTCAACCAGGAATGATTAAAGTTCGCTATGAAAACGAAAGCCTTTCTCAGTCTGCGTCATTTTTTGCTGTGGGGCCATGTTTTCCTCTGCAGCCTCTTTTTTTGTACTTTCTTTGTCAATTTTCCCGAGAAGTGAAACGGCTAAGTCATCGGAGCCGGTTATATTTGTTCCAATCAGTAACTTCCCGCTTAACTGATCAATTTCGATATGATCTAAGCGAAAAATAATATTTTCCAAATGATCAATCTGAACATGTTCAAGATGAATATTCTTTCCGTTTGCAGTCGATTCTTGCGGATGCTTTTCCAAAAGCTCAATCATCCGGTCTAATTTTTCTAAAATCAGAGAGTTTATTTTTTCATCTTTTTCCTTTGCTTTCTGCCTTTTTAAAGAAAAAAATTTAAACATAAACTCCCCCCTTTACGAAAATGTAGACTACCTCATTCTTAACTATATGAAGGTGGGGCTGTTCTTATTCGGTAAGCTGAACATAGCAAAAAAGGGGTTGTTACCCGAAGAAAGCGTCCTTTTTACAATGGAAAATATTGTACCTGATACATTGTGTTTGATATACTTTTAACAAATACATAAGAATAAGAGGTAGCTATTTTGCGAAAGTCAAAATTACAATTCTGGCTGATTCAAATCTTACTTTTCTTCACCATCATTTTAGTCTCAACAAAAATTTCATTTTTATTTGCACCGATTGGCATTTTTTTCTCCACGATATTCTTTCCGATTTTAATTACAGGCTTCCTATTTTTTATGCTGAATCCAATTGTGAATTTCCTGTCACGGCGAAAAATACCAAGGATTGTCGCTATTCTGATTATTTATGTTGTATTTGCAGGAATCCTAGTTTTAGCCATTAGTAATTTGGTGCCCGCTATTACCAAGCAGATAACAGCCCTTGCTAATGAAATCCCAGGCTATGCGGATAGAACCATGAAGTTTGTTGATAATCTGGCGCATTCTTCTGAGTTTAAACGATTTATGACCCAGCAAAGCGATCTGATCGAATCAATGCAAAAAAGATTAATGCAGTTTGGAAACACACTCCCTAACCGAATTACAGGCGCTATTGGGAATATATTTGGCGTCATTGCTAATATTGCGATTATTTTAGTCACTGTTCCCTTTTTATTATTTTACATGTTTAAGGATGGACACAAGTTCCCTAAAGCGGTAGGGAAATTTATTCCGAATGTGTACAGGGAGGAAGGCTTATCTATTTTAAAAGAAACTGGGGAGACGCTTTCGGCCTACATTCAAGGTCAGGTGACAGTAGCTATTGCTGTAGGGACACTTGCGTTCATTGGCTATTTGATCATTGACATGCCCTTTGCGCTCGTTTTGGCTCTAACGGTGGCCTTTACCAACATCATCCCATATGTCGGCCCAATTATTGGCGGCGCACCTGCAGTATTAATCGCACTCTTTGATTCCCCGACAAAGGCCTTGCTAGTTGTGGTGGTAATAGTCATAGCACAACAAATTGAAGGGAATGTTTTATCACCGCTTATTCTTGGCAAAACCCTAGACACGCACCCGGCAACCATTATTATTATTTTGTTAGCCGCTGGAAACCTTGCTGGCGTGCTTGGAATGGTATTAGCCGTCCCAACCTATGCCGTATCGAAAACAATTGTTTTAAATGTGGTGAAATTTTTACGGGCGAGGAAGAGGGCAGCTAATAGTATAGTGGAGGAGAATTGTTAGAATACTTTATAGGAGAAGTCGAGGCAAGGTTTCAAAACCTTGCTTTTTCTCTTACTAGCATTTGAATGATAAATGGAGGAAAGATCACATGACAAATTCAAAATATCTACCATTATTTGCGTCGTTCAAGTGGATGGTTTCCAGGTGTAGAATAAGTAAATTGAAGTTGAATCATTTAATTAACCCCAAATATATTAATTTTCAGAATAATAGATTGACACTATG
>NZ_JAANMZ010000055.1 GCF_011250555.1 Bacillus sp. MM2020_4 | reverse complement strand
CCTATAGAGGTGCCAAAGATGAACATTTTTGAAGGAATTGATTTTAATACAATGCAATTAATAGGACCAATAGTTTTATTAGTTGTAACTATGATTTTAACTACTTTCTTATTTAAGCTTATATTTGGTTGGTTACCAAAAAGCTTATTTAATTTCCTCCTTGGACCAATAGCTCTTCTGGGAGCTTATATATGGGCTATTCCTATGAACATGGGTTTCTACGAATTATTTAAGTAGTTCTTTAGGCATCAATATTGATGCCTAATTTACTTCGAAAAAATTTAAAACATTACATTGATACTAAAAACCACATAACCCTCTTTCTGCTCATAATTAGTAATATATGTAATCTCACAAAGAAGACTATCACCTGTATAATGATCCCGATCGTATTCAAGGAGCTCCACAGTATCTCCGACTTGATAATCTCTATCGTTTTTTCGAATTTCAAATGTTTTAAGCCCCTCACGAACAGCACTAAAATATTCAGGTAATATCTTTAGATCATGTGTCAATTTTCTTCCTTCTTGAATCATCCTATCACCTTCTTTGTTTTACAATTTATTTTGGAATGTGCATTAAACTGTTTCAAACTCAACTTCAACAAATTCAAAATGCTTCATAATGTTTGTGTAGCCGAAATTGCAAATCGCATCTTCGCCGTATCGTTCATAAATCAACTGTTCATGTATCTTCAAATTTTCTATATATGACTCTTTATTTGGGATTATCAAAGCTTTGCTCAAATCTTGAGTAAGCCAGTCAAGTTCCTCGCTTTCTTCTGCTGCAAAGTAATAATCCCCAGTCATATCTTCTTCTTTTGATTCTTCTCGTAACCTTAAAACCCACGCATCTTTCATTTTTATCCTCCTTTCGATATGTCGCATTTGGTTTCGAACTACAAAGTAAAGACTTCACTTTCCCATCCACACTTGCAAGTATATTTCCACCATATAGTACAACCATTTTTTTCTCTTTTTAGTATCTTTCCAGTAGATACAGAACGTTCGTAGGCTATTTCTTCTCCGCCTACTTCTTTAATTTTTTTATTCTTACAAACTGGACATTTTTCCAAAAAACTCACCTCACTACTTCACAATTTGGTTCGACTATTACAGAATATCTTCGAAATGTGTCTTATTTAAAAATGTTGTAATACAGTGATATTGATAAAACTAAACAAATAATATCGTCCAATATTCTTGGAGTTATTTGTCCATATATCAACTTTTCAACTAGCGACCAAATTCCACCAACAACTAGAAAAATTAGCATTACCCAGAAAATTGCTTGTAGCATTTTTTCACTTCCTTTTGCGACGCTTTTTCGTTCAACTTCTACGGAATAGGCTCGAAGTATGACGTTTTGATATAAATTTGAACAAATTGTGACATTTTTAATAAACCAATTGTCCGCACTTCCACTTTTTGCTATATTTTTCAAGTGAATATTTGTAAATAGGAGCCATTTTTATGTTAACAATGCCGATTAATGATAAAAAAAGTAATTTATTATTAATAATCAAGTCCTTAAGAAAAGATATGATTCAAGCTGGTTTAAAAGATGGACTTGCAAGTAAAAAAACTATAGCAATCAGTCAACAGCTTGATGAATATATAGCAAAATATCAAATGATATAGTAAATATTACTTCGCATTTTAGTTTAAAATCGTCTAACTCCACCGAAATTCGACAAATTATTCTAATTTGCTATAGCTGGCTTATAACGGTTATGCTTCACGCTAAACTCTGGTAGATTCGCTCTTACTAACGCCTCGGCAAATGGTGGCGGAACTGCATTACCGCATCGGGCCACTTGCTTTGTTTTCGGATATGGCTTACCTTCAAAATCCTTATCTATGATGTAATTTGATGGAAAACCTTGAGCGGCGTACAATTCATGAGGTTGTAACATTCTCATTCCAATATCGATAATTTGATAATCTTGCCCCTTCAAAGTGACTAATCCGAATCGATCTCTTGTTGTTATCGTGTGAAGTGGCTCTTTAATTGATTGACCAACATCACTGCCATAGTATTTCATTAAGAAAGCATTTACTAATCCGAATCGATTTGCTGTAGGAATTGTTGCAATAGGTTCTTGTAAAGTTTGGCCTCTAACTCCATTTTCAGTAGTTTCTGTATAATAGGTTGCTAGAAATGGAGTAACAAGGCAGTGTTCTGCTTTGGTAGTAATTGTAGTTAATGGCTTTTCCAAACTGTATTGCAATCTATCTCCACCAAATCCGGTTTGACCAATTCTTACGATGAATGGTTTGGGGTTATTTATAACAAAACGTTCTATCCCTCGAGCGATTCGACGCAACGTATTTTCTGCAAGAGGCTTTTTCCGTTCAAAAATAGACGGAGTGCCAATATCCCAATCAATAATTTCTGAAGCTGTGCGCCATGGTTGCAATCTCCCTGTTTGTACAGGCAAGCTTTGCGGATCTCCGTGTGTTGGTTCGGGCCATTCAATAGGGCATCCGTCACATCTTGCAATCATGAAGAATCTTTTTCTTATCGTCGGAGCCCCGTAATCACATGCTCTCAATTCTTTAAACTGCACTTCATATCCCAATGCTTTCAATGCCTTCACAAAAGATTGAAACGTCTTGCCTTTTTTCGCCTCATCTGGATAACCATCTTTTAACGGACCCCAAGTTTTAAACTCTTCAACATTTTCCAACATGATTACTCTAGGTTTAACTGCAATGGCCCACTTAACGGCAATCCATGCCAGCCCCCGAATATTTTTATCTACTGGTTTACCACCTTTCGCTTTGCTGAAATGCTTGCAATCTGGCGAAAACCAAGCAAGGCCAACTTTTCGCCCTTTGACTGCTTTGACTGGATCAACATCCCATACCGATTCGCAATAGTGCTCAGTATCTGGGTGGTTAGCCTTATGCATAGCAATGGCAGCTGGGTCATGATTAATGGCAATGTCTACTGATAGGCCTGTTGCCATTTCAATACCAGTAGAAGCGCCCCCTCCACCAGCGAAGTTATCTACAACTATTTCTCTGAATAAATCAAGCTGCACCAATTTCACTCCTCTACCTAAAAGTCGAATATTGACATTTGTACGTAATTAACTATTTCAGGCTCACTTTCTACTAAAATCAGATCGTTTTCCTCAAAATCGATATCAAAATCAGGGATTTCTTGATCGATGATGTCAAGGATCGTTTCCTGAAAATCCGTAAACCAATGAAGAGGAAAACAACCTCTACACTCTTTTAAAGCCATGTCACTATAAAAATATCCGTGAGTAACTTTTGATTTAATATAATAATTTTTTAGTTCGACAGATTTATAACCTCTTTTTCTCCAAATCAACCTAGCCTTATAGAGCTTCTCAGGATCAAAACTAACTAACCTTATTTCCGGCTCATCTGGCCACTGTTCTTCTTCGAGAACTTGAAAGTATCTTTCTTGAAAACAGCCCATATGTGCTCCCTCATTAGGGAACTTTGAAACGTAGTAATGATTGTCCCCGTTCGGAAAAAGATAATAGCTTGTCCCTTTTTGAAGGACAGCTGTATAGCCGGTATCAATACAAATTCCTTGCAACATTATCTCTTCAACTCCCAATCAGAATGCCCCAAATAGGCCACCTGTCCTTTGATTTATTTTTTCATCCCTTGCCAATTGGATAATCGCGAAGAGGATCTCGTCTGGATCATCTCGATCAAAGTATGCAGCCATCTTTCTAGGGGACATTCCATCATTCCATAACTCAGCCAATTTATTTAAGTCTGATTCTTCCCAGAAAAAGTTTAATTCTTCGCAGACAATCTTAAGTTTTTTCCAGGCCATTTTTTAGACCACCCGTCAAGCTGAGATAATCTTCTCAGCCTTTTCTTTTGCTCTTTCGTTTAATTCATAAACTGCAGCATTTGCATCATGATCCTTGCAATATTTCAACAAAAATTGATTTAGCTTTTTATGAAAATCCTGACTATCAGAATTTGTTTTTAAGATAAATACATTATTCAATTTGGCAACCTCCTAATTTTCTGTACCACCATAAGACTTTTGATGGTACAGACCTTCAAGTATAATTGATTCATAGATTAAAATTTTTCACGATCATCAAAAATGATTCCACTGGTTTTGCCTGCATAGGTTTCAATGATGGTACGCCCGTGGTGGACTGCCTCATAGACTTTTGCTTTGCCAAGACGCCCATCTAAAACAATAATTTTCACTTTCTCTGATTCTATTTTTTCGGTAATCGACATATCATCATTAATAATTATTTCTTGTGCTCTGCTGCTCATATATGAACACCTCGTTTTATGATATAATTAAGGTGTTCAAGTCGATTTTTGCCGAGCGTTGCTGCGCCTGGCATTTTTTATTTCTCTAATTTTTGGATAATCATCTTCCCACCGTCTTTTCCACTCGTTTAGTGCGCTTTGGACTCCGATTTGACCGAGTTTGTGCAGCTGATAAAGGTGCATGGTGGGATAAGGATTTTGCTTCATTTACATATTCTTCTCTAATGACTTTACGCTGCCACGCTAATTGCTCCTTATCCATTTTTCCTCCGATTCTGGGGCCATCTCCAATCTGCGACTCTTTGAGGTTTTCTGCTTTTAGGCACTCTAGTATTTTTGTATTCTTCCAATTGTTCTGGAGTTAAGTAAGAAATCGAAACAGTCGAAGGCATTGCTTTTCCTTCCTTCACCTGACCAAATAGATCATGCCTTTCTTCACATACGGACGAACAGTATAATTTGCCTGCAGCTATTTGAAAATCTTTACCACAATTACAACATTGGTTGTTCAAAATATATCCTCCTCTGCAACTCCTTTAATGCATGACCTCGATAGTCCCTGCAGTATCTTGCGAGATAATAGAGTTGTCCTAGTGTTAAGTACCTCATTCCTCCACCTGTCGAACTGGGTTGTCTCCGCATTTCTCATGCTTATGTAGTACTTCCAATTCCGTGAGTGATAATTCATACAGCTGCCGACCATCCTCGCTTTTCGTGTAACCAACACTAATTAAATCGCGAATAATACGGCTTTTCCTTTTTTCAACCGCTTCTCTCAGTTGGGCCATTCTTAATTTTCCTGCTTTCTCAATTTCTTTAGCTTATCTTCAAATGCTTTTTTCTTTGCCGCGGCATCACTTGGAACATTTGGTGTTTCCAGTTCTGGTTTCGACTCATTAAACCACTCCGGTATTATCTCTGTCCGTATGGGCTTACCGTTTTTTCTCGGTCTATTCTGCTGTTTTGCCTTTTGTTCTCTAAAGGCTAATAAGGCAGAATGTACTTGCTCAACGGATGTGTATTTCTTTTCAGCCCAGTTACGCAGGATCCTGTCAACATAGGTCCAATTCTTCGCCCCATACTCGACTGCTATTTTCATAGCTTCTAAGACTAAGTTCTCCGATAAGTCTTTACACCATGCATCCATTTTTTCACCAATGTATGGACTGATTGTCCCGAATCCATTCGCTTCGAAAAATGTTATAAGAGGATCGCGCGCGGGCGCTTCTTTTTCTTCTTCTCTTTTATTTGTAGTAATCTCTGTAGTAATCTCTGGTATTGCTCTTTCACCGTGAAAGTTCGAATCGTCACCATGAAAAATGGAGTCGTCATTTTGAAAATCCGAATTTTCATTTTGAAAGCCCGATTCGTCATTTTGAAAGTTCGAATCGTCATTCGTGTTTTTAGTAATTTCAAAGTCGATTCGATACCCATCTAGAACAAACCCCATTACAAACAAAGCCTTTTGAATCGCCGTGATATTCACTCTGTATTGCATGGTTTTATCCCACTTATATTTGGGATTTCTTCTTGCGCTTAGCCAACCAGAGGAAATGAGCTTGTCTAAATAACGCCTCATTGTAGCCTCTGAGTTTGTGATCATGCATTCATCTGCAAGATCCTCAGCTGTCTTATAAATCCAGCCATTCTGATATTCAAGACTGGTAGAGTCAACGTTTTCAGTTGAAAGTCTACCTTTTTCTTCAGCAATAAACTTATCAAAATCGGAAACTCTTTCGGACCAGTAAATCATTTGATTTAATACAATGGCTAATTTATAGTCGCCTGTGAGCTCCACCAGCTCTTCTTTAATAACAACTTTTTTGGTTCTCCTAGTCATTTAAGTCTCCCCTTACCTTGCCGTCTTTTCCCCTGCTGTCTTTCAATTATGGGACGATCACATACGGCAAAAGGATTTTTCACTTCGATTAATTCGTATCCTTCATATCTTGTTAAATAATCAACAACAATCGCCCTAAAATCGTGGTCAGATAACGACGGCTCCTGCTTTAGGATCCAATGAGGCAGCAATACATTGCTCGCGTTAGGTGTAGGCAACATGGATTATGCCTCTATAAAAATATGGACATGATGCTGCTTATGATGCGGTAACTCTTCGCGAATATTTTCAGCATTATCTTGGCATTCTGACACGCTGTTGGCATATATCAACTCTGAGTAAATGGTGCAAAAACTACCATTCAATTTGATTGAAAAATCAACAGGATATAACATAGTGACCACCTTCCCTTTTAGTAAAGTTTCCCTGGTACCCAGGTCTCTATATACCGAATGGCAATCAATAGATTAGGTCTGCTAATATATTTATAACTTCCCACCCTAAAACGAGCTTTTATATCACGATGTAAATCCATAAATAGCTTTTTCCTGATTTCATGGTTTGTTTCTAACTGGTAAACCCTACTATTAATGGCTTTATGCAGCCTTTTTCTCTCTCCCTCCTCAAGAGCAATCTGTTTTTCTGCCGTATTCATGCTATCGGCTCCTTTCTTTGCTAAATTGGCGCGCACCGGAATGCCCAAGAACATCAAAGGGGGAAACAGCTCCTGGACATTACGGCAAGAGTCAATCTTGCCGCATCGATGGAATGATGCTAAAATATAGTTATAGATAATTATTAAGCAGTGAGCAGGTGGCCGCCTAGCTTGCTGCTTTTTCTTTTACTGGCGATAACCTCCGATACATTTCAGCCTTTATTTGAATTTCTTGTTTCAAAGGAACGTGCTTATTCTCCCTCATAAATTTACAAGCTTCCCTAACTTGGCTTGCTTTCATTAAACCGCTTGCTGATAATAGAAATTTCATGCTGACTTCCTCCTTGTTTCGATAAAAAAGTTTTTTTCATCACCCATTAAGTGTTTTTTCCACAGCATTTTTCGCAAATCGTGTTAAAAAACTAGAGGATGAATCCTCTTAATAAATACCTAACGAAAAGAGATAGGCTTCCCTCATTGCCTTTATTACATCATCGATTTTTATATTGGAGTTACCGTTATCTTCTTCCCTTTGAATGATAGCCCCCATACTTCCGATGAAAAAAGGCGCCCCTTCTTTATAAAAACTTATATTCTTTTCGTTTAAATCTGTAATGAATTGTTTAAAATCCTCATGTTTACTCATTCGATCCCTTGCCATTCTTTGTAATTATCAATAATTTCCTGTTTAATCGCTTCCCATGAACGCTCATGCTCAAGGTCATCTGTTTCAAATGTGATAAAATCAAAGTATGCATGTTGTGTATGATTTTCCATATTATGAGATAAGATTAAAAAACTTCTTTCGCCTCGATTGTGTTTCCACAAATCATATCCGACCGCACCAGGAATAAATCCAAAACCACGATGTCGCTCTTGAATGTGTTTACTAACAAATGCTTTTGAATGCCCGGTTAAATAAACATAAAAATCAATCGCTTTTTTGCGGGATAAAGGCTTCCTCATTTCCTTCTCTTCTTTTTTGACCGCCGCTTGAATTTCGTCACCGGTTAAAATCGTAATTTCATCATTTTTGATGTAGACGATATTTTTCTTGAAGGTACTGTATTTTCGGGAATCTTCGTTATAGTTAAACGAAGCGAAAGGTTTTAATCCCTGGTATGCAAAAACACCATCATGACTGGTAGAATATATGGTCCAAACACGCCCTTTGTAATGAACAACCTTATCCATTAGATTCAAAGTGATTTCCATTGTTAACTCTCTCCATTTCACTTATTAAACTTTCGTATTTTCAGTGACACGTTCCATTCCCTGAACAGATCCCTCATGGAGAAATCATGTGCCTTACACATACTGGCAACGAGATTGATCATCGAAGCTGCAGCATCTAAATTTTCTTTTAAGACCTGTTTCATGTGGTCCTTTTCTTCTTGTGAAAACATGCTTGCTGGTTTTGACCAAACAGCTGATTCAATTGCCTCCAATGCTTCTGCTGTTTCCTTTTGAACGAGATACATCATGCTAGTAGGATGCTGATCTATGTAGTCCCCGTCGAAATAAGGGACACTAACAAAACCGGAACTGTCCTTCCAAGTATCAAAATACAGTCTAGGGTCATCTATGTTCTGAGCTATCTTTGGGATAATTTCCTTTGGAATTTCCCTATCCCCTGTTTCGAATTTTGAAAGTGCTTCTCTTGAATAGTTAATGCCGTGGCTTACATCTAGTTGTGTTTTTTCCTGCCGTTTACGAGCCTCGGCTATGGATGCACCAATAGCCAATTAAATTCCCCTTTTCATTTGTCACACTCCCTATCTGTAGATGTGACAATCAATTTAGTACAGTAGTTAGGTAAATCGTACTACTAAAGGACTTTAGTCTCTGTAGCAATCTTCAACAGCTGCAGCTATTTCCTTTAGAACGGGATTTCCCTTTTCCCACTCACTGTTGAACCATTCGGCTCTTTCGTCATCACTCATGAGAACCAATGGTGAGTAAACAATAACGGTGGTATTGCCGATTTTATGTTCCTTCTTAGGTGCTTCCATGTCCGCACTCCCCCTTGCTACATGTTTATGCGGACGTTCCATGCTTATTGCGGACATTCTTACGTGCCTCCTTAGGTAGTTAATGTTCTACTTACATTGCAGTCGTTTTGTTCCTTAAAGGAACATTCGTATTCAAAAAAAAGTGTCCACTCAAAATCAAGTGTTTTAGCAATTTTTTTAGCTACGTCAACACTAGGCGTTTTAGTTCCATTCTCTATATGAGTATAAAAGCTCCTTGATATACCGCTTAATTCGGAAACTTCTCCATGAGTCAACTTTCTTTTATCGCGAAATTTTTTGAGCCAAAATCGCAATATAATCACCTCCAATATGTTCCCTTAAGTAACTTTATGGTTTTATTATATGTTCCTTTAGGTAACATGTCAACAGCTATTTAAAATATTTTTATACTATTAGTAACATTTTATTTAAGTTTCTTTAAGTAACATTATAATAAGAGTAAGAAATATAGAAATGAAGTGGTTTTTATGGAGATTTTAGGAAAAAGATTAAAATATCTAAGAGAACAAATGAAAAAGGAAAATAGCAAATTCACACAAGGTTATTTAGCTAATAAAATAGGTGTTGCTAGATCTACATACACAGCATATGAAAATGGTACAAAACAACCTCCCTTGGAAACAGTTAATAAGCTTGCAGATATTTTTGATGTTACTACTGATTATTTGCAAGGAAGATCAGAATCAAAACAACAGATTCCTTCGCAAACAAGCAAAGATGATAAGGACATAGCCAAGAGGATGGAGCAAATAAAAAACGATCTGGCCAAACAGGATGGACTAAGTTTTAATGGAGAACCAATGAGTGAAGAGGCAATTGAGTCTCTTATGGAAGCCATGGAACATGTTGTACGCCAAACTCAGCGTATTAACAAGAAATACATTCCTAAAAAATACCGAAAAGATGAAGACACCAAGTAGGGATGCGAGGGATCTAAGTGAGTTGGATTAAAGACCTGGTAATTTATTTGCAAAAAAAATATAAATCAGATAATCCATTTGTAATCGCATCGATGATGAACATACACGTTGTACCATGGAATCTGCATGAAGAAATTAATGGTTTTTATAAATATGATAGGAAAAACAAGTACATATTCATAAATAACAATCTAAGTGATGAAATACAACAATTTGTCTGTTCCCATGAGTTAGGGCATGCTGTGTTACATCCTAGGTCAAATACACCGTTTTTAAGAAATAACACTCTTTTTTCAATTGATAAAGTTGAAGTCGAAGCAAATACTTTTGCGGTGGAATTCTTGATGACTGACGATATTTTGAAGGAATATGAGAATACTAAACTATCAATTGATGAAATTGGAGATATTTGCTGTGTTCCAAGAGGACTAGCAAGATTAAAAACTATTAATAAAATAGTCTTTCAATCAGAACAAAAAGCCCACTCCTATAATAGGGCTTTTCATTTTTAAAGTTATGGGTATTGATGGTTATACTGTGAGTAGAGGTGAATTATAAATGTATCGCCAAAAAGGGTTGGATATATTCTTGTATTTGAGGAAAAGTCGGGCAGATGTGGACGAAGAGAAGAAAGCAGCTGCTGAGGGGAGGGACTATGATACCCTTGCTAGACACCGAAGGAACCTCTTCGAAGTAATAAAAAGAGAAGAACATAACTTGATTGATACCTTTGAAGAATTGGTAACAGGGGAATCCATTGTTGAACGGACGGAAATACAAAAGATGCTGAAACGGATGGATCAAGGCGAAGCAGATGCTGTTTTAGTAATGGATGTGGATCGTCTTGGCCGTGGGGATATGTATGATTCCGGAATACTAGATAGAGCCTTCCGCTATAACAATATCAAACTGATTACTCCAACGGAATTCTATGATCCTGAGGCAGAATCCTGGGAGTTAGTATTTGGGGTTAAATCGATTGTTGCCCGACAAGAGTTGAAATCAATCACCAAACGATTACAAGGTGGACGAAGAGACAAAGCAAGGCAAGGAAAATCCATTTCAAAAAAGCCCCCTTATGGATATTTAAGAGATGAAAACTTAAAGCTCTATCCGGATCCAGAAACTGCATGGGTAGTGAAGAAAATGTTTGAAATGATGCGAAATGGATATGGACGGATTCAGGTTGCTCACGAATTAGACAAACTTGGGATTAAACCACCGGATGAAAAGAGGGAGTTATGGTCTCCATCCACTATTACAGCCATCATTAAGAATGAAGTCTATCTTGGTGAAATCATATGGGGGAAAATTACCTACACCAAGCGTGGGGGAAAGTATAAAAGAAAGAAGATGCCTCCAGAAGAATGGATTAGAAAAGTAGATGCCCATGAACCCTTGGTTTCACAAGAATTATTTTTGGCCGCCAATCGGGCACACACTGGCAGATATAGACCATCCACTGTTACTTCAAAGACTCTGTCAAATCCACTTGCGGGTATCTTGAAATGCGAGGTATGTGGCTACACCATGGTACATTTTCCGAGAAAAGACAGACCAAGCGCTATGATTCGCTGCCCTAAGCCAGGATGCAAAGGAATCCAAAAAGGTGCTTCCTTTCCAATAGTGGAAGATAGGCTCCTAACTGCCTTAGAAGAGTATGTAAAAAGATTTGAGTTTAAACAGCAGCAAGGAACACCAAAGGAGACATCAAATATTCCTTTAAAACAAAAAGCATTTAAAAAAAAGCAAGAGGAAATCAATGAACTTGCAAAACAAAAAAATAATCTCCATGACCTATTGGAACAAAATGTTTATGATGTTCCCACCTTTATGGAACGTCAGCAAAACATTGTTGAAAGAATAAAAAAACTTGAAAGTGAATCTCAACAGCTGAAAGAAGAAATTTTCAATGAAGAAATGAAATCGAAAAATGTCTATGAGTTTATCCCAAAAGTAAAAAAGGTACTGCAAGCCTACCGGCATACCAGCGAAATAGAAAAGAAAAACCGATTATTAAAATCGATTCTAGAAAAGGCAACTTTCTTGCGAAAAATAGACTGGACCAAAAAAGATGAATTTGTGATAAAAATTTATCCAAAAATATAACATGGATTCGATTCCCATGAATTATTAGTATAATTATTACAATTAATATGATATTTTGTTAAAAGAATATAAGAAATAATTAATCCCGGAGGGCTTTATGTCAAGTAATATCCTTACTCCCATTGCAGAAAACTTTGCAACCAAATTTTATTTTGGAAAAATTATTAATCCTTATACTTTTCATAGATTGTTTTCAGAATTTCGCTCAGATGAATATGAAGTGAATAAAGTTCAACCAAGTACAGAGTTCTTTGTAAAATTAATTAACAAAAAAGAGAAAAAAACAATTGAGCTTACGAAGGATTATATCGCTTTTTTTCCGATTCTGGATGATGAAAAAGAAATAGAGGATATTAGAAAAAGGATTTTTCGTCATGTTGCAAAACGGTACGAGGTTTATAGTAGTACCTCTAAGGAAAATCTCGAATTATCCACAGGGGCTTTATTAAAAAATGATTTAAGAACCTGCGCAAGTCTTCTATATTACTCTTTGCACAAATACACTAGCAGTCTTATGTATCATTACTTTAATACAACCCTTAATCTATCTGACCATGATATTATATTTGATGAAATAGAACATTATACCAGTCGAATGTTTTTAAAGTTCAAGGATATTTATGAAGGTAATGGGAAGATAAAGATGGAGTCAACAGAGGATATTCAAGATTTGTTACATCACCATACCTCACGTCCTAAGGTAGATCCATTTATGCTTCTTAGGTACACGATGGAAAACGAAAAAAATTATTCTGAAAAACTTGTTTCTTATATTGGCTATCTTTCAAACTACCTTTTTAGTTTAAATTATTATATTGACGGTTCAACTGAAAAATATAATATGATTTATCAAGAATTAACAACTGAACTAGAGTCCGAAAGAAATCAAGAAAAAGAAGTTAAAGCTACTATAGCCTTTTGTTTGAAAGAATCATATAAGGAAAATAATAATTGTGAAGTGTGGTTGTTCTATGCAGTAGCTTTAAGATTATATTGGTTAAGGCAGACGGCAGATTATGAATTCGACTTTGATGTAAAAACATCTGTAAAAGAAATGGCAATACTCGTCTATACCATTGGAAGTATTATTGAAATCAATGAAGTTAATAATAGTGATGAAGAAAGGCAAGATGAAGAAAAGCCTCTCGAAAACTCTATTGAGACAGATGAGTTAAGCGATTCTTCTGAAATAGACAAAAAAATGATAAAAAAAACTATTTCCTGTCCTCTTTACAGTGTGGATATTACATTTCCAGATGACCTTTTGTCAGAAGAGGAAAATAAAAATATTGGTCTTTTTATGTCAGTCTTACATTTAGATTCTCAATTTGATAAAAGTAAAATTATACATGCCTTAAATTTTACATCTAATATTACAAATAGAAATAAATACTTTATTTATGAAACATCATTAAATACTATTTCTACCCTTTTATATCTTACTTTAGATTCCGACGGAAGATGGATTTTTTGGTTTAATTCTGATCAGGATAATATTATTACTTTTTCCGTTTCTGATCTAAAGTCTGCTTTCAATGAGTTCTTTGAAGAACTTTCTAGTAGCTATAAAGATTTTCATAATGAACCGTTAGCAACAAACATTATCGGTACCGAACCTAGATATTTTAATTCTACTATTTCAATGATTAACACGTCCGATATCATCAAACTTCAAGATGAAATTGAAAAAAGACAAACCCGGGTTACGAATGAAATTATTAACCACACTTTCCAATTTTTGAAATCGGACCCTTCAGTGGATGTTCAATTCAGCAACAGAGTATCAATGATTAAACTTTCAAATCTAATTTTAGATATACATGTGTTTTTTGGGATTTATGATTTAAAATTAAATATTCCATTAAACAAATATTACACTCTAGAAAATAATGATTTTAAAACATGCCAAGTAAATATTATCATTACTGAAAATTCTACCTTATTTGAGCATCCTTTTGCCCTAGATAATACCTATAATGACTTTATGAAGAAAAATAATATTTCCTCATACGAATGCGCTAACATCCTTATTGAACCAAGTATGTTAGATAATATAATTAAAGATGATAACTTGTTTTTAGTTAATGCATTAATTGAAAAAATAAACCATTTATGCTATGAGGATATTGAATTAGGAATAAACAAACTATCTACAAAAAGTATTTTGGAGAGTGTGATAAAAACTAAAGGTGATATTACTTTACCACTAGCTACTTTAGGGTATTGGTATTTTATTAATGAACCTTCTTTGGAAACTGCAGAAGAAAAAGGAAAATATTATTATAAAGAGGCTATGGAATCTGAAAAAGGAAAAGATCTTAAGTACATCAAGCAATTTGAACAAAAATTTTATCTAGAACTTGCTCGTTTTTTATGTAAAAGATGTAACAAGCCCGAAGAAGCCATAAGGTATATATCAGAAGGTTTTGATAAAGATGAAAGGTTCAAAAAAGATTACGAGACCCTTATAAAAGAATTTGGTTTAAAATATGAGGAAACAGATTTACCAGCAGCGATTACTCTCGAAGAAGATTTGATAGATCGAGAAGATGTGAATCTTCTTGATGAGGATAAGGATTAATAAAAAAGGAGCCTATAAACGGCTCCTTTATTTTATATTTATTTCAATTACATTTGTAGCCTTGTTCGAATTTTTATCCCTTTTAGTACCCTCATTTTTTATGTCACGTTCAGTAATTTTTATGTCAGAGGAATTATTAGTATTCATTTAATATCACTCCTTGTAATTACTTATAATACCCATTTATAAATATAAATATAACAAATTATAAAATCTTTGTATATATATTTGATAAAATATAGAAAATAATATTTTGCTTGTTTAAGAGTTAAACAAACTGGATGAATTTGTGATAAAAATTATCCAAAAATATAGAATGCAGGAAGATCTACCTTCTACCCTAGTGTCACCGGAATTTCTCTCGGAAAGAAATGCTTTAAAGCGTGTATAATATCAAGCTTTTGTTTTAATATATAATAAATAAATTGATCATCTTTAATTTTACCATATGCCCTCATAAGTGTAGATGGTGTACGATTATACTGATTGACCTCGCCATAACCAAACATGTTAGATACCTTCATTAATTCTTCAACTAGCTTCACACAACGGGCGTTATCCGATGTGAGATTATCACCGTCTGAAAAGTGGAATGGGTAGATGTTGAACTTTCGCGGATTATATTTAGTGTCAATGATCTCCAGGGCTTTGCGGTATGCGGATGAACAAATAGTTCCACCGCTCTCTCCTTTTGAGAAGAAATCCTCCTCAGATACTGTTTTCGCCTCGGTGTGGTGAGCGATAAACTCAATTTCAACTGTTTCGTATTTTGTTCGTAAAAACCGGGTCATCCAAAAGAAAAAGCTGCGTGCCATATACTTTTCCCATATTCCCATTGAGCCACTCGTATCCATCATCGCAATGACAACAGCTTTCGAATCTGGTTTCACCACTTCATTCCATGTCTTAAACTTCAAATCCTCTTTGTAAATGGGATGGAATGCCGGCTTTCCTGTCATGGCATTTCGTTTAAAGGCGGACATCATCGTCCGTTTTTTATCAATGTTCCCCATTAATCCTGTTTTTCTAATATCATTAAATTCAATATTTTCAACGAGATGCTCTTGCTCTTCTTTTTTCTTTAAATTAGGAAGCTCTAATTGCTTAAATAATGCTTCCTCAAGCTCCATTAATGAAACCTCAGCTTCAAAATAATCTTCACCGGCTTGGTCCCCAGCCCCTTGGCCTTTACCGGGAGCTTTTTGACCGCTTGATCCGTCACGTGCTACTACATCACCGACTTGACTGTCACCCTCACCTTGGCCCACGTGTTTGTTTTTGTCATAATTATAACGGATTTTATATTCGTCTAATGAACGGATCGGGATTTTTACCACATCTCGACCATTTGACATGATGATGCTCTCTTCTGTAATTAAGTCTGGAAGATTGTTGCGAATTGCCTCCTGGACTTTTTCCTGATGCCGTACTTGGTCATCGTGGCCTTTACGGTGGAGGGACCAATCTTCTCTTGAAATCACAAATTGATGGTTATCAGTTGACATTATATACCCTCCTTATTAAATTATTTCATTTAATCCTGCACACTTTTTTAACGGAATTCATAAGATAACGCGAGCGAAAAAATGTAGGTAAAGTATAGATTACTTTATCCTATGCAAAGATAGAGAATAATTTACAAATAATTTCGACAATTGGGCAATCGCCTACGAAAATGGACTAGTTCTATCCTATCTTCAAAAATTGAATTGGAAAAAAAGGGACTGACAGATACGTTCTGTCAGTCCTTGATATTTTAATCCACATTATCTGTTTAATAAACTTCCAACATAACGCAATAATTCATTTGCCGATGTTGAGTTATAGCCATGTTCATCCACTAACCGAGCAACAACATCATTAATCTTCTTCAACTGCTGCTCATCTGGAGTTTTCGAAGAAGTGGTAATCTTGACAACATCCTTAAGATCCGCAAACAGCTTCTTTTGAATGGCTTCCCTTAAGCGATCATGAGAATTGTAATCAAAACGCTTGCCTTTCCTAGCAAAGGCTGAAATTCGAATTAATACCTCTTCCCGGAAGGCCTTTTTGGCATTTTCAGAAATACCAATCTGCTCTTCAATGGAACGCATCAGCTTTTCATCTGGATTGATTTCTTCTCCGGTTAATTGGTCACGGAGCTTGTTCTTATTACAGTAAGCCTCCACGTTATCAAGATAATTATCCATTAACGTTTTTGCCGATTCTTCATACGAGTATACAAATGCCTTTTGGACTTCCTTCTTGGCAATATTATCATATTCTTTTCGTGCTAAAGAGATATAATTCATATAGCGGTCACGTAGCTCCGCAGTAATTGATGGGTGTTGATCAAGCCCATCTTTTAATGACCGTAATACATCCAGTGCATTAATGGATGGTACTTCCTTTCGGATAATGGTGGACGAAATCCGGTTTATCACATAACGAGGGTCAATTCCGCTCATTCCTTCATCAGGATATTCGCGCTTCAGTTCCTCAACATCGGCCGTATTAAAGCCCTCCACACTCTCACCATCATAAAGGCGCATTTTCTTTAGTAAGTCGATATCACCTTTTTTCGGTTCCTTTAAACGCGTTAATATGGTAAACATTGCTGCTACCTTTAGGGTATGCGGTGCAATATGAACATCGGACACATCACTTTCGTTAATCATCTTTTCATAAATTCTTTCTTCCTGCGAAGCCTTCAAGTTATAAGGAATCGGCATAACGATAATTCTCGAATGGAGTGCTTCATTTTTCTTATTTGAAATAAAGGATCGATATTCCGTTTCGTTTGTATGGGCCACAATCAGTTCATCAGCAGAAATAAGCGCGAACCTGCCTGCTTTAAAGTTTCCTTCTTGCGTTAAAGATAATAAATGCCAGAGGAATTTCTCATCACATTTTAGCATTTCCTGGAACTCCATCATCCCGCGGTTTGCCTTATTGAGTTCCCCATCAAAGCGGTAGGCACGTGGATCTGATTCGGAACCAAATTCGGCAATTGTTGAAAAATCAATGCTTCCCGTTAAATCGGCAATGTCCTGTGATTTAGGATCGGATGGACTAAAAGTTCCAATCCCTGTTCGTTTATCCTCTGAGAAAAAGATTCTTTCTACTAAAACATCTTCAATTCTGCCGCCATACTCCTGCTCAAGACGCATCATATTCAATGGTGAGAGATTACCTTCAATCCGAATCCCATACTCGTCATGGAAATCCTTTCGTAAATGATGAGGAATTAAGTGAAGTGGATCCTCATGCATTGGACAGCCTTTAATCGCAAAAACAGAACCGCGATCCGTAAGTGAGTAGGCCTCTAGCCCTCTTTTTAGCATCGTAACAAGGGTGGATTTCCCACCACTTACAGGGCCCATTAACAGTAATATCCGTTTTCTAACATCCAATCGTTTTGCTGCCGGATGGAAGTATTCCTCAACCAACCGCTCTAGTGACTCCTCTAACCCAAATAATTGATTACTGAAGAATTCGTACTTCCTCGTCCCTTTTTCTTCGGTTATTCCAGCATCCTTAAGCATATTATAAACTCGTGAATGTGCAGATTGTGCTACCCATGGCTTCTCTTTTAACAACTGTAAATAATCAGCGAATGTCCCTTCCCAACGGAGCTTTTCTTCTTCTTCGCGAAACATCTCGATTTTTTTTAAAATATCCATAAGGCCCTCCCCCTGTAGTAGCTTAATCAGAGACGATTAATATACTCTATGCACCAAGGAACTTGAACATGCGTAACCATCTTGAGTTACTCCCTATTTTTATTTCAATAAAAGGAAACTTGCCCTTTTCATTTTTTAAAGTTAGGCTATAATAAAATTATATGGTAAAAAAAATGAAAAGTTGTATGACGAAGGGGGCAATACATAACATGAACACTTTCATCGTTATTTTAGTAATGATTGCATTCTTATCAGCAATTCTTACTTCAGGTTATAATGATAAACCAGGCGAAAATAAATAAGAAAAGCGAAATATAAAAAAGGCTGCCGGTTGGCTGCCTTTTTTATTGTTTAGGTTAAGTGTGCAAAATTTTGCTGACGCAATGCTTCATAAATGAGAATGGCAGCCGTATTAGATAAATTTAAGGAACGAATATGCTCAGTCATGGGAATTCTAAGGGCAGTTGCTTTATTTTTTTCAATAACCTCTTTTGGAAGACCCGTTGTTTCTCTCCCAAAAATAAAATAATAATCCTTACCCAAATTACTATAATCAAAACTGCTATATTGTTTCTCCCCAAATTTGGTAATATAGAAAAATTCACCACCGGCATTCTCTTCATAAAATTCTTCTAAAGAATCGTAGTATGTTATATTTACATATTCCCAATAATCCAAACCTGCTCTCTTTAACATCTTATCGTCAGTTGAAAAACCCAGCGGACGAATTAAATGCAAAGCAGTATCGGTTCCTGCACAAGTTCGGGCAATGTTCCCTGTATTAGATGGTATTTGTGGCTGGTATAAGACAACATGGTTTGACACGGATTTCACCTCAAATAAAAACTCTACTGGCAATTATACCACTTTCATCGATCTGTTCAAGGAGGGAGATCGTTATTCATCGATAATGGCATAAAACTTATATTTAATGTTCGGAGTATAGGCAGTAGAATCCTCATATGCCCAGTACCGCATCCGACTATTATAAGTATTGGCATTTACTAAAGGCATCCCATTGGCATCTTTTCCGGTCACAATCGTATTATGGTTAAACCTGCCGTCTCCTTCAAAGTCATAGCAAATAATGTCCCCTAAAATCAACTGATCAGGGCTGCTGACTTCCCTCGCTCTGAGGCCGTTCTTCGAATTTCCCAGATAGTTTTTTAGGGAATGCGCCACTGCCCAACTGTAGCTCCAATTCGTATACTGATACCACCAGCCATTACCGCGGTTCGGATGCCCCCTCATAGGCGCCTCTCCAGCTCTAAGACATTGAGAAATATAATTCGTACAATTATTTTCAAATGATTTAAAAGCAGGATTATGTGTGTTCCACCAGCGCTCCGCGTATTGGACTGCCTTAAGGCGATTATAGGAGTAGCTTATCCGATGATCCGGTTCGTCCAAATGGGAATCTGTCACATCTTGATCTTGTTGCGGATTACTAGTAGGCGTGGTAATTTCCTCATCCATGACTAATGCCCCTTTGTAAAACTTAGCAATCCTTACCTCCATTTCTTCTTCTAAATAAAGCAGATCCTTTTGTTTTATTAAATATTGGTAATGTGCGTGGTATTTTACAGTTTGAAATTCATCTTCCACACCTTCCTCTATGATGTTGCCCGATGCCTTCACTTTAACGATTTCTGCTGACCTTTTTGCCGCAGCCGCATGTTTGCGTTCGGCCTTTGGAAAAAATAATTTATTGCCTCTTTTTTCAGAAACAAATAAATCTAGTCTTTTTTCAAATAAGTCTTGAAGTAATTTACGCATATTCTTCACCCCTCTCTTTTTATACATATGAGGCCAGCTGCAAATTAATATAAAAAAAGAGCAAAACCCAGGTGGTTTGCTCTTCACTCATTTAGTTAAACGCAAAGCTTTATCAATTTCCTCTTGAACTTCGGAATCTGCTTCCACTTTTTTTGCCTTTACTAACGCAGCAAATGCCAATTCTCCGCCAATTTTTCCTAGAGCGTAAGCAGCTGTTCCCCGCGCTATAGGACTTGCTTCATTTTCTAATACCTCAATTAAGTCTGGAACTGCCGTTTCATCCTTAAAATGAGCAAGAGCAATCATAGCATTTCGTTGAATTGGCTTCTTCCCTCTCCATGAACCGGCTACATCGCCGAACTTATTTTTAAATTCACGATTGCTTAATTTTAATATAGGTTTTAATAATGGTTTGGCTACCTCAGGATCCGGTTCCATCTCTGTATGAAAATGAAAGTTTTTCCCCTTGTTATGTGGACAAGCCGTTTGGCAGGAATCACAACCATAGACGCGATTGCCTATCTTTTCACGGAATTCATCGGGAATAAACCCCTTTGTTTGTGTTAAAAATGAAATACAACGCTGGGCATTTATCTGGCCGCCCTGGATTAATGCTCCTGTTGGACATGCCTCCAAACACTTTGTGCATGACCCGCATTGGTCTTCAATTGGTATGTCAGATTCAAACGGGATACTGGTAATCATTTCACCTATATAAATGTATGAGCCAAATTCCGGGGTTATTATGGCACAGTTCTTTCCACTCCAGCCTATCCCCGCCCGTTCTGCTACGGCACGATCTGAAAGCTCTCCAGTATCAACCATTGATTTCAATCTGGCATCCGGTACCTTCGCTTTGATGAAATCCTCTAGTTTTTTCAGCTTGTCTCGAATAATATGATGATAGTCAAGCCCCCATGAAGCCCTGCTGAAAATTCCCCTGCGCTCGCCCTTCTTACTTACCACACGATCCTTCATTTTTGATGGATAGGCTAAGGCAATCGAAATGATCGATTGCGGATCTTCGAGCAATAATGCAGGGGTTACCCGCTTCTCAATATCCGGTTCCTCAAATCCCGATTGATAGCCCAGCTCCTGCTGTCTTATTAATCTGTTTTTCAATTCAGAGAAAGGGTCGGCGGTGGTAAAACCAATCTTATCAATTCCTATTTCTTTACTAAAGGTGATAAGTTCTTCTTTGAATTTCTGCACGTCCATGTAAAGTTCCCTCCTTTCCAATAAATTTGATCTATTTAATGGGGTAAAATTATTAGCAGCACATTTATTTATGATAAACTATTTTCAATGAAATTTGGAGGTGGAATCGTTGGAAATTCAACTTTCAACGGAAATAATCGCGCAAATTCCCGACTTTAAGCTTGGGGTTATTGAATACAGGAATATCACGGTTGGGGAATCACCACAAATGCTGAAAGGCAGGCTGCGGCTTTTCCAAGAGTCCATTTATTTTGATTTGGAAAATAAACAGGTAACAGACCTTCCAGGAATACGAGAATGGCGGAATATTTTTAAAAAGACAGGAAAGGATCCAAACCGCTATCGCCATGCTGCAGAAAGCATATTTAGGAGAGTCCAAAAGCAAAATTATCTGTCATCCGTTCAAAGCGCCATTGATATGAATAATTTTTTCTCGCTGCAATATCAGGTACCGATTGGAATTTATGACCTTGATCTAGTACAGGGGCCTATTGAAATTCGAATTGGTGACGTTGATGAAGCGTACATCGGATTAAATGGGAGGAAGAATTCTTTAGAACGGTTGATTGTTGCAGCTGATCAAGAAGGGCCTTTTGGGAGTCCTTTTGTCGATTCGGAGAGAACTCCGGTGACATTTGATACGAAACAAGCTTTGCAAATTATTTATTTACGGCCTTCAACCGATATGGAAAATGCTATGAGGTTGACTGAATCCTTAATGAACATGTTTACACAATTACATGGAGGAGAAGCTTCCTGTCGAATTCTCGGATGCCCGTGAGGCATCTTTTTTTCAATAGAAAAAACGCAATGCATCGTTCTCCTATGTAACGATACACTGCGTTAGTTAATATGTATGGAGCGGGTGATGAGAATCGAACTCACAACATCAGCTTGGAAGGCTGAGGTTTTACCACTAAACTACACCCGCACATTTTAGAAAATATGAACGTTTTATGAACGAACCTGACCTTTACAATATTACACACAATCTCTTTCTGCGTCAAGTCATTTTTGCGAATTTTGTCGATTTTTCTACCTGATCAAAAATTATTATTAGTTCCAATGGCAATGTGATCCTTTCAGAGTACACTCTTTGTTTTTTTCCGCATCCACTTTACACTATGAACCTTTTATGTGACCTGTATCGATTTCAACAACCACCAAACAAATAAAAATTGTTGCTAAAATTTAATCCAGTAATCATCAAATTCCGATTCGAACGGAAGCGATTGATCGTATGAAAATCGGGCTTTGGCTACGTGAAAGCCACATGAAATAAATGCTATGCTAATGAACAAAAAAGTTCACAATTAGTCCCTATGTAGTACAAATTTGCTTTTTAAAATAAAAACATACTCAATCAAACAAAATGTTTGAGTAACATTTTATTAGGAGGTAGTTTGTATGAAGAAAATCAAAAAGCCAAAATTTTTTGGTGCACTATTAATGGCATTAGCCGTCATTGCTATCGTACCTACAATGGCAAGTGCTCATTGTGATACGATGGATGGGCCTACTGTTGGAGACGCAAAAAAGGCTATTGAATCCAATAATCCTAGCTATATTCTAAAGTGGGTCCAGCCAGATGATGAGAAAGAGGTCACTCGGATATTTGATTTAACCATGAAGGTCAGAGAGTTAAGTCCGGAAGCAAAGGAGCTTGCAGATAATTACTTGTTTGAAAATCTGGTCAGAATTCACAGAGCATTTGAGGGTGCGCCATTTACCGGTGTTAAACCTCATGGAACACCCATCGATGAAAAAATTGCAGCAGCAGATAAGAGTATTGAAGTAGGGAATTTATCACCTGTAGAAAAATATGTACCAAAAGAAAAAATGGCTGAATTACAAGAGCGATTTGATAAAGTAATGTCCTTAAAGGATTATGATGTAAATAATGTTGAGGCTGGTAGAGAATATATTGAAGCTTACGTTAAATTCTTCAAATTTGCAGAAGGTGAAGAAGAAGGCCATGAAGCTGGTGGCGAACATCAAGTGACAGACGAACATGCTGCTCAAGGAGACGAGCATGCAACTACAGAAGCAAGTGAAAAATCTAATGATAAAGAAAGTCAAAAAGGGGCAGAATCTTTACCAGTAATTCCATGGAGTTTAGCAGGTATTCTGTTTGCTACAACTTTAACTTTCGCGGTTAAATATCATAAAGAGCATTCAAAAAAATAAAATCCACCATTCCCCTCCCGCCTTAAGTGGAGGGGAATCGTTTTATAAATAAGGGGGCAATGCTATGAATTTAGTTAAAAAATCACTGAAAAATTGGATTCCCTTCATCGTTACTGTAGTGATTATGGCATTCGTCATTAATAAGTTTCTTTTTTTTGAAATTTTAGTTCCCAGTGGCTCTATGTACCCTACCATAAAACCAAATGACAGAATTATTACTACAAGAATTCATAATGTGAAAAAGATAAAAAGAGGCGAAATATTAGTTTTTTACTCTAATGAATATAAAGAAACAATGGTTAAAAGGGTGATTGGGTTACCAAATGATTCAGTTGAAATTAAAGAAAATGGTTCAGTTTTTATCAATGGACATATGCTAGATGAAACCTATGTAAAGTATCCAGATAATCGATCTGGAAAGTTTAAAGTACCTAATGGGAAATATTTGTTTTTAGGAGATTATCGCCAACACTCTTTAGACAGTCGTTTATGGAAAGATCCGTTTATTTCAGAAAAAAATATTAAAGGAAAAGCAGTTTTCATTGTATTCCCTTTTAATAGAGCATCTATACTTAGGTAGGTGAATTTGAGGAATGAAGTACCTTAATGTAATAATTTCCTCTTACGACTAGGTTCGTAAAGTTAAACCTTTTAACGATGTTCTACTTTCTGAAACAGTTCACTATATAGTGGGGGTAGTTGCCTTCACACATCTTCTTTTTCACGCTCACTTCTGAAATATGCAAATGAAAAAGATGAAAAAACATACAAATATTATTAATAAATTCAATCGGTTTTGATAAAGGTTTTTAGTATTGAACTTTTTGCGGGTCGTACAAAAATAGATTTAGATGGATGAAGGAGTGATACGTTTGACGTTTAGTGGTTCTGCCCTAGATAGGGTATTTCTAAATATTGGGCCGATTACTATTTATTGGTATGGGGTTATTATTGCAATAAGTATAATTTCAGGACTGTGGCTTTCGATAAAGGAAGCTAATCGCCTTGGATTGAAGAAAGACCTTTTTGTAGATCTTGTTATTTTTGCCATTCCGGTTGCAGTCATCTCTGCTAGAATTTACTACGTTATTTTTGAATGGGATCAATATGTTGATGGACCTTGGTGGGGTGTGTTTGCCATTTGGGAAGGCGGTATTGCTATCCACGGTGCTCTAATTGGCTCAGTCATTACTGCCGTCATATTTGCACGTGTAAAAAAGATATCGTTCTGGAAATTAGCTGACATTGCAGCACCAGGCATTATCTTAGGACAAGCAATTGGGCGGTGGGGAAATTTCATGAACCAGGAAGCCCATGGTGGCCCTGTTTCAGAAGCAGCCTATAATCATTTTCTTCACTACCTGCCTAATTTTATTTCCAATCAAATGGTTATTGAAGGGGTTTTGTATCACCCTACTTTCCTATATGAGTCCCTATGGAATATTTTAGGACTGGCATTCTTACTTATTTTACGTAGATATAATCCGCGAAGAGGTGAGGTATTTTTAAGTTATGTTATCTGGTATTCTATTGGTCGCTTTTTTATAGAAGGTATGCGTACGGATAGTCTTTATATTTTTGGTTCACTAAGAATTGCACAAATAATTTCGATTTTGATCTTTATTATTGGTGTCGTAATCATTATTCATCGACGTAAGTCAGGTCAAGCAAATAATAAATATAATGGTGAAATAATACAATAAGAGAAGTAAAAAGCAACACCATCGTATAATCTCTAACGCTTGTAAACGTCTTTAAGTTGGGTTGACTGAATAAGGTTTTCAGTTGTTCTTTCGTAAAGGTCGCTATAATATGCTCTCTGTCTTTTAATAGCTTAATATTTTCGAAAGGAATGTTCGGGATTTGCTTCTCTCTATGTAGAAAATTAAAGAACGCCCGCAGCACACGCACTAAAGTATTCACCGTAACTACTTTAGTGCCCTTGTATTTGCGCAAATATAAAATAACGTTCTCTTTAATGTGCTCTTCCGTCATATGGTACGGCTTAAGCTCTGCTACGTCTTGCCATTAAATACTACCTCCTGTATATTGCCGTAATATTCGTCGCACACGATTAGAGCGCAGTAGTTAACGGTAATTTTGATGCTTAAAACAATAAAAAGCGTCTTCTACCGTAGTAGAAAACGCTTGATATTACGCATATTCTCGCTTATTGAGCGAATGATAACGTAGTCTTTGTGATACCGGTGGTCGGGGTCGAACCGACACTCCTCACGGAACACGATTTTGAGTCGTGCGCGTCTGCCAATTCCGCCACACCGGCATATTAAAATGTTTGTAAAGCAATGCCGAGGACCGGAATCGAACCGGTACGGTAGTCACCTACCGCAGGATTTTAAGTCCTGTGCGTCTGCCAGTTCCGCCACCCCGGCGAAATAAATTCGCCTTAGCATATTTAAAGTTTGTAAGTGAATTTTGGAGGCGGCAACCGGATTCGAACCGGTGGTAAAGGTTTTGCAGACCTCTGCCTTACCACTTGGCTATGCCGCCGGATTATTTGGAGCGGAAGACGGGATTCGAACCCGCGACCCCCACCTTGGCAAGGTGATGTTCTACCACTGAACTACTTCCGCAAAATGGCTGGGCTAGCTGGATTTGAACCAACGCATGTCGCAGTCAAAGTGCGATGCCTTACCGCTTGGCTATAGCCCAATGATAATATAACTCTTAAAGATATTCAATAAAAATATTATGGGGCGACTGATGGGAATCGAACCCACGAATGCCTGAACCACAATCAGGTGCGTTAACCACTTCGCCACAATCGCCATAACTATATTGGCAGGGGTAGTAGGAATTGAACCCACACCAAAGGTTTTGGAGACCTTCGTTCTACCTTTAAACTATACCCCTATAAATGGTGGAGGGGGACGGATTCGAACCGCCGAACCCGGAGGGAGCGGATTTACAGTCCGCCGCGTTTAGCCACTTCGCTACCCCTCCACATATAAGTAAAGTAATTGCCAGCTTAAGGTGCCGACGAGAGGAATTGAACCCCCAACCTACTGATTACGATTCAGTTGCTCTACCAATTGAGCTACATCGGCAATCAAAAGAAAAATGGTGGCTCAGGACGGAATCGAACCGCCGACACAAGGATTTTCAGTCCTTTGCTCTACCGACTGAGCTACTGAGCCACTCTAGATGGCGGTCTGGACGGGACTCGAACCCGCGACCTCCTGCGTGACAGGCAGGCATTCTAACCAACTGAACTACCAGACCAAATTGCGGGGACAGGATTTGAACCTGCGACCTTCGGGTTATGAGCCCGACGAGCTACCGGACTGCTCCACCCCGCGATAATAAAATATGGTGGAGGATGACGGGATCGAACCGCCGACCCTCTGCTTGTAAGGCAGATGCTCTCCCAGCTGAGCTAATCCTCCGAATGATGGTGACCCCTACGGGACTCGAACCCGTGTTACCTCCGTGAAAGGGAGGTGTCTTAACCGCTTGACCAAGGGGCCATAATGAATATTTATGGCGGAGAGCAAGGGATTTGAACCCTTGAGACAGGGTTACCCGCCTACACGATTTCCAATCGTGCTCCTTCGGCCACTCGGACAGCTCTCCATATAAATGGCTCCGCAGGTAGGACTCGAACCTACGACCGATCGGTTAACAGCCGATAGCTCTACCACTGAGCTACTGCGGAATAATAAGATAACAGCCTGGCAACGTCCTACTCTCACAGGGGCGCATGCCCCAACTACCATCGGCGCTGAGAAGCTTAACTTCCGTGTTCGGTATGGGAACGGGTGTGACCTTCTCGCCATTATTACCAGACTATTTTTTCGACACTATTTTATTATAATGTCTTTTTTGTTTTTTTCAAGAGAAATTTTAAATTTTTTCATTCTCTCAAAACTAGATAATGCAGAAGAAGTTTGTAAACTTGAGTTTACCTAAAATTAGGATAAGTCCTCGAACGATTAGTATCAGTCAGCTCCACATGTCGCCACGCTTCCACCTCTGACCTATCAACCTGATCATCTTTCAGGGTTCTTACTAGCTTGCGCTATGGGAAATCTCATCTTGAGGGGG
>NZ_JAANMZ010000054.1 GCF_011250555.1 Bacillus sp. MM2020_4 | reverse complement strand
ATAGTATATAGAGAGTAATCTGTCATTATTCACAAGGGAGTTAAATATAAATGACTAAATTCAAACAAGATATGGCAAATAAAGGGAATTATGGTATAGATGCACCTAATGTCGTGATAAATTTATTGTTGATTGGGATAATCCTGTTAATTGTCACCATTTTTATTTTTCGTTTCAGTGGTATTGTCTGGACTGTATTATTTATTCTTCTTCTCCTTGGTGGAACCGTTTGTCTACTAGAGGCAATAATGATGGTTTGGAGTAGCAAAAAAGGAAAAGGATATGTGGTAAAAAGGATGATTGAAAAGTTAAATATTAAAGAAAACGATCTTGTTCTTGACGTAGGGTGCGGTAGAGGATTTGTTTTACATTCATTAGCAAAACAATTATCAAATGGAAAAGTGATAGGAATAGATGTTTGGAATACCAAAGACCAATCAGGAAATAATCCGAACGTAACTTTACAAAATGCGGAAAAAGAGGGAATTCAAGAACGTGTAGAAATTATAAACGCCGATGCCCGAGATTTACCATTTGAAGCGAATACATTCGATGTTATTGCTTCAAGTCTTGCCATTCATAATATAAGTAATAAAAATGGAAGACAAAAAGCCATTGAAGAAATGGTTCGGGTATTAAAAGCAAATGGTCATGTTGCCATACTTGATTTTCAATATGTTGAAGAATACTCCCACATGTTTAAGAATGCTGGTCTAAAAGATATAATGATTTCAAGACTGCATTTTTCAATGTTTCCTCCAGTGAGAATCGTTACTGGGATTAAAAAATAAATGAATGTATTTACAATTTTTAAACGAAAGGGTTCTTATGTTACAAAAGGGATTGCTGCGGCGATCCCTTTTGTCCTTCAACTAAAAGGCAGGTGTGCGGCCGTGTATAGGTCGTAATCTCTAATCTCACCATCACTTGAATGTTTTCCCATGACTTTTTCGAGAATAGGAATGCATTATTGAATAAAATTTTCCTTTTTTCACCAAAATAAGGTAGGTATAAAGAATTATTAGAGAGGGAAAAAATAATGGATTCTTTGGTGCAACAAATTAATACAGCGTTGGGGAAAAACGATGATTTGTTTTTTCAGCGGGATTACCTCGCCGATACTCCAGTTGTCCTATTAGGATTTACGACATTAGTTGATTTAAATAAAACAAGGGATTTCCTTCAACATTATGCAAAAAGTGCCTTCTCAGAGGCTAAATTTAAGGATGATGAATTTTGGTCATTGCTTGGCAAAATGGAAGAAGCGGATACAAAGAAGGCTATTTCCATGATTTATCAGGGCAAACTTCTTATTACTTTTGAAAATACTAATCGTTATATTATTGTTGAGCCTGTTTCGAAAACGTTAGATCGTTCGGTTGATGTTTTTTCTAATGAAAATGTAATGCTGGGTCCATTAATCTCCTTTACTGAAAACATCGAAACAAATATTGGAATCATTCGTAAACAATTTCTTTCGGGTAATCTTTGTTTAACCTCATTCTTAACAGGACCTAATAAAACTAAGAAAGTCTCATTGCTTTTTATTGATGGCAAAGCAGATAAGGAACTGGTTGAAATCATTCATAATCAGATTGAAAAAAAAATAGAGATGGATATAAGTAATATTCAAAGTCTTTCAAAAATGATGGGATTTTCTTCTTGGGAGACTGTGTCAAAATTTAATACCACTGACGTTCCTTTCCAAGCAGTCCAATCTCTAAAAAAAGGAAAAGTCATTATTTTTGTAGACGAGATGCCGTTTGCGATGATTGTTCCAAGTCTTTTAACGGATATGTTTACGGATGAAAATGACCGAAATTTCCCTCCATTGTTTATGATTTCTATACGAGCTCTAAGGGTTATGGGCGTTTTAGTGACTTTGATATTTCCAGGATTGTATGTTGCATTAGTTTCGGTGAATCCTGAAGTGCTGCAGGTAGATCTTGCCTTAACTGTTGCCCATAGCCGTGAAGGAGTGCCATATCCTGCGTTAGTGGAAATTATCTTAATGCTCATTATTTTAGAATTGATCTTTGAAGCAAGTGTAAGGCTCCCAAAATCGATTGGTCCAACTATAACAATGGTAGGGGGAATTATACTCGGACAAGCCGTTGTAGAAGCTAAATTAGTTAGCAACCTGCTGATTATTATTCTTGCAGCCACTACCATTGCAAACTCAACCATTATCGGTATTCAAAACTCTGTTTCCATAAGATTGTATAAGTACGTCATCGTCTTCCTTGCTGCTATTTTTGGACTTATAGGAATGGTTACTGGACTGGTATTAATCATTGCTCATTTGGCAAGTGTGAATACCTTTGGAAGACCCTATATCGACTTAAACTTTAAAAGGAATGAAAACCATAATGGTTAAGAGTTTGCCTGTCATGCTTATATATATTATAAGTCATTTGGGAATTATATTTTTTTTGTACCCAGGTAATATTATAGCCAGTACAAATCAAGGTCACTGGGCACCGATTTTAATAGGTATAGTGTTCCATTTTGTATTAATCTTAATTTATATGAAGGGATTAAGTTTTTTTCCGAACAAAGATGTTATCAGCATCTATTCAGGGATTGGGAAAATCACAACTTTCTTATTCCTTACACCAACTTTGATCTATTTTATCATGGTTATTATCATAGCTGTCAGAGCTTACGCAGAAATTATTAACATTGTCTTTTTATCACACACACCTATATGGGCGATTATGATTTTACTGCTATCAACTATAACCTACATGGCAGCAAAAGGAATTGAAGTGATTTTTCGAACCGGGCTACTCCTGGCTTTCTTATTTCTGCCTATCATTCTTTTTATCTTGATTCTTTCTTTCCAAAACGTTGATTGGAGATATGCGATACCAATTGATTCTGATTTCCGCTTCATAACAAAACCTGTTTTCTTTCAGAGCTTTTCTGCCTTTGCCGGAGGATTTTTATTCCTAGGTTTTGTACAGCCCTATTTTTCTTATGAGAAAAAAGGAGTTTTGTTGGCCGCAGGAATTCTTATTCCCTGTTTTATACTTTCAGTATATATTCCAATTCTAACATTTGGACAGTCAACTGCATCCCCTCTTTTCCTACCATTCGTTGTTGTTTTAGATTCGACAAAAATTACTTGGCTCATGTTTGAAAGAGTCACTATGTTTTTTCTTTTAAGTTTAATTACTTTTGTTATCGTTTACACATCTCTGACAACATGGAAAACGATTCGAATCATAAACCATTATATTCCATCCATTAAACCAGTCTTTCTATTAGTATCATTTTCTGGATTGGTCTTTTTTACCGGTCTATTGATTCCAGACTGGAAGGATGTGGAGAAGCTATTATGGTGGAACACTTTTTTTAGATTTTACAGTTACATAGCTATCCCCTTATCGCTTTGTTTTTTTGGACTACGATTAGTGAGGAAGGGTAAAAATGAAACCATTTAAACTATTCACTTATATTCCTCTTACCTGTTGTCTACTGTCGATGACCCTAACATTAAGTGGATGTTGGGATTATAAAGATATCAATCATCGAGCGCTTCCTATAACCATGGGGATTTCGAAAGAGGACGACGATTACAAGGTGTTTCTTAAGATCCCTGAATCAGAACAACCAAGAGCAAATATGGAAATTGTATCAGCAAAAGGAGAAACAATAACTCAAGCGGTCGACAACATTTCCAGAAATATGGAGGACAGTGTGGATTTGCTACATGTAAAGGTAATATTGATTGACAGAGCTCTTGCAGAGCAAGGTGTAAAAGACATTATATCTGGTTTTGTTAGGTCACGTGATATTCCAGAAAAAGCCTTAATTGCCATTTTTAATGGTGATTTGGCTAAGTTCTTCTCAAAAACAAAAAAAGGAGGAATAACTACATACGAATTTTTTGAAAAAGATGCCGGATGGACCCCTGAAATCGCACTTACTCGGGTATGGGAAGTTTACCGTAGTATCAATTCCTATACACGTGATACTGCGGTACCGCTAATTCAAAGAGGAAAAAGAACCCCCGTGGAACAAATTGGGTCAGCAATAATTAGAAAAGGAAAAATGGTGGATCAAATCAGCTCTGAAGAAACCCTTTTATTTAATGCTTTTAAAGGAGAAAGTACTCAAGGAAAAATTGAAGTTTTGGACCATGCCTCCGTATTAATTATTAGTAATTCCATGGATAATAAAGTCAAATTGATTGAAAAAACACCATTTATGCAAAGCAGAATCAATTTGAAGGTCAGGTTAATGGAAACAAGAGGAAATCCATCCCCTAGTTTAATAAAAAAAGAACTAACTGAGATCCTTACTAATCGGTTTAACCAACTATTTACTAAAATGCAAAAAAGGGAAGCTGATATTTTGGGTTTAGGGCAGTTTTATCGAAACGAAATTCCAAAAGAAGAATTAAAAAATTGGAGATCCGATTACCTTCCTAATATGAAATTGGATACCCAGTTCCATATTGTCATTGTAAATGAAGGATTTTTAAAATAGGCTGTTTTCATAAACTTTGATGTAATAAAGGAAATGGCGTAAACAGTATTGTTTAAATAGCAAAAATAAATCGTACCCACTGAGGACCCAAATCAAGCCTTGAAACGCCTATTCTATGAATACATATGCCGTAGCAAGGTTCTGCCGATGATCCTTTATATAACTACCCTCACCACAATAACAAATAAAAAGCTTAAAATAAGTAAGATTTTATTCGCTTCTTGCTCATTTTAGGCTTTTTTGGATTCAAAAAAATAATAATTTAAAGGGAGATACCACGAACCCTGCTTAAAAAAGTAGAAATGTCTCTTAAAGTTATCGGCAGGTAATAAATGACTACTTAGTATTTTTTATTGACAATTTTATGTGTGGAGATTAGAATTGTAAGTAGTAAGTAGTAAGTAGTAAGTAAATTTAGTGCTTATTTCTGCTCATATAAGGAGTGTTTTTGTGGAAAATTTAAGTATTTCTCAAAGGTATTTATTGTTATCATTAAATGAAAAGGGCGGCATTGCTCCTATCGGGAGTATGCGCATTCGGTCCTATTTGATTGCGAGTGGTATTTTGGAACTTATTCTGGAGGATGTTATTTTACTGACAGATAATCAAGTGACAATAAAACAAGAATTACCAAGTGACAAAGAGTATTTACGTTTAGTCTATCATAAGATTTTTGATGAAAAATCCAACCATTTAAAAAAGTTATCGAGAGATCTGGTTACAAATCGAAAGCTTTTCAAGGAATTATTTCACTCGATTGGTGATACTTTAGTGGAACTAAATATTGTCACCAAAACTAGCGGTGGCATTGTAGGACAAGCCACTCAATTTGTCGGTGGTGAAAAGTCAAAGAAGCAGATTGTGGAACAAATTCGTGCCGAGCTATTAGAAGAAGGGCCAGTTTCAACAGATACTATTGTTTTATCAGGTTTATTAATTGGAAATCACACAATCAATCATTATTTTAGCGAGTTTGAAGAAAAGGAGCTTAAAGATAAAATCTCCGAACTTCGTAAGGACCCTGCTAACAAAGAAATATTTGCAATGATAGATGGTATTTCACACACAATTACCACTATTATTGCTTCTGTTGGTTAATTTGGAGGGATTGCAGTGGCGAGAAGACGTTCATTAGATGACATTCTTCAATCTGAATATATATCTATAGGGGAACTAGCTCGAATAACGGATTCAAGATATAGCACGTTAAAATATTACACTGAGGCAAACTTAATTCCGTTTGAGCAAGAAGAAGAAAATTTAACACGAAGATATCCAAGAGAAGCGTCTGTTAAAAGACTTGAGACAATTAAACGTTTAAAAAGTTCTGGAATGTCCATCTCGGAAATTAGTGATTGGATCATGAATAATGATTCGTAGTGAATTTACATTCGTATAGTACCTGATGCCTGACCCCGTTGTGTTAATGCAACGGGGTTAGGCATTTTCCAACTTCATTTAAGCTGTACTATATAAAAGGGAGGGGGTTAGAATCAGGGAACTCAATTTCTATTGATAATATTTAATGAATTAGCAAAAAATAGTTTGTAGGAAAGGGGGGATTGCGAATGTCTGTGAAAAAGCGATTCACAGGATGGGTCGCATTGATTGCGTTGATCTTGGTTGTGTCGACTCCTTGCTCACTCAGCGTATTTGCTGAATCAGGCGACGGAACACAGCCTACGGAGACAGTGAAAACGATTGAGGTCGAGTTGAACGATAATTACTTTAATCCGAAAGTCATCACTATTCCCAATGGAACAACCACAACGTTGATTCTGAAAAACAAAGGGGTAAAAGAGCATACCTTTACGGTGGACAAGCTCGGAATTGATGCCGAGATTCAGCCAAGAAAAGAAAAAACGATTACGATTAAACCGAATAAGCCTGGTACATATGAACTGATATGTCGGTACCACTTCCAGGAAGGAATGGTTGGAAAAGTACTAGTCAAATAAAAAGAAAATGTAATCGAGGTGGTGAAAACATGTCTAAAAAGAAGAATAAGCAAATAAGGAATAATCCAGCAATGCCTGCAACAGATGTAGAATTCGCGCATGATGGGCTTGAACGAGTAGCATTACAGGCACAAGAAAAAAAGAAAAAGTAACATCAGTGGGGATGGAAAAATCCTGAACGCCAATGGTAATCCATCCATTGGCGTGCTTTTTGGCCGGATTTTTGTAATCCTGAAACCGAAGCCATTTTTCCTCTGCTTTTTATCACTTCGAATGATTTTCCGAGCATCTTGCCCCGAAGTGAATCAAATACGACATCTATTATTTCATTTTTCCTGTCTTGTAAGGAAAAAAACTGTTCCAAAAAGGAACAGTTAAGTCGTAAAGGTTATTTTGCTGTTTTAAAAAGAGTTTTCCCTTTGTTGTAAACAAATCTTTCCCATTTAGCGAGCAATCTGTTTCCATTTTCGCCACGTTCTATTTTGAACACGTGATTTTTATGAAATGCTGCTACTCGTTTATTGTGCTTATTATGCCAATTAGTCGTGTTTTTATGAAGTTGTGAAACACGTTCAGGGTGTTGTTTATGCCAAGAAGAGGGGTGATGGCTCAAATCTTTAGGAAGGCCAAACGTGACAGAAATCCTTCGAATAATTATTTGATGCCAACGTGTAATATAGTTTAACATGTTTCCTTATCCTCCTTCTATCCTTGAATAAAAACGACTTTAACACATATAGGGTGTTATTTGTGTTTTACTCTAACATATATAGGGATCTGTATCAAGATAAATCTATATATGTTAAACTATTTTAAGACGAGCGGTTTAAGGAGAGAAAGAAGATGGCACTTAATAAGGATATAATTGTGGAGGAAGCATTAGAATTACTGAATGAAAAAGGCTTAGAGAGTGTGAGTTTGCGCGAATTAGCGAAGAGACTTGGTGTCAAAACACCAACATTATATTGGCATGTTAAGAATAAAGCCAGTTTACTCAATGAACTATCAGAACGAATCTTGCGATCAAAAATTTGTGGAATAAGGCAACGAAACCTTGACGAATCTTGGCAGGAGTGGCTTATATGCCTATTTAATGAGCTTCGTATGGCTATGCTATCATACACAGATGGAGCGCGTGTTGTCGCAGGAGCACACTTTTCTTTGACCATGTCTAACGTAATGGAGGTTGCAATAAGGACGTTACTTACAGCCGGAGTGAGCTTACGAAAATCCCGTTTAATCGTATTGACTGCGCAACACTTCACCATTGGACATGTAATTGAAGAACAAACTCTCCCTGACTCAAGTTTAAGTCAGAATTTCGATATGGAACAGTTCACCAAAGACCATCCCACGATAATGGCTGGTATTGAAGAGTATTTCAATTCGGGTCGTACGGCAGATGACCTTTTCAATGACGGGTTGAGGCTCATTGTTAAGGAGTAAAATCCATACTCTCTTTTTTAATATGGTAATTATCTTTCACTTTACCTGAACCCAGCTGCTTCTGCTTCTTCTTCTGTACAAAACATTTCTGCAGCAATTGTTACGTCATAAAATTGTCCTCCAGGAATGTGTTATATTTTCTCTCCGTTGTATATAGTTAAATTTCCTTTGATTTTCGGATCGTCACAACCTGTTGAGTGACAATAAGTCGCTCCGTTAAAGGTGGCAGATTGTTGAGTAATTCATTATAAAAAATAAAATCAAGATGTAAAGATATCTTTACAATCATGATTTTATTTTTTATAATGAGCGTAAAGATATCTTTACATACTAGTGAAAAGGAGCCGTTTTCCATTTGAAAGTAAAAAACAGAATTAAAGAAATACGTTTAGAAAAAGGGATTAGTCAAGTTAAAATGGCTGAGGATTTACAAATAACTAGACAAACCATTAATGCAATAGAAAGTCATAAATACAATCCTAGCTTAGAATTAGCATTAAAGCTGGTTAAATACTTTGATGTAGCAATAGATGAAATATTCAAACTGGAGGAGGAATAAAATGAAAAAGTGGGGACCCATTATTATAGCAATTACAATTATTGGTGGAATGAGTATTGGTTTATACATAGGGAATTTACTTGTCCCAGATTTACCTGCTGGAACGATTGCGGTTGGTATTGGGGGTACGATTGCAGGGGTGAGTATTGTTTTAGGAATAGAACAAGTACGGAAAAGAAGAAAGGCTAATAATGTTCCTGATGTCGATGAAAGGACTTGGTTGAATATTAAAAATTTTTATGCAATTTCTTTGTATTTTGTACTAATCGGAAGTATGCTTCTTCTCTGTATATTATTTGCCTTTGGTATTAGTTCAATTGAATTGGGTGCATTGAGTATATATTTATTATTGATATTTATGTTGATTGTAGTAGGAACGCATATTGTTAAAAGACAATAGAATATTTTGGTGTTTCTTCTTAAAAACACAGGTTTGAAAGTTTAACTTTTAAAAGTAATTTTTCAACGATCAGGCGCTATCCCTAAACAACGATCAGCGCTTAATTTCATTTTTGGGCCAGATTTTAGAGCAACTCCTTTAAACAATTAGATCTATATGTAAAATTTTAAGGACTTTGTGAAATTGTATACTTAAAGTAACTGATAGAACTTTACTTTGTAATTGTTAAAATATTAAGTGAAACCAACAATGAGATTATGTTAGAATTTAACTGTGAAAATATGTAATTTTTATAAATTTAGCAACAGTTGTTAATGTGTTTCTTTGTAATAGTATTTCCTAAGCAGGAGGGTTGAGAATGGAACTTTCTTTTTCTAAACGTCTTGAAAAAGATACTTGGATACCATTGGTTATATTAATGATTGCTTTTTCAGTCTATAATATATTTTTTGAATGGCAATTCCAAACGTATTCTTTTAAAGAATTAGTTGATTTTTTTAAAATTATTATTGCATTATGTTTGAGTTTTATTGAGGCAATAATCACTTTGTCATTTTTAAAAATAGTAAGCAAACTTTTTTAAGTCTTTTTGTGAAGTTTTATACTTAAATCAGAGTCCTTTAGTAAAAAATTCAGTGGTCATTTTTACAGCTCTACCGCAATTCCCACTATCCCGCAATCGGGCACTTTCCTAGAGTAAAGAAGGTGTCCTTTTTCTTGTGGGGCAACTATTCTTTTGGTGCAGCGAATATTATTGGTCTAAGTTCCTCAGAATTTTTTGTTGGTAGAAGGATGGTAGTGTGTTATCTTAGAAGGAACTTATTAAATGTGTTTAATAAGTTCGAGGGTGTTTCATACGTTTTTTTGGTGGTGAATCAAGTGAGTGAATTAATCTCTAATCCTAAAAAGATAAAGAAGGTGATCCTTCGGGGGATTCGCACAACCCTTATAGAATGTGGAAGTGCAACAAAGGTTGAGCTCAGCGACCGATTAGGAATTAGTTTCCCAACAATCAGTAAGTTTCTATCTCAGATGGAGAAGGATGGGGAAATTAATTCAGTTGGGTTAGATGATTCTAGTGGAGGAAGAAGAGCCAAAAGGTATACATACAATCCCGAGTATATGGTAGGTTTAGCCATATTTTTAGAAGGGACAGGGACGAGCTATACGATTTTTAATTGCTTGGGGGAACAAAAGGAAGAAGGAGAGGCACCGAGTGTTTTAAAGGAGGGTGATCTAGACTCATTAACAAATTGCATTGAAAACGTAGTGCTGAAATATCCTAACATACGTTCGATAGCCATTGGTGTTCCTGGGGCAATTGATAAAGGGCGGATTTTTTATATTCCAGGGTACGAACAGTTTCAAGATTTTGATCTAAAAGGATATTATGAGGCTCATTTTTCTATTCCTGTAGTTGTTGAGAACGATATGAATGCTGCCGTTCTGGGGTACAACCATCATAAGGCAGGAGAAGACAAGGAATCCCTTATTTATTTGTATACCGGTCAAAATGGCCCTGGGGCGGGCATTATGATAAATGGAGATGTGGTTCGAGGGAGTAGTTTCTTCTCTGGTGAGGTTCAATTCGTCCCACAATATGATAATCGAAATTTCGGTCAAGCTTTGATAAATGGAAGTGGAAAGATTGAAGAGGAGGATGTGATTGATGCAGTTAGCAGGTTAGTAGCCTCTTTTGTCGCTATTCTTAACCCTCATGCCGTTATTTTTAGTAATAAAGATGTAGAGAAGGAGACATTACTCAACATTAGCAAATGTAGCTCGAAGTATATCCCTTCAGAACATCTACCGGAGCTTATTGTAAGTGATTGGAAACAAGATTATTTATACGGACTGCAAAGTCTATGCCTTGAATTAATGATTAATGGCTAATGTTAGTTAATGCATGAGCCAAAAAATTCTTCCAGTTTTGAAGTGATGGGTAGATAAAAAGGAGTGAATAGGAATTGAAAATCGAGCATGTGGCTATCTGGGTCAATGATTTGGAAGGCATGAGGGAGTTTTATGAAACATATTTTCATTGTAAGTCAAACACTAAATATCATAATAAGGAAAAGAAATTTGAATCTTACTTTCTAACTTTTGAGTCAGGTGTACGATTAGAGATTATGCGCAAAGACGGGATAAACCAGCATGGCAATGGTGTGCATTTGGGATGGGCACATATTGCGATCTCTCTGGGGAGCAGGGAATCCGTTAATCAACTGACAGAGAGATTAAAAAATGAAGGTTACCCTCTTATTAACGGTCCTCGTGTTACTGGAGACGGGTATTACGAGAGTGTTATTGAAGACCCTGAAGGAAATCTTATTGAGTTAACTGTTTAGTGAAATAGGTATACCAATGAATTTTAAAACGAAAACATAGTTTTATTTTGTGACTTATTAAATACATTTAATAAGTCATTTTTATCGGAATGAATCATTAAATACATTCATAAAAGGAGGTTTGAACGTGACAGCAATCCTTTTAGTCATCATTTATTTGGCTTTTATTAGCTTAGGTTTACCTGATTCATTGTTGGGGGCAGCTTGGCCCGTCATGCAATCGGACTTAGCGGCGCCACTTGAAACAGCTGGATTCCTTTTTATGACCATTGCAGGTGGTACTATCATCTCCAGTTTATTTAGTGGGAAATTACTGAAACGGTTCGGAACGGGCAATGTCACCTTTGTCAGCGTCTTAATGACTGCTGGTGCATTACTAGGATTTTATTTTGCTCCATCTGTCGTTTGGTTTGTGATATGTGCGATCCCGCTTGGATTAGGGGCAGGAGCTGTTGATACAGGATTAAACGATTATGTGGCTATCAACTATAAGGCACATCATATGAGTTGGTTACATTGCTTTTGGGGGGTCGGAGCTACTCTTGGTCCTATTATTATGGCTCAGTTTATTATGGGAGAGAACGCTTGGAGAAGTGGGTATTTTGTCATTTCCGGTCTCCAGTTTGCTTTAGTCATTCTTCTTCTCTTCACTTTGCCTTTATGGAACAGAGTGACAAAAAATAGAAATATTACCGTAAAAGGAGTGGCTAAAGAGACAAATGAAGTTATACATGTTGAAGAGGAAAAGGATCTAAAACCTTTACAAATTAAAGGGGTGAAATTGGCACTTACATCCTTCTTGTTTTATTGTGGAGTTGAAGCAACTCTTGGACTCTGGGGAAGTAGTTTCTTGGTAAATGTCAAAGGGGTAAGTGCCGCAACTGCTGCCGGTTGGGTTTCCTTATATTACGCGGGAATAACAGTAGGTCGATTTCTTACAGGCTTTATTACGTTTAAAATGACGAACCGTACACTGATTCGTGGAGGCCAAATCATGGCATTATTTGGTGCCATTATTCTAATCTTACCATTACCATCTATTTTCTCACTTGTTGGTTTTATTATTGTTGGGGTAGGATTAGCACCCGTTTTTCCGTGCATGTTACATGAAACTCCCACACGTTTTGGAAAAAAACACTCCCAGACCATTATGGGCTATCAAATGGCGGTTGCATATACAGGCACGACATTCTTGCCTCCCCTCCTAGGCTTCATTGCGTCACATTCAACCATTGGAATCTTCCCGATGTATCTACTAACTTTTGTTGGAGTGATGCTACTAAGCTCAGAAAAGTTAAACAGTTTACTGAAAATGAAGATTTTAGGAAAGAGGAACGACTCAAGTTCGAATGTAATGTCATGATATCAAAGCGATATTTTTTCACTTCGATAAAACAATGCTGCAAATGCCGCCAAAGCTAGTATTGGCTGAATAATTAAATCCCAATTTTTCATTTAAATAACTGAGAGATTGGGATTTTTAATGTTGGAATCTGTGTTTAGCTGGAGGTACACCCCCAATTGTAGAAAATACTTTTAGAATTGAATGGCAAAAGGCGTTAAAAAAACCCAAAAAAATTATTGTAGACATAATAAAAAAACCAGTGTATAGTATTCACATAAACGCTTTAACACTTAAAAGCGTTTTAGCAGAAAAGTAAATAGGGTGCCTACAGTAACAGTAGAATTGTCATGAGCAGCAAAAAGAGACCAGATGGAGGCTGAAAATCTGGGCAGTGACAAATTGAAGTACAGCTGTCTAGAACGGGCATATGTTTTGAGTGGGTAAGGAATAATCCTTGCCAAATAGGGTGGTACCGCGGAGTCCTTTCGTCCCTAATAGACGAAGGGGTTTTTTTGCGTTTATTTTTATCATTTATAGGAGGATAATTTATGGTTCATAATCAAAAGGTACTCGAAATTAAACCAATTGAAGCGGCATTTATTACCGCACTTTTAATGGGGATGGTTGGTTATCTTATTATTGGTATGAAAGTCGTTCCGCATATTGCGATTATCGCAGGGATTTCCCTGTTACTAGGATATGGTGCAGTAAAAAAAGTAAGCTTTAGAGATCTAGAAGTAGCGATGGCGGATGGAGCGAAATCCGGAATTGCTGCCGTGATGATATTCTTTTTTATTGGGATACTGATAAGCAGCTGGATGGCGAGTGGTACCATTCCGACATTTATCTATTTGGCGGTTGAGTTAGTTTCAGGAAAATTCTATTATGCTATTGTTTTTGTGGTAACAGCTATAATTGGCTTAAGTATCGGAAGTTCCCTAACAACAGCTGCGACCTTGGGTGTGGCTTTTGTTGGAGCAAGCTCGGCACTAGGTATCTCGCCTGTGATTACGGCTGGAGCAGTTGTTTCAGGCGCATTCTTTGGCGATAAAATGTCACCTTTATCGGATACGACTAACCTTGCGTCTAGTGTGGCTGGGGCAGACTTATTTGATCATATAAAAAATATGGCATGGACAACGATCCCGGCATTCATCCTATCATTCATAATTTATCTCTTTCTTTCACCAGGGGAAACAGATCAGAGGATTAACCAAATGGGGGTCATTAAAGAAGCGCTAAATGATCTGAACCTTGTTCATTGGTACTCTGTTGTGCCATTCATCATCCTGTCTGTACTGGCGGCTAAAAAGGTTTCGGCCATTGCTACGCTGGCTGCTAGTACATTGTCTGCGCTTTTAATTTCATTTTTTATAAATGGCGGAGTGGATGGTAAAGGAATGTTCGATTTACTCTACTCTGGTTATGTATCAGAGAGTGGTATAAAAGAAGTGGATTCCATGCTTTCACGTGGTGGAATGGAAAGTATGATGTTCAGTATTTCAGTAATCCTGCTTGCTTTAAGCATGGGTGGTTTGCTCTTCCGCCTTGGGATTATTCCGGCACTCATATCGCTATTACAAGGATTATTAAGTCGTGTTCCCTTATTAATTAGTTCGACAGCTGGAATGGCTATTGCGGTTAATTTTATCCTGGGGGAGCAATATCTGTCGATCCTTTTACCTGGAAATGCTTTTAAAGAGCATTTCAAAAAAGCAGGTTTGGAACCGAAGCATTTATCACGGGTGTTAGAGGATGCGGGTACGGTTGTGAATCCACTCGTACCATGGAGTGTGTGTGGAGTATTTTTATCTTCAGTGCTTGGAGTATCCGTTACAGAATACTTTCCTTTTGCGATATTCTGCTTATTATCACCAATGATTACTGTTTTTTATGGATTTACTGGCATTACACTTCCTAAAAACAAACAAGTTGCACGTTCTATTCATCCATTTTCAAAGGAATGATTGCGGATTTAGTAGACTTTCATTTCCTTGCTGCAGATACGTTCGTCCGGAACATTGCCATATGGATGAACTTGTAGATTAAAAAACATTAGAAATAGCGAGGGTTTATATCCTTTGCTATTTTTGTTTTTAATTGCTAATTCTTTGGATTGCGAATAACAATGTTGCAAACCATTTTTGCCTTATCGTATCGATTTTGTGTAGGTATGAGAATTCATAGACGGAGAATTTCCGGCTATTGTATAAAGAGGCAGCTTAAGAGGCAGATATAAGCGGAGTTATTCCGGTTAACAGCTCTTAATAAGTCAAAATCCTAAGATTTGGATAATATAATCGGAAAAACTTCCCTTATTCTTAAGGAAATATGGGTATTTTCCAATTTAGCTGGAAGTTTTCCGTTAATAATTTTCCATACACAGTGAAATATCATTAACTCTTGCACCCTATAGCGAGTATTCGGGAGAAAATCGTATTAAACTGAGGGAGTTTAGGTAGGAACCTTCACGATGTCCTCCACAATTAAATAAAATCGCCCTTTAGTGAAGGAACTGTTCGTTTCTATGTTTTTACTAATTCCTTCTCTTTAACAAAATGAAATCCATAAAGTAGAAGTGCTAACATCATTAAAACATACATTAACTGGATTTTTTTCATTCGCACCAATGATGCAACCCCAAATTTTTTAAGGATAGGTTCTCCAACATATGTAAAAGCTAAATGCGCGATTAAATTCAACCCCATATATCCTATAAAATTGCCATAAGTAAATTTCATAATCCAAAATGAACCGGCAAAGAATGTACCCCAAGTAAAAGGAAACGAAGCCAAAACGGAGGGGTGGTTTTTTCCGTACCAGAACCACCATCTCCTCTTTTTCGCAATAAATTGAACCACTGTCACAATAATTGATATAAAAAGGGATGTGGGGAGAAATCGTTTAACGGATTTTTTGCCTGCAAAAGCAAGGGAAAACCATGAGAGAACCGTCATCAATATCAAAAATGGTTTCACATATTTCATAATAACTACCTCTACTAACTGTCTTTAGGGTTTAATTTACCCAGTTTTAGGGACTTTATTAAAAGTATAAATGAATAATCCATTTTTCGTCCCATTTCAGTTCTGAAAGGGCATTTGTGAACTATGTTATGAGAAATTCACTTAAACAAACCACTCAGGTTTGTTCCGGATTGGTTGTATCTATCAATAGAAAATTGAACGATTCACGTTTTCCTTAAAAGTGCCAAAAAACCTCTCTAAATTCCTGCTATTATCGGAATTTCACGAGAGGTTTGTTTTATTTGTTGCTCTTTGAAAAATAGTTCTGGGTATCTTCACGTATTTGTTTAGGTAAGACACGATCAAGTTCTTCATTTAACCATGAAAGTGTTTTACTTCGTAAGTCATCACGCATTTTTTCTTCCGCAGAGAGCATAACTAAATTGATGGTGCAAAAGGAGGGAGCATTACAGCAACCATCTCTATATAAATAACCATTATCTTTAATATTTTTACATTGAAAAATAGGCTTAGCACCTTCAATGGCTTCAATTACATCCCAAAAGGAAATATCTTCTGGGGACTTAGATAACCTGTATCCGCCTTTTACACCAGGGACAGAACTCACAATGCCAGCTTTTGATAATTTACCGAAGACTTTTGAAAGAAATGTCTCTGAGAGTCCTTGGAATTCAGCCAACTCCTTTATCCCAACACTTTCCTTAGAAGGAAGATCAATTAAATAAACCAGACAATGTAATGCATATTCAACTCCGACACTATACTGCATGTAAACTCACCTGCTTTGATTTTAAAGCTTTCTTATTGTATCTTAGGGGTATTTAGAGTGTTAGTCAATTGAAAGAAATCAATTTTAGGTCAATCCTATTCAGTTGACAAACATAATTAAAGCGCATATTATGGATAATGTTAATCGCCGATTAACTTAGTCTCTAATTATATAGGAGGTATTGACATTGGAAAGCCGAATAGACTATTACAACTTAGCACCTGAAGCCATGAAAATTATGATGGATATGGAGAAATACACGAAAACAACAAGTATAGACCGTAAACTCCGGGAATTGATAAAAATTCGCGCTTCACAAATTAACGGATGTGCATTTTGTTTGAATATGCATACAGCAGATGCTCGGAAAATGGGTGAAACAGAACAAAGAATATACTGTGTCAGTGCATGGGAAGAGTGTGAATTCTATTCAGAAGCAGAAAAAGTAGCTTTGGAGTTGACCGAGCACGTGACATTAATCCCGACAAAACGTGTTCCAGAGGTGCTTTATCAACGAGTGCGTGAACATTACGACGAGAAACAGTATGTTGACCTTGTTCTCATCATAAATCAAATTAACAGTTGGAATAGAATTTCTATTGCAATGGGGAATACAGCAACCGAAAAATAATGACTCTCAGCGAACAGCTACTAGTGTTCGTTTCAGATTGTAGCAAAAAGGCATCCATATGAACCAGTTTGGATGCCTTTTCTTTTATGCTTATATAGAGCATAAAATTGACTTTATATATAAAGTATAATGAATCTATGTAAACAAAGAAGGAAGGTTTTTCTATGAAATCTATACTAGTAATCGGACAATCAAATATGGCTGGCAGAGGATTTATGGAGGAGGTACCGCCGATTTATAATGAACACATACATATGTTGCGGAATGGAAGATGGCAAATGATGGCAGAACCACTTAATTTTGACCGTCATGTATCTGGTGTTGGGCCGGCAGCCTCTTTTGCTCAGGCTTGGACAGAGGATCATCCGGGCGAGTACATTGGGGTCATACCATGTGCCGAAGGAGGAAGTTCTATTGATGAATGGGCAATTGATGGACTATTAACCAGACATGCGATTTCTGCAGCAAAATTCGCTATGGAAACAAGTGAACTAGTGGGGATTCTGTGGCATCAAGGAGAAAGCGACAGTTACGGAGAACGTTATAAGACATATGAAAATAAATTACTTTCATTATTTAAACATTTGAGAGAAGAATTAAATGCACCGGATATCCCGATTATTATTGGTGAGTTGGGGCATTATCTTGGAGAAGTAGGATTTGGAAAAAGTGCTGTAGAATATAAACAAATAAACCAGATTTTATCTAAAGTGGCTCATTCCGAAAAAAATTGTTATTTTGTAACATCAAAAGGCTTAACTGCAAATCCAGATGGCATTCATATTGATGCTAAGTCCCAAAGGAAATTTGGATTAAGATACTATGAAGCTTTTTCAAAACAAAAGCATGTTTTAGATAGTTTAGACGTGGAACATGAATGGGTTGAAAAGGTAGCAAAACGTGAACTAACTAAAAATGAACGGATTTTTGTTCAAAGTACGAAGTTTGCCTTAGGACAATTGAGTTTTGAGGAGTTTTCTCTTACTATCTCCAAGATTAATGAAAGTAAGTAAAGGAAAATTGGTACCCAATTGTAGGAGCATATAAAAAAGACGCCTTCTTTCTAAAGAAAAGCGCCCGTTTAAGAAGATCGTTATTACATTCGTTTAGATTGAATCAAAACCATGATCCAATAATGGGATATCGAAAAGGACGGTCATTAACTGCTTTAACAATTCCAACAATTGGAGCGATTATCGCAATGAGTCCAAAAATAATGAGGAATGGAATCCCGATTAATAGCCAAGAAAAAACAGCAGACACTGAAATTAAAATACCGATCACAATATGAAAGACCAAAGCCTGTAAGGATAAACTTTTAATTTCTCGATCTGAACAAATTAAATAGGTGATAATGGGAACTAGTATAGGTGCAAACCAGGTACTAGCATGAATCAATATTTTGAAACCCTTATTTTCCATTTAAAATTACTCCTTTTTGTATCATAATATTTAACAAACCTTCATTCATTAATCATTATAAAGTTTTGGTTAGAATATTTCATCAGTCTCTGAACTAAATCGGTATACGACTTTGGTCGTAGTCCAAATCAAAAACAAATAACCATGTATAGTGTACCTTCTGTTCTGAGGGGTTTCATGATATTAAAATTATATATTTGCAAAACATTCACTCAACTATTTTACAAAAAGATGACGAGAATCAGAATAAAGGAACCATGACGTATATTGTTGAATGTCGGTAGGATGGAAACCCTGTAAGTACCACTGTTCACAATATTGTGCGTTTTATACGAATTGGCTAAACTGAAAAAAGGTTATAATAGTTGAGGGCGATTTTTTGCTCACTACTAGTTGTATGATTTTATACTCACAAAGGAGTTTTATATATGCCTGAAGAAAAATTGTCAGATTTAATTAGTCCTGAAGCTGTGATAAATTTTGAAACTGGGGCAATTAAAGCAAGCACATTGGATTCAATCATTAATCTTTTGCCATTTGAGATGGGCTTTTGCGATGCTAATGATATCTTCCGCTGGTATTCAAATAATCCAAACCGCGTGCATGGCCGCCGGAAAGAAGCGATTGGTCGTCCAGTGCTTGAGCTTCACCCAAAAGTGGCTCACCACGTTGAGAAATTGTTGAATGACTTCCGTTCAGGAACACGCGACGAATGGGAATTTTGGTTCCCAAAACGCCATGGTGAAGTGGGTCAAATTTACCAAAAATTCATGGCAGTACGTGATGAGAACGGAAAATACCTTGGCTGTATGGATGTGACCGTTAATATCGACCTTTTCAAAGGAAAAGAAGGCAAAAATACCCCTGATACTATTGAGGAATTTATTGCTATTAATCCTAAATAATAAATAATTACCATTCTCATTCGAGAAACTGCTATAAAACACATTGAATTCTCCAATTCAATGTGTTTTTTCTATAGAATAGACTTTTGCAAGATCATTTTGTTTTAAGGTGATGTCCTTAAAAGACTAGCTGCTAATATTTAGGTTGCCTTTCTTCTTGAATGAACGGGGCATGTTAGTGCAATAATGGTTTGAAATTGTTTGTTCTTATTGTAAGTGTTATGATGATTCAAATTGGTAGTGTAAGAAGTTAGATGTGATAGCATTATGGGCACTTCGTCGTATTTAATGACACAAACTTTCAAGTAAATTTAGACAACATTAATACAGATAAAAGGGGGAAAAATTATGATCAATCCTGTAATCATTGTTGGTGCGGGTTTAAGCGGCCTGCGTGCTGCATCTTTACTTACTGAAAAAGGCATTAAATGCAGGGTTCTGGAGGCTAGAGATAGGATTGGCGGCAGGGTTTTAAGTACTTCTGATCCCAATCAACCTGATTTGGGCAGATTTGACCTTGGGCCGACTTGGTTTTGGCCACAGGATGAGAGCCATATTGCTAATCTTGTTGAAGAACTAAGTTTAGAAACGTTTGAACAATATAAGGAAGGCGATATTCTTATAGAACGATTCCAAATCAAGCCGCCAGAGCGTTGTGTGCTGAAAGAAAGTTCTGATGAGAAATGGGTTCGATTGGCTGGAGGCGTGCAGTCTCTTATCGATGGTATAGCAGCGACGATTCCTTCTGAAATAGTTGAGCTGGAAACCCGAGTTAAAAAAATTCAGCTGGATGAAGCTGGCGATATAACGGTTGAAACAGAACTATCTAATGGAAAGAGGGAAAAAATGCTTGCAGAAGGTGTTATTTTGGCATTACCGCCTCGGCTTGTGGCACAAAACGTTGAATTTTCGCCTTCCCTCCCTCCAGAGGTTATTGATGATATTGGAAAAAAACCTACGTGGATGGCGGGACAGGCCAAGGTAGTTGCAGTTTATGATCGTCCCTTCTGGAGGGAATCGGGGCTTTCCGGATATGTTTTGAGTGCCGTTGGCCCCTTAGAAGAAATATACGATGCCTCTCCTACTAAAGGATCAGGTGCAATATTTGGTTTTTTCGGAATGCCTTCAGAAGCACGAAAAAAATTAGGTGAGGATAAAGTTTTAAATTTGGTTGTTAATCAGTTAGTAAAGCTTTTTGGAAATGAAGCTAAAAACATAAAGGCCCTCCTTTATAAAGATTGGGCAAATGATTCTGAAACGGCTGTTGCGGAAGATCTCAGTCCTCTTAAAAGTTACAAGAGTTATGGCAAACCACCAATAAAAGGAGTATGGGAAAAGAAACTTATCTTTGCTGGTACAGAGACGGATCCACAACATAGTGGACATCTTGAAGGTGCACTTCGGTCGGCTGAACAGGCCGTTTCTAAAATCATTAATTTAAATAACAAGCAATGAGACAGCTAAAATTCGCCACAACATTCTCCATCGTCAAATAGTGAAATATTGTTCTTAAGTTAACGGGCAACTTATGTTAGGTATGATGATCGCTGCGGCGGTCATTTTTTCTTGTGGAACAAACGAAACAGGTTAGCCGAAGAAGGAATTATCCTATGTTTGTTGAAATAGTCATAATATATAAGGTGTTTAACATTCTTAAAGTATCTTTTTGTGGTTATTTATTTTCTTATTATGGAGGGGTTTTATTGCAAACACTTTATAAATATAACTGGATGGTAAGAGAAGATTGGTATCGTTGGTGTGAAGAGGTAAGTGAAGAAGAGCTTTTGCAAAACCGAACGGGTGGAATGGGAAATATATTACATACACTTTTCCATATCGTTGATGTCGAGTGGAGCTGGATCCGTCTCTTACAGGGGAAAACTGATTTTCAGGAGAGTTTCGATCATTATAAAAGCTTGAGTAAAGTTCGAAAATTGGATGCAGAATTTCATTTAGAAGTGAAGAACTTTGTGAACAACTGGGATGCTAGTATGGAAAATCAATTATTTTACGATACCCTGCCAGATGGAAGAATTGTAACGGATACTTGGGGTGAAATTATGAGACATACCATTGCACACGAAATTCACCATATAGGACAACTATCAATATGGGCAAGAGAATTGGGAAGAAATCCTGTTTCTGCAAACCTTATCGGACGTGGTCTTTCCTCTCATTCGAAAAAATAATCAAATAGATATTTAATTTATTCAGTTTTTGTTCATTAACGAATGCGTTGCTCTAAAGTGGCATCGCTTTTTCATTTTCTACTTATGGGACTTTTTGTGGAGGAGGTGAAAAACTCTAAATCACAGACTAAATCACACAGGAAATAACATTATTTCTACAACACAAATCACAATAGATTTCACAGTCAAAACAGGCTTAGAGTTATCTTCAACTCTAAGCCTATTTTGTATTATTTTTTTCCCACAACTTGCATATTTTGGCTTTTGTTACATTCAAAAAACATACTGCATTTTTAATTTTCCAAATACACATAGAGGCTACAAGACAAGACCTTAATCGCTTCTTTGGATGCATAAAAACAAAGATACAAGGTACACCATTCGAGAGTTTCGTTGCTAATATTGTATATAATGGTAGCGATGGTGGAATAAGAAATTTATGAAAATAAATAACTGATTGGACTTCGGTATGCATTCATTATTCTGAATCATACTATACAAAGCACTGTGATTTAGCTAACTTCTAAGTTGAAAAAGGGATGGTGTAAGATGAAAAAGCAGCTTCCACCTGGCCAATTCGAAACAGAAAAATGGCCGATACTGTTCAAAGGGGATGTTCCCGCGTTTAATGAAAGCACATGGAATTTCAGACTATTTGGTGAGGTGAAGGAAGAAAGGTCCTTATCCTATAAAGAAATCATGGAGCTTCCAAAAACCATATCAAGCGTTAACATGCATTGTGTTACCACCTGGTCTAAATTTGATACAACCTTTGAAGGAATTGCACTTAGAGAGTTATTGAAATTTGTTGAAATGAATGAAGGTGCAAAATACATTAAAATTTACGGGTACTACAATAGGGACAGATTTGGTTATTCTGCGAACCTGCCCCTAGAGCCTTTATTAGGGGATGATTCATTGTTTGTATACCGGTGGAAGGATAAACATCATGATTGGCAGGATATTGATCCAAAACATGGTTATCCACTTAGGTACATTCCACCAGAAGTATTTTATCTATGGAAAGGCTCAAAGTGGGTGTCAGGAATTGAGTTTATGAAAGAAGACAAGGCTGGTTTTTGGGAAGAGTTCGGCTATTCGATGACAGCAAATCCATTTAAAGAAGAGCGGTACCGTTAACGAGGGTAAGAAGTACCTAAACATTTGATACCTTGCTTCCAATAAAGAAGCAAGGCTATTCCTATTTTCTTCAGGGAAAACGTTAATATAAAAAATCTCAAAAAATTGTTTTTGAGATTTTTAACATAAGATGTATAGCAAGTTTTTATCATGTTATTTGATGAGAGTTGAGATGATTCAACCTAGATAGCGACTTCATCCACTCAGGTCGTCCGTAATGTCCTTCTTTCCTTAACAATTGTAAAACTTCAACCTAAGTCTTTAATAGAGGAAAAAAGGACAGTTAATTCCTGCAGTATAACGTTCTGATAGTGAGTTCCTGAATGATATAAGTCGCCTATTTCTCCGTATACTTTTCCTATTTTCTCTTTGTAATCAGGAGCTTTCTTGTCAGGATTGGAACTTTTAAATCGATCCATGACAGCTTGGATATAGGCAGGACGGGCTCCCCATCTACCCAAAACATTACCATTTTTATCTAGAATGACAGCAATCGGTTGGTTACGAACTCCATCAGTCAGAAAGTGGTCCATAGTTTCAAGGTGTTCTTCCATTGGTAATACTTCTGTAGGGATGTTGCATTGTTCCATAACCCGGAAAAGAACTGGGACATTCCAAATAACGTCAGGGCACCAATCTGTACAAAGAATGAAGCAATGAAGATCTTGAGTATTACGAAAAGAATTAAAAAACAAGTTATCCGTTTTATTTTCCCATGAGAAATTTTCATAGTTGTACAAAAATTGTTCCTTCGTATTTAAGATTTTGCTTTGCTCCATTACTCGATTTTCCATACTGTCTATAAACTGTTGAGGAGTTATCCCATGACCAAATTTATGTTTTAAATTTATTGTCTCGTTCATCTTTATCTTCATCCTTTCAAAAAAACTATTATTTATCTTATCACCATAATAGAACGAAACTGACCATTTATAAACGGTCAGTTTCGTTCTATTTAAAAAGTCAGATTAGCTTAAGGGTTACTGTTTAAGAAGAAAGGGGACCAAGCCTTCTTTAATAACTCTATTCCTTTTTCCATGTCTTTCTCACTCACACCAGCGAACCCTAAATACAATCTTGGGAAAGGATCAGTCCTTAGGGTCATCCACATGTTTTTAAAGTCATAGACCATTATTCCCTCTTCAGCAGCTGATTTTATCAGGGTCTCTGTGGATTGATTGGTGTTAACCGTGATTTGTATATGAAGGCCGGCATTTTGACCAGTAATCTTTACTTGGTTATGAAAAGTTTTCTGAATAAGCTCAATTAATGTATGATGCTTATTACGATATACTTTACGTACTCTGCGGATATGCCGATACCAATGTCCTTGTTCTATAAAAGAAATCATTGCCCATTGGGTGATTCGAGAAGGGGCGGAAGTGAATTCATATGAACTTTTTTTTATTATTGTCAATAACTTTTGTGGCAATACCATGTAATTCATTCGTAAAGCCGGTGTAAATACCTTGGAGAAAGTACCAATATATATCACTCTTTCATATTCATCTATACTTTGCAAGGAAGGGATAGGCTTTCCAATATACCTGAATTCTCCGTCATAATCGTCTTCGATAATAAAGGCATCTCTAGTAATTGCCCACTCTAACAAATGTTCCCTTTCGGAAAAAGGCATAATACTTCCTGTGGGAAATTGGTGTGAAGGAGTGATATAAGCAAGTTTTGCGGACCTACCTTTTATATCGGTAACTGAAATTCCTTTTTCCCCTACTTGAATAGGTAATACTTCAAAACCATTCATTAAAAATTGTTGACGTACTAAGTTATATCCTGGTTCCTCAAATGCTATTCGGGAATTATCGTTAAACAGATGGCAAAGAATTCGAATACTATCTGCTATTCCACTGCCAAGTATGATTTGTTCAGGCGTGCAGCGAACGCCTCTCGCATTAAATAAGTAATCTGCTAATGCTGCGCGAAGTTTAAATTCTCCTTGAAGATCACCATATTTTCCAATATCCATTGAATAGTTTTCAAGGGCTTCTTTCAACATCTTATTCCAAGCTCGAAAAGGGAAACTATGTGGGTCAACGGCAGAAGGATTAAAATCAATTATCGGTTTAGATTCGATAGGTGGGCTGTTCCTTCCTTTCATTTCTTGATCAGCATAGAGCTCATATTGTTTGATAGGCAAAACCGCTTGTGGATTTATTGCGTAAAAACCCGAACGGGGCTTGCTCATTACGTACCCTTCGGCGATTAACATTTGAAATGCTGTTTCAATCGGGGTCTTACTGATATTCAGTTGCATTTGTAACGATCTTATAGAAGGCATGCGCATCCCATTCGTTATTTCCCCATTTCGAATGGCGTCTCGAATGTGCCGATAAATGGTAAGATAAATGGGTGTATTTTGATCATCTTTTATTAAAATTTCAAACATCTACTATTACTCCCAGATAATAATTTTTTTAAAACTATTTCAATTTCTAAGCGCTTACTTTATTTTATAAGGTTTTTTGATATTTTAACTATACTAACTGATTTACATAACTACCTAAAATATAGATTATTAAAATGATTGTTTCCACTTATAATCTTCGTATTACTGGGAAATTACCAAGGAGTCCCATATCTTTTTCGCAATCAAATGAATACATTCCCCCAAATGAACAGAGAGACTATTCTACTAATTGCAGAGAGATTCAACTTTACTTTGCTTCATTTTATTATTCGTTAAATATGTAAGGCACCTAACATTTTTTTTAGTGGATTCTAAGTATACTCCTTAATATAAGTTAATAAAACATTTTAGAGGAGGAACTATCATGGCATTAGTGAATTTCAATATCGAATCTACATCTCAAAAGGTAACAACTGAAGTGAAGGCAGGAGCTCATACATTTTATATAGACGAGCCAAAAAACTTAGGGGGAAATGATAAGGGGGCAAATCCATTAAATACATTACTAGGCTCTCTTTCAGGCTGTGAAAACGCCATTGCCAACATGGTGGCAAAGGAAATGAAGTTTAATTTAAATGGAATTGACTTCAAAATTGAAGGAGCTTTAGATCCAAGAGGCTTAAGGGGAGATGCATCCGTAAAGCAATACTTCCAAACCCTTACGATTGAAGCACTTGTTGATACTGACGAGTCTGACGAAAGAATTCTAGAGCTTAAAGAAAAAACAGATTCAAGATGCCCTGTATTCAACATCTTAAAGGATACAAACTTTATTAAGATTCAATCCACTTGGAGAAGAAAGTAATCTACTGTTTTGTAAGGAACCCTTTATGAAGAGATTCTTTCTTAAATGAAGAATAAATAAGGTTTGGATAAAATAGGGATATATTGATTATACTGGAGGTCTGTTTATGTCAACACAATATGAAATAGCTACGTTTGCTGGTGGATGTTTTTGGTGTATGGTTCAACCCTTTGATGAATTACCGGGTATTATAAAAGTAGTGTCAGGCTATACAGGTGGGCATAAAGAGGCCCCAACATATCATGAAGTGTGCTCAAACACAACAGGTCATTATGAGGCAGTTCAAATAACGTATGATCCGTCTGTTTTTCCGTATGAAAAGCTGTTAGAACTATTTTGGCAACAAATTGATCCTACCGATGCTCATGGTCAGTTTGGTGATCGAGGAGACTCCTACAAAACGGCCATTTTTTATCATACAGAGGAGCAAAAGCGACTAGCCGAAGAATCTAAGCAGAAATTGCAAGAAAGTAAAAGGTATTCAAAGCCAATCGTGACAGAAATTAAGGAGGCGTCTGTGTTTTATCCGGCAGAAGAGTATCATCAGCACTATTATAAAAAGAATTCCTTTCATTATAACCTTTATAAGGAAGGGTCAGGACGAGCAGGATTTATTCGAGAAAACTGGAAAAAGCATCAGGCAGAAAACATCAAGAAGCTTACTCCTATTCAGTATCATGTCACACAAGAAAACGGAACGGAACCAGCCTTTCAAAATGAATTCTGGGATCATAAAGATGAAGGGATTTATGTCGAGATTGTCTCTGGCAAACCATTATTTAGCTCTCTTGATAAATTTGATTCTGGCTGCGGGTGGCCGAGCTTCACGAAGCCAATCAAACATCATGAGGTACTTGAAAAACTAGATACGTCCCATGGAATGAGGAGGATAGAAGTAAGAAGCACCTCGGCAGATTCTCATTTAGGACACGTATTTGATGATGGTCCACGTGATAAAGGTGGGCTTCGATATTGTATTAACTCTGCTGCACTTAAATTTATCCCAATAGACAAGCTAAAAGAAGAAGGCTATGGGGAATATCTTCGTTTATTTAAATAGTTATGAAAACGTTCCTGGTTTTTATATATAAGCATAAATGTAAGCTAGATTACAGAATCCATTCTTTTTTTTTATAAACTGGTGGTAAAGAGAGAAAGAATGGGCGTGATAAACAAACATTTGGACATATTAAGGAACAATTGCAGACCGTTTTCGAATTTAGTTTAAAGAAGAGAATTGAATAAACTTTTTTGGGAGGAAATAAAATTGACACAAAGAATTGATTATTTCAATATAGCACCAGGCGCATTTGACATCATTGGAAAATTGGATAAGTATACGGCAACTACAGGTATAGACCGTAAACTTCGTGAACTTATTAGACTTCGTGCTTCACAAATTAACGGCTGTCCACTTTGTATGTATATGCACACAACAGATGCCCTGAAAATGGGTGAAACAGAAGAAAGAATATATTGTATTAGTGCTTGGGAAGAGTGTGAATTCTACACAGAAGCAGAAAAAGTAGCTTTAGAGTTGACAGAGCACGTAACGTTAATCCCGACAAAGCGTGTGCCGGATCAGCTTTATCAACGAGTGCGTAACCACTATGACGAAAAACAGTATGTTGACCTTGTTCTAATCATTAATCAAATTAACACTTGGAATAGAATAGCTATTGCAATGGGGCAAACAGCTATTGAAAAATAATAACTCTCAGCGATCCTCTTTTAGTTTTGATTCGGATACATTTAATATTATTTTTATCTTCAGAAATCAGGCCCAAACGACAAGTTCTGTTAAAAGTGTTTTTCTACATGAAGTATAGGGGATTATCGAACATTAATCATACCTTTACAACAGAGGGTGTGAATGACGGAACCGTGTTTCCGAATGGGGGGAGAACGGCTCTTACTAACTCAAATAAAAGTTACAAAGAGAACAACTTTTTAGTCGAGAGAACGAAATGATAGGGTAACGCCCTATAACTTCTCCAGTAAGATACACTAACATAAGATGACTTCCGGTACTGGATAGGCTCCCGGGAATAAAATGAACCTTAGCTTCAATTGATACAAGGACCGTCAGGTGTGCGTATGCCTATGGTCCTTTTTTTGTTTGGTACGGAATTTTATTTTTCTTCAATTTCATATCGATCCGGACGGTTCAATCTAATTGCATGTTTGAAATTCATGACTTCATCCTGTTATAAAGAAACAGCAATTGTATATTCATCGTATTATGTATTTTCCCTTTAATGACTGCGTTAAAATCCCACATCTAGAATATCAATAACAAAGAAAATATAAGTATTAAGACAATTCGGAACAAAAAAGCATTGATAGTATTGTGGAAGAAAAATTACGATAGCAGAATAATCTTCTAAATAAATGTAACGGTTAACCTCGTAAAAAGTGAGATAGCTAACATTATTCATTTCCAATATCAGCTACAGTTAAATCAAAAATAATGTGAACATTATGAGATAAAATGCGCTTATTCGGTGTAAGTATGGTAAGACAGTGAGGTACACGGTTATGGAGAAAAAGTACAGTGATTCGATAGCACCTATTTACTTTTTAAGGTATATGATTGAGGTAAAACGGGAAGAATTGACAAAATTATTCAACGTTGATAAGGAACTTAAAAAATCTACTATCATACAATTAAGTCAGGAACTTGACCAATTAATCAATCAATATTTGAAGTACATGAGGAGTCTTCAAAAAGAAAATGATGATTCATGAAGTTAAGAAAAGGGATCGAGCACAAATGCTCGGTCCCTTGCTTTTATATAACTAGATATGTTTACAAGCAAAGTTGTAACATCTTTTTTGTCTTTAAAATAAACCATTTTAATGTTAGC
>NZ_JAANMZ010000053.1 GCF_011250555.1 Bacillus sp. MM2020_4 | reverse complement strand
ATAAAATATACTTTTCAACAAAAAAGTAATTTATTTATATCTGCTCACCATACTTTTATAAAAACAAAACCCAAACGAGGATCATGCCTACGTTTGGGTTCTGAGTGATTTTATTGTATTTAGAGCTATGTTGGAATCATTTTCAACAATTCATTCTCACTAATTTTAAGTTCAACAGGGACATACATTCTTTTCGGTTCGTAAATACCTTCTATTTGTTCTAACAGCAAATCAACTGTTTTTTTACTACATTCTTCGATATCCTGCTTAATAAACGTAACTCCAGATATACCAGGTGAATCAAAGGTTAGTAATTCGATTTCCTGACATGCCTCGCTCTTTAAAGAACTTATCGCTAAATGCGTATATGCCGCTAATTCTGCATTCATAGTAAAAATAGCTGTCATTTCAGGTTTACTGATTAGAAATTCTTTAATGAGTTTGGGGGTTTTATGCTGAGAAATATCATTGAAACCAAGTGTTAGCCAAAGATTCTTATTAATGGTCGTTCCCCGTTTTAAAAAGGCATGTTCAAACCCCTTAGCCCTCTCGTCAGTCACTGTATTAGTGATGATTGGGGAAATAAGCCCTATATGCTTATGACCTTTATTTAATAGGTACGAAATAGCTTCTTGAGTCCCTGCTTTATTTTCAGATGTCACGCTATACGTTAAAATATTCTCCATATACCTATCAATTAATACAAATGGAAATTTATCAAGTGAAAGTCTTAGTACCGCATCATTGTATGTTTCTTTTTCTGTAGGGAAAATAATCATTCCCTTAACGTCCATTTTTCTAAACATCTCAATTGCATCTGCTTCTTCAAACTGAGACTCTCTTGTGATCTTTATAATAAGATGATGACCATTCTTTGAGACGTATTTCTCAATATAATTGACAAATTCTTGTTCAATTTTTGTTTTCATACTTGGAAGAATAAGACCTATTAACCCTTCCTGCTCATACGTTGGTCTGATTGAAGCCGTAAGGTCACTTTCACAAACAAAGGTTCCTCTCCCTTTAATTCTTTCAACTATCCCTTCTTCAGCGAGGCCGACTAGTGCATTTTTAGTAGTAATCTGACTAACATGAAATTTTTCGGTTAATTCCTTTTCCGAGGGAACACGGTCACCCACTCGTAGATTACCCGATTGAATTTGCTCTTTGATTTTATTTTTGATTTGTTGATACAGAGGTTCATTTTTAATCTCAACTCACCCTTAACTCATAATAATACAACTTATATTAATTATATTAATACTTAATATACATTATTACAACCTCATTAGAATAAAAAAAGCCTTCTATCCCACTTTTAAGGGATGAAGGCTTTTTTGCTGTTATTCGTATTATTTCTTCAACTTAATACATTTCAGAAGTGGTCTTCGCTTGCATATGAAGCAATAAGTAATCTGGACCGCCTGCTTTTGAGTCGGTACCAGACATATTGAAACCTCCGAATGGCTGGTAACCAACGATGGCTCCTGTACAAGAACGATTGAAATATAGGTTTCCAACATGGAAATCTTCACGTGCTTGCTCTTGGTGCGCACGGTTATTTGTGATCACTGCACCTGTTAAACCATACTCTGTGTTGTTAGCGATTTCGATTGCTTCCGTGAAATCCTTCGCCTTTGTGAATCCAACAACAGGACCAAAGATCTCTTCCTGCATAATACGAGCTGTAGGAGAAAGGTCAGCAATAATAGTTGGTTGGATGAAATAGCCTTTGGAATTATCACCTTCGCCGCCTGCCATCAATTTACCTTCTTGCTTACCAATCTCAACGTACTCCATAATCTTTTTGAACGCATTATTGTCATTAACCGGCCCCATGAATGTACCTTGGTCGGTTGGGTCACCCACTGTTAAATGTTGAGTTAATTCCACCGCACGGTTCAATACTTGATCATAGACATCTTCAACAATAACGGCACGAGAGCAAGCAGAACATTTTTGACCAGAAAAGCCAAATGCACCGGCAACGATAGATTGTGCCGCAAGTTCAAGATCTGCTTCACTGTCCACGACAATTGTATCTTTCCCGCCCATTTCAGCAATCAGGCGCTTCATCCAAACTTGGCCTTTGTTCACCTTTGAAGAACGGTCGAAAATACGAAGACCAACATCACGTGAGCCTGTAAAGCTGATGAAACGAGTATCCTTATGGTCAACTAAATAATCGCCTACTTCAGATCCGCTGCCTGGTACAAAGTTCAACACGCCTTTAGGAAGACCTGCTTCTTCCATAACTTCAACAAACTTTGCAGCAATAATCGGAGTGGTAGAAGCTGGTTTTAATAATACCGTATTTCCGGACACGATTGCTGCTACCGTTGTTCCTGCCATGATAGCAAACGGGAAGTTCCATGGTGAAATAATAATGCCCACGCCTAGTGGAATATAGTCATAACGATTAAATTCATTTGGACGGCTATTTACGGGTACACCATCTTTTAACGCCAGCATTTGGCGGCCATAATATTCAAGAAAGTCTATGCCTTCAGCAGTATCTGCATCTGCTTCTCTCCATGGCTTACCTGCTTCTTTTGTCATTAGCGCTGAAAACTCGTGTTTACGGCGGCGAACGATGGCAGCCGCTTTAAAAAGAACATCCGCCCTAACCTCTGGTTTTGTTTTCTTCCATGTTTTAAAAGCTTCTACCGCAGCCTGCATCGCTTTTTCAGCAAGCTCTTGGTTCGCTTTGGAAACACGGCCAATTACTTCTTCTTTATTTGATGGATTATAAGAGACGATCTTATCTTCCGTTGTAATTCGTTCCCCGCCGATCACAAGGTCGTAATCCTGACCTAAGTAACCTTCCACTGTTTCTAAAGCTTTAAGGTAGGCCTGACGGTTTTCCTCAATTGTAAAATCGGTAAATGGTTCATGCTTGTAAGGTTGTATCATTTCTAAACCCCTCCTACATATGTATTAAAACGTTTACACCCAAAACTCATTCTACATGATTCACTGCATAGTATCAAATAGAAAAGCGTAAGCGCCCTGGTCAGCGGCGTATGGCCTGGAGCACTCCAACTGAGATAAAGGAAACACGAAGAGCCGAAGGCGATTCGATGTTGACTTATCGTAGGGCGGAGAGCGAAGGACACTAGCCGCTAGGGCGCTGGAGCTAGACAATTAAGAAAAGACCCAGCACGTTCACTGGATCTTATTGGTAAATATGAACGAACGGTTCCTCTTCATTTGCCTTTCGCACAATCAATGCTTCCGGCCCGTCGACTGAGGTAACACTTACGGAAACAGAAAGATATTTTGGAAAATGCTGCAATACTAACCCTGTCACATATTGCGTAAACCCAATCCCTTCCATTTTCCCATAGAATTGAATCGGAATAGTAATATTTAAGTCCTGCAGCTGATCGCCAACGTAAAAGGCTCTACCGATGACCCCATTAAAGTTTGGAAAATATTCTTCCACGTCCTGTTTAAAGTTTAAGAAAGCAATTGTATCATCACGGTGATCATTTTGCGCTTCGGTTGACGGGAATAAATAGTATTTCTCATCTACCTTTTCCCAGCCATTTAAACTGGTGCTCCCTTGATCAACAGTGGTGTAGGCAAAGAAATGGCCAGGTGTCACGGAGGATTTACTTTCTTGTTCAAATAAAGCAACCGTAATCGGAACATCCTTCAACGTTTTCGTTGCACGTGCCCGTTTGACCACTTCTTCGGCTATTTTCTTCCCTTCCCTTTCCATGTCAGCAAACTCAATCTTCTTCTCAAACGTATCACCATCAGGCGTTAATTTATAATAATAGATAGAGTTCATGGCAAGTCCTAAGGTAACACCTGCAAGTTTAACATTATCCCCTTTATCATCTTTAGTCAGATAGTCATGTTCTAAAATATGCGCTAGATAAATGGGGCTTGAGGGATCAGCACCCGTCGCACTGTTATCAACCGGGTTTAGTCCGATATTATCTTCAGACTTGATATTTTTTGCCTTAAGCTGTTCATCTGTATATTTGCGGTTTAGCCACAGCCTAACGGTCTTTGCTTTAATTTCTTGACCTTCCCGAAAAAAGTACTTGTCGGTATCGAAGCTATTCTGAGCGATTCGCATTAAACCCATTTCAAATTCATTTAAATCATACCGTGTATTGATATTATTGACGACCAATCCACGCGCTTCCCCTGGTTGAAATGGCAGAACCGTTCGGTAATAGTTGTCCGATATATTATATTTAGGAATAATCGCCTTTCCTTTCGCTTTCTCCTTTGTTTGAACAGCTTCATTTTGCTTTTGAAAGTTTGGTGCACAGGCACTCAGCAAAAAGACAAGGGAGAGAGCGAGCAATGAGAATTTTCTCACGTCGATCCACCTCTTATTTATTTAGTTCTACTAAAAGCTTCTCCTCGTCCCACACTTCAATACCCAGTTCTTGCGCTTTCGTTAACTTCGAACCCGCATCTTCTCCCGCGATGACGAGATGTGTTTTTTTACTAACACTGCCAGCAACATTTCCGCCTAGTGCTTCAATTTTTTCCTTCGCTTCAGTCCGCGATAGTTGCTCAAGCTTTCCTGTAAGGACTACCGTTTTCCCGGCAAAGATAGAGTCGGATTCAGCGACGGAGACAGGTTTCGCCCCCTTATACTCCATATTAACTCCAGCAGTAACCAATTCTTTTAAAAGCTCCATCGCTTCCTCTTGTTCAAAAAAAGCAACGATGGAATCAGCCATCTTATCACCGATTTCATTGATCGCAATTAGATCCTCTTTTGTGGCTGCGGCTAGCTTTTCCATTGTCAAAAATGCTTGCGCAAGCGTTTTTGCCGCCTTCGCGCCAACATGACGAATACCAAGACCAAATAGCAGTTTTTCAAGAGAATTTCCTTTTGATGTTTCAATTGCATTTAATAGATTGGTGACGGACTTTTCCCCCATTCTTTCAAGGGCTAACAACTGTTCACGTGTAAGCTTATAAATATCAGCGACATCATGGATTAACTTTTCAGCAAAGAGCTGGCTAATGACCTTTTCCCCAAGGCCATCAATGTTCATGGCATCACGCGAAACAAAATGAATCAGGCCTTCACGAATTTGCGCCGGACATTTCGGATTAATGCAGCGTAGTGCTACTTCACCTTCAAGGCGGACAAGCTCACTTTCACATTCAGGACAGTGGGTTGGCATGTAGAAATCCACTTCGTCACCTGTTCGTTGATCAAGAAGAACATTCACGACCTCCGGAATGATATCGCCTGCCTTTTTAACCACGACCTTATCACCAATTTTAATATCCTTTTCCCGGATTAAATCCTCATTATGCAAGGATGCACGCTGTACGGTTGTCCCGGCAACTTTAACCGGTTCGAGCAGCGCTGTTGGCGTAATCACGCCAGTTCTGCCAACACTCAATTCAATATCTAAAAGAGTTGTGATTACTTCTTCCGCAGGAAACTTATACGCAATTGCCCAGCGCGGGCTTTTGGCCGTTGTACCGAGCTCTGCTTGCTGCTGTAGAGAATCGACTTTGATGACAATTCCATCAATCTCATAAGGAAGATGCGGACGCTTTTCAACCCAGCCATTCACATACGAAATCACATCGTCAATCGTTGCACAAGTTTTCCGTTCTTTATTTGTTTTAAAGCCGAGATGATCTAAGTAATTAAGACCTTCACTTTGGGAGATAACGCCACTCGCTCCTGTATTGCCTATCCCATATAAAAAGACATCCAGCTTTCTTGATGCGGCAATTTTCGGATCAAGCTGCCTAAGCGACCCGGCGGCCGCATTTCTAGGATTGGCAAACAACTCCTCACCGCGCTCTTCTCTCGCTTTATTCAACGTTTCGAACGAACGTTTTGGCATATAGGCCTCACCGCGAACCTCTAAAGACACATTTTCTCGTAAGCGAAGCGGAATGGATTTAATCGTTTTTACATTTGCGGTAATATCTTCACCGATCGTTCCGTCACCGCGAGTTGCCCCTTGAACAAATAAACCATCTTCATACCGTAAAGAAACAGCAAGGCCATCGATTTTTAACTCACAAACATACAAAACGTCATCCCCTGCTGCCTGACGCACCCTGCGGTCAAAATCTCGTAAATCTTGTTCATTAAAGGCATTGCCCAAACTTAACATCGGGGTACGATGTTCCACTTTTTCAAATAGATCAAGCACCGCACCACCAACGCGGATGGAAGGAGAATCAGGTGTTTTTAACTCAGGGAACTTTTCCTCAAGTACCAAGAGTTCCTGCATAAGTCTGTCGTATTCCGCATCCGGTACAGTCGGTGTGTCTAGCACATAATATTCATAGCCATATTGATGTAATAGGTTTCTGATTTCATTGATTTTCTGTTCAGCCAATTGAAGGTCCATATATTCAGCCCTTTCATTAGGTAATTCTAACTTAGGAAAGCACTATATCACCCGTATTAACAGGCAATATAGACTCTACCCCTAATTTTATGCTTTATTAATTGGTGCGAACTTCGCCAGTAGGCGCTTGATGCCAACAGGGCTCGGAAAAGCAATATCCAGCTCGATTCCTTCCCCTTGACCTTTCACACTTACAACTGTGCCAATACCCCATTTTCCATGTTCCGCTTTGTCGCCGACCTTCCAGCCGACTTCTTCGCCACCGGAGGAAGCTGAAACAGGCCTCATGACCGGCTTTCTTGGGGTTGCTGGCGTGCTGAAAGAACTTTTAGGGGAAGCAAATGAGCTATTCGGTGAACCAAATGATCTTCTGCCTCCGGAACCAAATGGCGTACTCATCCGTTTTTCTGGTTCCACACCCTCAATTAGGTCTTCCGGTATTTCAGCAATAAACCTGGAAGCCGGGTTCATATTGGTCCTACCGAACAATGTTCTCATTTGAGCATTCGTGATAAATAAGCTTTGCTCTGCTCTTGTAATTCCCACATAGGCAAGGCGGCGTTCTTCTTCCATCTCTGCCTCTTCCATAAGTGAACGGCTGTGAGGGAAGACCCCTTCTTCCAAGCCGATTAAGAAAACAACCGGAAATTCCAAGCCTTTTGCTGAGTGCAAGGTCATTAAGGTAATAGAATCGACCTTTTCCCCCTCATCATCGAGGGAATCAATATCCGCAACAAGTGCCAAATCTGTTAAAAAGGCTACGAGGCTTTTATCTTCATTGGCTTCTTCAAAGTTTTTCGTTACCGATAAAAATTCCTCAAGGTTTTCTAAGCGGCTTTGAGCTTCAAGTGATTTTTCCGCCTTGAGCATCTCCCGATAGCCCGACTTTTCGAGAACTTCCTCTACTAATTCAGTGACGGAAAGGAATTCTTGCATATTGGTATAATTACGAATTAAATCATGGAATTCACGTGCTGCCTTCGTTATTTTCGGACTTAGTCCGATTAATTCAACTGAGTCCAAGGCCTGATAGAGCGAAATATCGTGCATCGCTGCGAAATTGGCAATTTTATCAACCGAGGTTGAGCCAATTCCCCGTTTTGGAACATTAATCACTCGCTGCAAGCTGATATCATCATCCGGATTGGAAATCAACCGTAAGTACCCAAGCATATCCTTGATTTCTTTTCTGTCGTAGAACTTAATCCCGCCGACGATGGCATATTCAATATTTGATTTAAGTAATACTTCCTCCATGACACGGGACTGGGCATTTGTACGATAAAGAATCGCGATATCTGAAAGCTTTTTACCATCTCGCGTTAACTCTTTAATTTTCCCAGCAACAAATTGCGCCTCGCCTTGCTCACTGTCAGCACGATAGTAAACTAGTTTATTTCCTTCAGGGTTTTCCGTCCACAGATTTTTCGCCTTACGGTTCATGTTGTTTTCGATTACTTTATTGGCCGCAAGAAGAATCTTTTTAGTGGAGCGATAATTCTGCTCTAGAAGAATCACCGTTGCCCGCGGATAGTCTTTTTCAAACGAAAGAATATTGGCGATATCCGCTCCGCGCCACTTGTAAATGGACTGATCGGAATCCCCGACAACGCAAAGGTTTTGAAAACGCATAGCTAACATCTTCACCAGCATATATTGTGCTCTGTTCGTATCCTGATACTCATCAACATGAATATATTGAAATTTACGCTGATAATTTTCTAGTACTTCCGGCACTCTTTGAAACAATTGAATGGTCATCATGATTAAGTCATCGAAATCGAGCGCTTGGTTTTTCCGTAAACGCTTTTGGTATTCTGTATACACTTCACTAACGGTTTGTTCAAAATAACCGCCAGACACTTTCGCATATTCTTCCGGATCGATGAGTTCATTTTTAGCCGAGCTGATGGATCCTAAGATTGCCCGTGGATCAAACTTTTTCGGGTCGATATTTTTGTCTTTAAGGATTCCTTTTATCACCGATTGTTGGTCGGTTGTATCAAGAATTGTAAAATTTCGGCTAAAGCCCATCCGGTCGATGTCGCGGCGTAAAATCCGGACGCACATTGAGTGGAAAGTGGAAATCCAAATTTCCTCTGCTGCTCCGCCCATCATTTTTCTAATCCGTTCCTTCATTTCGCGAGCGGCCTTGTTGGTAAACGTAATCGCCAATATATTATAGGGGTTTACACGTTTTTCAACAATTAAATAGGCAATCCGATGCGTTAATACTCTTGTTTTTCCACTTCCAGCGCCTGCCATTAGTAAAAGTGGGCCGTCTGTCGCTTTAACAGCGTTTTGCTGCTCCGGATTCAGTCCGTTCAAAAGCTTGTCTGTTAAAAATTGCATTTCTTCCACCACCATTTACAAACATTTGTTCTTATTTTATTGTAGCGCTCTGATCGTGCTAAAGCAAATTCTATTTAACTGATTTTACCGTTTCTAGTGCTTGTTCAAAATCTTCATATATGGCATTTCCGACGACGATTACATCGGCATGCTTGGCCATTTCTACAGCCTGTTCCATCGTGGCGATACCACCGCCATAAAACAGGGTTGTTTTTTCAAGCACCTTTTTCACATCGGCTACAACTTTGGGATCTCCGTATTTACCGCTATATTCTAAATAAAAAATTGGCAGCTGAAACATTTTTTCAGCCATCATCGCGTAGGCCTTAACATCATCAGTTGTTAAGTTTGCATCGGCACTAGTCAGCTGTGCCACCTTGCAATCCTCATTTAAAATGCAATACCCCTCCATGGCGAATTCTTCCCAATCCATGATTTCGCCAAATTCCTTTACAGCCTGATGGTGAAGCCCAGTAATCCACCTCGTATCACTGCTATTTAAGATCGTTGGGATAAAATAAAGGTCAAAACCGGGTGTAACAGTCTCAATGCTTGACACTTCAAGGACACAGGGGACCGTATAGCGGCGGACTCTTGCCATTAAATCAAGGACATTTTCGAGTGTCACCCCGTCCGTCCCTCCTACCATTACTGCATCTGTACCTGATTCACAGATTTTTTCTAATTGATTGTCTGTTATTTCTTTATTTGGATCGAGTTTAAACACATGCCGCCACTCGCGAAAATCATACATCCGTGGTCCTCCCCTTCTTCTATCCATTTCACCATTATAGCATTTGGAGAAACGATAAAAAAAGGAAACAGTAATTCAAATTTTAGAAATGTTACCCATTGGATTGTGATCTCGAGCCGATGGCGCCTGGAGCTGGACATTTCTCAGAGTCGAAATTTTTACTTTTTTATTCAAAGCGAAAAACCGAAGAGTTACCTCTTCGGTTAGATTGCGATAAACTGCTCTTTTATTCTTCTTCCGCCTTGCTATTTTCTTCTTTAACGCGTTCTAATACCATTTCATACGTATCATTTCCAAAGTTTAAACAGCGTTTGACACGAGAAATCGTGGCTGTGCTTGCCCCTGTCTCTGTTTCAATTTTATGATACGTATTTCCATCACGCAGCATTCTTGCCACGTCTAAGCGCTGTGCTAACGATTGGATTTCATTGATGGTACATAAATCATCAAAAAAGCGATAGCATTCTTCAAGATCCTTTAATGAAAGAACCGCTTTAAATAATTGGTCAAGTTCTTTTCCCCGTAATTTATTAATTTGCATATCCTTTACCCCTTTAATTGTTTAAAATCTATTCCCCATTAAAAGAAACGCTCTTTTGAAGTCCAGGGCTTGTTGGCACGACATTAACCCAAGTCTTTCCTTGCACAAATGGCACTTCTTCACCATTTTTCACAGGAACAATTCTGCCCTTCTTATTCGCCCACTCCACTTCATTGACCTTCCGTTTTTGTAACAAGTACCCTTTTCCACCTGAATTTAAATCAATTTTCTTATGCCCTACTTCATCCACTACTTGATGAAGTGTTTCGATAATAAAAATATTATCCAGCAAAATTGGTTCATTTGTGTCTAAATCAACCGTTTGCTCGCCACCAGAAAAACGCTTGTATTTCCCAAGTGATTCATCATACTCGTAAGATGCATTGGAAAATGCATTCCTTGAATAGGAAATCGCCACTGATTTGGCATCGGATCCCGTTACCTTTTTACTGTCTTCTTCAGACATAAAGGTAAAACTTGGCGGGCTAGTTTCCATGGAATATTTCTTTTCGGCAGCGCCTTTTAAAACATTTTCATACGTGATATAGGAATTATGTGGCGCTTTACGTGTGCTAGACCTTTTAAATAACGTGCCATCGTAGACCATTCCATTTATATTGTCGACATAATTGCTATCGAGCATTTTCCGAGCTTCCTCACTATAGCCATGAGCAATATAAAAAGCATCCAATCCTTTGGCGAGTTCAATATAATAGGCTCTCGAACTTCTTACAGGCCCAATATTGTCAGGCTTTTCACTTTGAAAAACAGCCATAAAGCGCGTAACATCACCTTCGGCAAGGAGTTCATATACGATATCTGCTTTATGCAATCCCGATTGCGGTCTAGCTTTCGGATCATTATTAATCATGGCAGCTACTGCTCTACCGTCTGTTTTTTCTTCAGATCCTATACCCGTTAATGGAAAGGAATATGGATTCTCTTTCTTCTCCTCAACTTTTTCCACAACTTTATCGATCGCTTTTTCTTTCTTTTCTGTTTGTTTTACAGTCTCTTTACTACTACAACCTGAAAGCAGTAACAGTACAGTTGCTGCGGCAACCGCCCATTTTTTCATATTTATAAACACCTCAATTTCATCACCAAGCTGTAAAATACTTTTATGCTTTACCCCTTTACTTACTAACAGTTTAACGCATTATTGACGGAAAGAGTACTGTTTTATTCATGACATCGTACATTCCCTGCTGCGTAATCCGAATGTATGGCAAATGAGTGGCAGAGAAGAAGGCAAGGCTATAAATTGGGTCTGAAAATTTGTAGCCCCTCTCTTTTAACTCTAGTAATAATTTTTTTTCTTGTTTAATTAATTTTTCGACTGGCAGTTCTGACATTATTCCGCTCAGATTTAACGGCACCTCGCAAACCACCTCGGCATTCTCTACCATGACAATGCCCCCGCCCAACTCTTTCATTCTATTAAATGCATGAACAATATCCTGCTTATTTTTTCCAATTAAAATAATGTCGCCGGAATTGGAGTAGGAACTGGCCAATGCCGGTAAGGTGGTGGCAAATCCTTTCAATAACGTATTGATTCTCCACTTACCATTTCGATCCATCAAGGTGAAAAAGCATTCATCATGACTGGTCGGTAATTCATCCACCGAAGCATCAATAGCAATCGAATACGGTTTGGTGATGACGGAATTTTCCATTTTGATCCCAAATGGCATTGAAAATTGTAAATCATCCGTGGTTAGATCCCAATCCAGCTCCAATGGTTTAAGCCCGTATTGATCCCAAGAATTCACCGTATAAGCACCTTCCACTTGGACTCCATTACGCTTTACCCACTTTCCTTTTGCCAAAACGGAAACCGGCGTCGGATTTTCTATGCTTGATAAAAAGTTAATATTTGCAACGCGTCCAGTGGCAATCATCCCATGGATATGGTCGATATTGTAATATTTCGCGATATTGGCCGTTGCCATATTATACGCATCAATGATCGGGACACCTTTTTCAATGGCAATTCGTATCATTTGATCGTTCATACCCTGCTCATAAAAAGTAGAAGAGGACCCATCTGTATTGAATAGTAATCGATCATATGCCTCAATCCCTAATCGTTTCATATCGTCCAGAAGCTGCGGCAAATCAGGACGAATGGATGAGTATCGTAATGACACCATGTATCCTTGCATTAAACGATTGTAAACCTCTTCACCTGTCATCGCTTCATGATCACAATCCGCACCTAACAGCATCATTTTCGCTAACGTCTTTTCCGATGCTCCAGGAAAGTGGCCTTCGATCTTCTTGCGCATCCGTTTGGCTTCCTGAATCCAATGAAGCATCATATCATCGCCATCAAGCAGTTTTGGCCAGCCCGTCAACTCACCGCCCTGTAGGACAGCATCATGCTCAAGCCATGTTTTAACATTACTATGCGAAAAAATCTCTTCTTCATTCAAAATTTCTGTTTGCGAATCAAAACGGCACCACCAAAACATTGTGGTAGGGATGGAACGAAGATCTCTTAATAATGAAAACGCTTCCCGTTTTTTTAAGTGTAAAATCAAGGCCATGTTATCATTAATCAGCGTTGTTGTCCCAAATTGCGATGCATAGGCTGCCAATGTCAGGGGATTATATAATTGAAACGGATGTGCATGCGGTTCAATGTATCCAGGGACAAGGATCTCATTGGTGCAATCAATGATTTCACATGTTTCCATATTTGGAGGTAAGTTTTCACCAACATAAACAATTCGATCTTCATAAATCCAAATATTCGCTCTCATCCATTTCCGGAATGTCTGATTTAAATACAAGGCATTTTTCAATAATATGGATGGAGATGTTTTCCCATCTAAAACGGATACATGCATGCGTAAGTGTTTATTTTTCCAGCGGTAGCGTTGTTCCAGCATACCATGACCCTCCCTTTAAAAACGATCTATTTCATAATAAGTTGATTTAACAGCAAAGAAAGCCCTTACAATAAAATTTCTTTAGATACTATACTATCATATTTTACTATTTAAAGCAGTAAAGAGTTGATAAATATTGTAAAATTTTTGTGAAGGAGTGAACATTTTGAACATTAAGCCTAATATCGGAATGTTAAACGCATTGATTCGTATTACCTTTGGGTTTACCATCCTTGCTTGGAGTACCGCGAAGCTTGTCAAACACCCGTGGAGGGATTCCTATTTATTTGCAGCGTTTTGTGGGGCGATGAAGGTTGCAGAGGGAATTGTCCGCTATTGCCCAGTAACAGCATTGTGTGAAAGATGCAGTGATATGATTCAGGAGCATAACCAGGCAACGGATTCCATGGATGGGATGGAAGGCCTGGATACCGATGCGATCGTGCCTTATAATCCTTCTTAATGGCAAAAGGATGATGAAGGACAATTAGCTTAAGTGTCTTTCATCGTACTTATGAAGGACAGATCCTTTTTTAATTCCGCTTAAATGTCCTTCATCCCGCTTATGAAGGACTAATCTTTTTTTAATTCTGCTTAAATGTCCTTCATCACGCTTATGAAGGACAGATCTTTTTAAAAAACCCACTAAAATGTCCTTCATCCCGCTTATGAAGGACAGATCTTTTTAATATCCCACTAAAGTGTCCTTCATCGCGCTTATGAAGGACACTCTACTCTTACCCTAGAACAGAAAGTATCGCTTTAGCCCCAATATCTCTCCGATAAAAAACACCGTCACAAGTTAACTTCTCTAGTTCGCCATACACCTTTTCTTGGGCTTCCGCCAAGTTCGAGGCTTTCGCTCCAACAAGAAGCACTCGGCCACCGGCAGTGATAAAATGACCCTTTTCATGTAAAACCGTTCCCGCATGAAAAGTTACGACTTCATCATTAAAATCAGCTAACCCTGTCAGTTCAGCACCCTTTTCATAAACCTCTGGATACCCTTTTGCAGCGATGACAACCCCAACCATTGACTGGGGATCCCACTCAAGCTCCGGGCTTTTTCCATCCAACAGTTCTAGAATCACTGAAACAAAGTCAGAATTCAGTCTTGGCAGCACGACCTGCGTTTCCGGATCCCCAAAACGAGCATTAAACTCGATGACTTTCGGGCCGTCACCCGTTTTTATCAAGCCTGCATATAGTATGCCGCAAAAACTGCGTCCCTCTTGCACCATCGCTTTTGCAGCCGGAATAAGAACGGTGTCGATTGCCACTTGAACGGAATCAGTTCCAATCTGCGGCACCGGTGAATAAGCACCCATCCCGCCAGTATTCGGCCCCTGGTCGCCATCAAATGCCCGCTTATGATCCTGAGCGATTTCAAGCGGCACGACCACTTCGCCATTCACAAATGCCATCAGCGAAAATTCCTCACCGCTTAAAAATTCCTCAATAACCACACGGGAAGAAGCATCACCAAACTTCGCTTCCACAAGCATTTCTTCAAGAGCCGACAGGGCTTCCTCTTTCGAAAAAGCCACTGTGACACCTTTCCCGGCAGCTAACCCGTCCGCCTTGATCACAATAGGCGCGCCTTTTTCTTCCACATATTGACGTGCCTCTTCATACGAAGTAAACACCGCATAGTCTGCAGTTGGAATCTGGTATTTCTTCATCAATTCTTTCGCAAAAGATTTGCTTCCTTCAATCTCAGCGGCAGCTTTCCGCGGTCCAAACACAGCCAACCCTGCCGCTTCAAATTTGTCAGCAAGCCCCTCCAACAAAGGAACTTCCGGTCCAATAATCGTTAAGCCTACACCTTGTTCTTTCGCAAATGCAATCAACTGTTCGTGCTGTGATTCCACAAACGGAATAAGCTCCGCCACATTTGTCATTCCAGCGTTTCCCGGTGCGACAAATACTTTTTCAACAAGCGCACTTTCGCTTACTTTTTGGCAAATAGCATGTTCTCTGCCGCCGCGGCCAATGATTAATACCTTCATCCATCACACCTCGCTTTAATGTTTAAAGTGTCTAACTCCCGTAAATACCATGGCAATCCCGTATTCGTCGGCCTTTTTGATCGAATCCGCATCTTTAATCGAGCCGCCTGGCTGAATGATGGCCGTAATTCCCGCTTTTGCTGCTGCTTCAACGGTATCATCCATTGGGAAGAATGCATCTGACGCAAGGGCTGCGCCTTCAGCTTTTGCACCTGCTTGCTTCAAGGCAATTTCAGCAGAACCCACGCGGTTCATTTGACCGGCACCAATTCCTAGAGTCATATCTTCACTAGTAACCACAATGGCATTCGATTTTACATGTTTGACAACCTTCCAGCCAAGTTTTAATGCTTCCCATTCTGCATCTGTCGGTTGCCGCTTCGTCGGAATGGTAATTTCCGCATCCACTAGTGAATAACGGTCTTGATCCTGAACAAGTACTCCGCCCTCAATCGTTGTCATTTTCCGTTCAGCTTTTTTACCGCCATCAAACGAAATCGTTAACAACCGAAGATTCTTTTTCCCTGTTAAAATCGCTAACGCTTCCTCTGAGAAAGACGGTGCAATCACGATTTCTAAGAAAATTTCATGGAGTTTAGCAGCCGTGTTCGCATCTACCTCACGATTAAAGGCAACAATTCCACCAAAAATAGATACAGGATCTGCGGCAAACGCCTTAAAAAAGGCATCATACCCCGTTTTGCCTGTACCGACACCGCATGGGTTCATATGCTTGACCGCCACCGCAGCTGGTTCCGAAAATTCCTTCACAATTTGCAATGCAGCATCAGCATCATTGATATTGTTATAAGAAAGTTCTTTGCCGTGAAGCTGTTCGGCATAAGCAATCGAGAATGTAGAACCAAGTGGCTTTTTATAAAAAGCGGCCTGTTGATGGGGATTTTCTCCGTATCGTAAGCCCTGCTTTAATTCATATGTAACGGTTAATTTTTCTGGTGTTTCTTCCCCTGCAAGGTCTGTCATATAACCGGCAATGAGGGCATCGTAGGCAGCCGTGTGACGGAACACCTTTGCCGCTAGCTTTCTTCTTGTTTCAGGCGTCGTACTACCCTCCGCTGCTAATTCCGCTAGCACCGTTGGATAATCTGAAGGATCCACGACCACTGTTACATATTGATGATTTTTCGCCGAAGCACGGAGCATGGTTGGACCGCCGATATCGATATTCTCGATGGCATCAGCAACCGTCACGTCCGGCTTTTCAATCGTTTGCTGGAAGGGGTAGAGATTTACACAAACAAGCTGGATGGGTACAATCCCATGTTCATCCAACTGTTTTACATGTGAATTATCGTCCTGTTTCGCCAACAATCCGCCATGAATAAAGGGATTTAATGTTTTCACACGTCCCTCTAATATTTCCGGAAAACCTGTAACATCACTAACACCAAGGACAGCAATCCCTTGCTCCTGCAGCGTTTTTTTCGTACCGCCGGTTGAGATAATTTCAAAACCAAGATTCACTAATTCTCTTGCAAATTCACTAACACCGCTTTTGTCAGATACACTAATAAGTGCGCGCTTTTTTGTCATTCGTAACCTCTCCTTGTGTTAACAGCATGTGTAAGATAGATGGATAAAGTTTGTGCTCAACAAGTTGAATCTTCTTTTGTAAGCTTTCTCTTGTTTCATTTTCCTCAATCCGGATTCGTTCCTGGACAATGATAGGACCTGTGTCCATTCCTTCATCAACGAAATGAATGGTTACCCCGGTCCAATTTGCTTTCGCAGTTAATGCCTGACCAATCGCATCCTTACCAGGAAAAGCCGGCAGCAAGGATGGGTGGATATTGATGATTCGTCCTTCAAACTCTTTTAATAGAGTAGGTCCGATCAACCGCATATAACCGGCAAGGACAATGAAATCAACATCCTTTAGCCGTGCGGCGATTTCTGTCTCATACTCGGCCTTACTTGAATAATCTTTCGCGCTAAAAATAAAACAAGGAATTTGATTGGCTTTCGCTCTTTCAATCGCAAAAGCTCTCGGTTGATCACAAACTAACAAGGAAATTTCTGCCGGCAGCAGCCCTTCTCGTATCACATTAATGATCGATTGAAAATTACTGCCGCTGCCTGAAGCAAACACCGCTATCTTTTTCATCGGCGGCCACCAAAGCCTTTAATTTCGATTCCTTCTTGCTCGGTAACAACACCGATTTCATAAGCCGTTTCACCTAGTTCTGTGAAATGCGCCAGTACATCTGCCGCATCTTTCTGATCCACCGTAACGACCATGCCAATACCCATATTAAAAATATTATACATCTCTTGGTATTCGATTTGTCCAACCTCAGAGATTAACTTAAACACAGATGGAATATGCCAGTTTTTTTCATTCAGTTCGGCGCCAAGTCCAGCTGGGAGCATCCTTGGAATATTCTCAATAAATCCGCCGCCTGTAATATGGGCCATTCCTTTGATTTGGAATTTTTTCAATGCCGCCAAAATCGGTTTTACATATATTTTCGTCGGTTTCAGTAATTCCTCGCCCAAAGTACACCCTAGTTCATCAACCTCCTCAATTAATGACCAGTTGTTAAACACTTTTCTGACGAGTGAGTAACCATTACTGTGAATCCCGCTTGATGCTAAGCCGATCAACACATCACCAGGGGTAATATTTTCTCCGGTTATTAATTGTGGCTTTTCACAAGCCCCCACCGAAAACCCGGCAAGATCATACTCATCCTCACGATAAAGGCCCGGCATTTCCGCCGTTTCCCCGCCAATTAAGGCACAGCCGGCCTGTTCACAGCCATCGGCAATCCCTTTAACGATTGCTTCAATTTTTTCAGGAATAGCCTTGCCGCATGCAATATAATCTAAAAAGTAAAGTGGCTCCGCACCTTGGACCACAATATCATTCACGCACATCGCCACTGCATCAATTCCAATCGTATCGTGCCGATCCATCATGAACGCAATCATCAGCTTCGTGCCAACGCCATCGGTGCCTGACACCAAAACTGGCTCTTTTAATCCAAGAGCGGAAAGATCAAACATGCCGCCAAAGCCGCCAAGGCTCCCAACCACACCTGCTCTTTTCGTTCGCTGTACATGTTTTTTCATCCGCTCAACGGCTTCATAGCCTGCTTCGATATTTACTCCGGCTTGTGTGTATGCATTTGCCATGACCGTCACCCCTTTTGATAATAATACTGCAGTGTATCTGGATAAATTTCTGTAGGATAATTTCCGTTAAAGCAACCTAGACAAAAGCCCTTTGTACCCAACTGACTAAGCGCCTCTACCATGCCACCCTCACTTAAAAAGGTTAACGAATCCGCTCCAATTAGTTGGCGAATGTCCTCAACCGATTTGTCAGACGCAATCAATTCTTCCTTTGAAGACGTATCGATACCGTAGAAACATGGATTTTTAATCGGAGGTGAACTGATAACGACGTGAACCTCTGTTGCCCCGGCATCTTTCAGCATGGAAACAATTCTTCTGCTTGTTGTGCCGCGGACAATGGAGTCGTCGACCATAATCACCCGTTTTCCTTCGACCACTCCACGAACGGGAGACAGTTTCATTTTTACTCCCTGCTCCCTAAGTGACTGGGAAGGCTGGATGAAGGTTCTGCCGACATATTTATTTTTGATTAACCCCATTTCATATGGGATCCCCATCGCTTCCGCATAGCCGATTGCCGCTGAAATACTGGAATCCGGCACCCCTGTCACAACGTCCGCATCAATTGGGGCTTCCATCGCCAGCCTTTTTCCCAAGCTTTTTCGGGCAGTATGGACATTCACTCCTTGAATATTACTATCAGGTCTTGAAAAATAAACATACTCCATCATACAGATGGCTTTTGTCGTACTCAGCGAAAACCGCTCTGACGTCAGCCCTTTTTCGTTGATGATTAATAGTTCACCAGGCATAATATCGCGGATATATTCAGCACCGACCACATCAAATGCACACGTCTCCGAGGCCACAACATACGCATCACCCAGACAGCCAAGCGAAAGCGGTCTGAGACCATGGGGATCAAGGGCCACCATCAGTTCTGTTTCCGTCATAATTAAATAGGCATATGCCCCTTTTAACATGGTCAAAGCATTTTTCACCTGTTCCTTCATGTGGTGAAATCCGCTTCTTCTTATTAAATGGGCTAAAACCTCTGTATCTGAACTGGTTTGAAAAATACTCCCTTGCGCTTCAAGCTGATGTTTTAATGAAGTAGCATTCACAAGGTTGCCATTATGGGCAAGGGCAAGGCTTCCAGTTTGTGAATGGAACAACAGCGGCTGGACGTTCTCATAACCTCCGCCTCCTGCTGTCGCATAACGGACATGACCAATCGCTGCTGATCCTATTAACTGGGACATCGCTTCTGCCGTAAAAATCTCCGTTACGAGACCTTCTCCCTTAACGCCTGTAAGTTTCTTTCCATCAGAAACAACGATTCCAGTTCCCTCCTGGCCGCGGTGCTGCAGGGCGTGAAGGCCATAATAGGTTAATTGGGCGGCGTCTGGATGTCCAAAGACACCAAAAATGCCGCACTCTTCATTTAATCCCTTGATTTCAGCAAGCATGGGATCGCCCCTTTCCAAGCCGTTTTTAATTCTTCAACCGTGGACACAAGAACCGATTGACCTTCAGATAAAACTTGAAGGATTCCTGTCTCATTCACTTGGCCGATCGGAGCCGCATCTACTACTCTCTCAAACTCTGCTTGGTGTTCTTTTTTAACGGAAATTAGAAAACGAGATTGGCTCTCACTAAAAAGTGCAGAAACTGAATCTCCAGTGATTGTTATTTCAGCCCCGAGGCCCATTTTTGCAAAAAGACATTCTGCAAGAGCAACGGCCAGCCCGCCTTCTGACAAATCATGGGCCGATTGGACCAATCCAGCACGAATGGCAGTTAGTACCTGACTCTGTCTTTCTTTTTCTATTTCAATATTTAATTCCGGCGCTTTTCCGAAAATTTCTCCGTTCACTAGCTTTTGCAGTTCACTGCCGCCAAACTCAGGTTTTGTTTCCCCAACCAAATAGATATGGTCGCCGCTTTGTTTAAAGTGCTGGGTCGTAATATGGTCGAGGTCACTAACGAGTCCTACCATGCCAATAACTGGTGTTGGATAGATCGCCGTGCCGCTTGTTTCGTTGTATAAGGACACGTTACCGCCGATGACTGGTGTTTCAAGAACCCGGCATGCTTCACTGATTCCATCAGCTGCCTTTTCAATCTGCCAGAACACCTCCGGCTTTTCGGGATTGCCAAAGTTGAGGTTATCGGTGATCGCTAACGGTTCGGCACCTGAACAAATAATGTTACGTGCCGCTTCAGCTACCGCAATTTTTCCACCGGTTTCCGGATCTAAGTACACATAACGGGAATTACAATCCGTAGTCATTGCTAAGGCTTTTCGCGTACCTCTAATACGGGTTACGGCAGCGTCTGAGCCAGGTGACACTACCGTATTCGTGCGCACCATATAATCATATTGTTCATATACCCATTCCTTGCTGGCAATGGTCGGCTGGCTTAACAATTTTACTAAAGTCTCTTTCAGGTCATCCACCTGTGGAATCTCATTTTCCATCGCCTGGAATTCAGCAAAGTAGGCAGGCTCGTTGGAAGGTTTCTGATACACAGGTGCATCTTCAGCCAAGGCATCCACTGGCAGGTCTGCAACCACTTCCCCTTTATGGATGAGGCGGAATTGCTTATCATCCGTGACCTTGCCAATTGCGACAGCTTCTAAATCATATTTAGAAAAGAGATGATTAATCTCTTGTTCTCTGCCCTTTTTCACCACAATAAGCATCCGTTCCTGTGATTCAGACAGCATCATTTCATAAGCGGTCATTCCCGTTTCGCGCTGTGGTACAAGGTCTAAATTCATCTCGATGCCCATCCCGGCTTTGCTGGCCATTTCCGAAGAAGAGCTGGCAAGTCCCGCTGCACCCATATCTTGAATCCCGACAAGCGCATCCGAATGGATCAGCTCCAAGCAAGCTTCTAAAAGTAATTTTTCCATGAATGGATCGCCGACCTGAACCGCCGGACGTTTTTCATCCGAATCCTCTGTGAGTTCCTCTGAAGCAAATGTTGCACCGTGGATCCCGTCGCGGCCTGTTTTGGCCCCAACATACATGACTGTATTGCCAAGACCATGTGCCTGGCCTTTTTTAATATCCTCATGATTGATCAGACCGACACACATGGCGTTGACGAGAGGATTTCCTTCATAGGAAGGATCGAACTGAACTTCGCCCCCGACCGTCGGAATGCCGATACAGTTGCCGTATCCTGCTATTCCAGCTACTACTTCTTTAAAAAGATAACGTGTTCTAGCTTTATCCATCTCGCCGAAGCGCAGTGAATTTAACATCGCAATCGGTCGTGCGCCCATTGAGAAGACATCACGGATAATTCCGCCCACGCCTGTTGCAGCTCCTTGGTACGGTTCAATTGCGGATGGGTGGTTATGGCTTTCGATTTTAAACACAACCGCCTGACCATCGCCGATATCGACAATTCCAGCCCCTTCGCCTGGGCCTTGAAGAACTTTGTCACCGGATGTAGGGAATTTTCTTAGAACCGGCTTTGAGTTTTTATAACTGCAGTGCTCTGACCACATAACCGAGAAAAGGCCAGTCTCTGTATAGTTCGGCGTTCTGCCGAGGATATTTTCGACCATCGCAAACTCTTCATCGGACAAACCCATTTGCTGATAGATTTTTTCTGTTTTGATTTGCTCCGGATTTGGTTCAAGCGTTGACAACATGTGCTTCCCTCCAAGATTTTACGATTGATTGAAACATTTTCAGCCCGTCGGCGCTGCCTAAAAGCTCGTCAACCGCCCGTTCAGGGTGCGGCATCATACCAAGGATATTTCCTTTTTCGTTTGTGATTCCGGCAATATTCTCAAGACTGCCATTTGGATTTTGCTGATAGGTAAACACAATTTGGTTATTAGCTTTTAGTTGGTTGAGAGTTTCTTCGTCACAATAGTAATTTCCTTCGCCATGGGCGACCGGAATCGTGATGGTTTGGTCTTGCTTATATTCAGCAGTAAACATGGATTGATTGTTTGCCACGACTAATTCGACCGGCTTGCAAATAAATGATAGGCTTTCGTTTCGTCTCATCGCTCCCGGCAGCAGACCTGCTTCAAGAAGAATTTGGAATCCGTTGCACACCCCAAGCACTGGCTTGCCGGCTTCTGCGGCTTTCATGACTTCTTTCATGACATTACTGAAACGGGCAATCGCTCCTGTACGAAGGTAATCACCGTACGAGAAGCCGCCTGGTAAAAGGATTCCATCATAACCGTCTAAGCTTTCCGTATCATGCCAAACGTACTCCACTTCTTCGCCCAGTTCATCCTTTATTGCATGAAACATGTCAACATCACAGTTCGAGCCAGGAAAAACGATCACTGCAAACTTCACTGAGCGACACACTCCTCTACTTCGTAACGGTAGTCTTCAATAACTGGATTGGCTAGCAGCTTTGTACAAATCTCGTTCACGACGTCATCAAGGTCACGCTCTGATTGTTCAATCGTTAGTTCCATATATTTGCCGATGCGGACATCAGTTACTTCTTGGTAATTTAATGAATGTAATGATTGAGTGACGGCTTTGCCTTGCGGATCTAATACACTTTCTCTTAACGTTACGTAAACTTTGACTTTATACATGCTGATGACCTCCAAGTCTAGTTAAAATCGTTTTATATGCCTCTGTTAAGCTTCCTAAATCGCGGCGGAATACATCTTTATCCAGCTTTTCATTTGTCTTTTGATCCCATAGGCGGCAGGTGTCTGGAGAAATTTCATCAGCTAATAAAATTTGCCCCTGTTCGTCTTTGCCAAACTCGAGTTTAAAATCGATTAAGGTAATGCCTTGTTCTGCAAAAAAGCTCGATAAAACCGCATTTACTTCCAGCGCCTTTTCTCGTAAAATCGTAATCTCTTCGGCTGTTGCCACATTAAGCTCCAGGATATGGTCATTGGTAAGGAGCGGGTCACCGAGCGCGTCATCTTTTAAATAAAACTCAACCAGTGGTGCTGACAGCGGTCTGCCTTCTTCGATTCCCAATCTTTTTGAAAAACTGCCGGCAGCCACGTTACGAACGACTACTTCAAGCGGAATAATAGTTACCTTCTTCACCAACTGCTCCGTTTCGGAGATTCTTTTGATAAAGTGTGAGTGAATTCCTTTTTCCATTAGCTTTAAGAATATCAAACTAGTAATCTCGTTATTGAGTCTGCCTTTACCAGTGATCTCTGCTTTCTTTTCTCCATTAAAAGCGGTGGCTGAATCCTTGTATTGGACTAATACAATGTTTTCTTCATCTGTTTTGTAAATTCGCTTGGCTTTTCCTTCGTAAAGCAGTTCATTCATGGCAGTTCGCTCCTTATTTCGCAATATTGGGAATCTTTAATCTAGAGAGAGGGGCAAATCCCTGCTGTGGTTGCCCCTATTTATTTTGTACTGGCTCAAAAAACCGATTGGATATCTTTTTAATTCATTCGGTTACGTAGAACCCGTTTACCCGTTCAACCCTAACCGATCAAAAATGGTATCTACATGCTGTAAGTGGTAGTGGTAGTCAAAGCAATCCTCGATTTCCTCACCCGACAGCAATGAGGTAATTTTTCCATCTGCTTCAATCAAGCTGCGGAATGGAACTTGGTTTTCCCAAGCCTCCATTGCCTTCGGCTGCACCGTATCATAAGCCTCTTCACGCGACAAGCCTTTATCAATCAACGCAAGCAGCACGCGCTGTGAATAAATCAATCCTAGCGTACGATCCATGTTGCGTTTCATATTCTCCGGATAAACAGTTAGATTTTTCAATATCCTGCCGAAGCGGTTGAGCATGTAATTCAAGGCAATCGTCGCATCTGGCAAAATGATGCGTTCGGCGGAGGAATGAGAAATATCGCGCTCATGCCAAAGCGGCACATTTTCATAAGCTGTCATCATGTAGCCACGAATCACGCGCGCCATACCAGTCATATTCTCCGAGCCAATTGGGTTCCGTTTATGCGGCATCGCCGATGACCCTTTTTGACCCTTCGCAAAAAATTCCTCAACCTCACGCGTTTCACTCTTCTGCAACCCGCGAACCTCAACAGCAAATTTTTCAATGGAAGTAGCGATTAATGCGATGGTGGACATATAGTGTGCATGGCGGTCGCGCTGCAATGTTTGTGTCGATATGGGCGCCCGGCCAAGACCTAATTTTTCACACACATACTGTTCCACAAACGGATTAATATTGGCGTAAGTTCCAACAGCACCGGAGATCTTTCCGAACTCTACCCCTTCAGCCGCTTGCTTAAAACGCTCTAGATTGCGTTTCATTTCCTCATACCACAGAGCAAGCTTCAACCCAAATGTTGTCGGTTCCGCATGGACCCCATGTGTCCGTCCCATCATGACCGTCATTTTGTGCTCAATAGCCTTATTTTTTAAAATCTCAATAAAGTTTTCTAAATCCTGCAATAAAATTTCATTCGCTTGCTTCAATACATAGGAAAGTGCTGTATCTACGACATCTGTTGAAGTTAAGCCGTAATGAACCCATTTCCGTTCTTCGCCCAATGTTTCCGAAACCGCACGAGTAAAAGCAACCACATCATGCCTAGTCTCTTCTTCGATTTCTTTAATGCGGTCAATATTAAAAGAAGCATGTTCACGAAGTTTCTTAACATCTTCTTTCGGAATTTCTCCTAATTCTGCCCATGCCTCACATGCTAGAATTTCCACCTCAAGCCAGGCGTTAAAGCGATTCTCCTCCGTCCAAATGGCTCCCATTTCCGGTCTAGTATAACGATCAATCATCTTTTATCCTCCGATCATTTCTTTAGCTGTTACGCCAGATAGTGCTCTTCTCAATCTCCCAAAGGGCTTCATCGACGTTATCCTTCAAAATGGTAACATGCCCCATCTTCCTTTTCAATTTTGGTTCCTTTTTCCCGTATAAATGAACTTTCCAGCCCTTAATTGTCTGAAACTCTTTAAATAAGCAGTCAAGATGTTCTCCTAATAGATTGACCATAACCGCCGGTTTTAATAGCTCTGTGCTTCCTAATGGTAAATTACAAATCGCACGGATATGCTGTTCGAACTGTGACGTCTCGCATGCCTCGATGGAAAAGTGGCCTGAGTTATGCGGCCTCGGTGCCAGCTCATTGATATATATTTTACCCTCACTGGTCACAAACATCTCGACTGCCAACGTCCCGACCAACCCAAGCGAATCAGCAATCTGCCTCGCCTCTCGGACCGCCTTTTCCCGTAATTCATCTGGGATTCGGGCCGGAACAATCGTTGTATGCAAAATATTTTCTTCATGAATGTTTTCTGCTACTGGAAAAAATGCCGTTTCTCCATCTAGTCTTCTTGTAACAATGACGGATACTTCTTTTTCAAACGGAATCCATTTTTCCAGGACACAACGGCCATGGTTCAGAAGCACCGCTGCTTTAGATAGATCCTGCTCGGTTTTAAAGACCAACTGACCTTTGCCATCATAGCCGCCTCTTGCGGTTTTCAATACAGCAGGATAACCAATCCATTCTATTTTTAAAAGTAAATCCTCAACACTTTCGATAACCTCATAGGGCGCCACTTGTACTCCTGCCTGCTGGATGGCTGCCTTTTCCTTGATCCGATCCTGCGTTATGGTTAATAGCTCGGGACCTTGTGGCACATAGGCCTTACTACAAAGCCAGCGTAATGTATCAGCATCAATGTTTTCAAATTCATAGGTAATCACGTCACTCATTACAGCGAGCTTTGCAATGGCATCAAGATCATCATAAGAACCGATTACTTCGAAGTCCGCCAATTGTCCGCACGGGGAATCGGAAACAGGTTCTAAAACAGCAATACGGTATCCTTGCGCCTTAGCCGCTAATGCCATCATTCTTCCTAGTTGCCCGCCGCCAATAATACCAATGGTAGATCCAGGTAAAATCGTCTTGTTATCCAAGTTGATCACTACTTTCTAGAACCTCTAATTTAATAGTTTCTCTTCTAGCATCTAATTGATTGGCGAGTCTTGCATCTTCTGTGGCTAAAATTTGTGCAGCCAGCAAGCCTGCATTCATGGCTCCCGCTTTCCCAATCGCCACCGTTGCAACGGGCACACCGCCTGGCATTTGCACAATCGACAGCAAGGAGTCCAAACCATTTAACGCTTTTGATTGAACAGGTACACCGATAACCGGCAAAGTCGTTTTTGCTGCGACCATGCCAGGGAGATGGGCCGCACCGCCTGCACCCGCGATGATCACCTTTAACCCTCTTTTTCTAGCATTTTCTGCATATGTAAACATCAAATCAGGTGTGCGATGGGCAGAAACAACCTTTTTTTCATAAGGAATTTCAAATTGTTCTAAAATCTCGCATGCAGGCTTCATCGTATCCCAATCTGACTTGCTTCCCATGATCACTCCGACAAGAGTTCCCATCCTTCAGCCCCCTTTTTAAAAAACCAACTATGTCTGCCCCGTTTTCCATGCAAATAAAATACCCGGACAAATAGCCTCTCCATAAGAGAAAGCCATTTGTCCGGGCATACGAAATCCAGGGTCAACAAATAGTGAGTCTTCGCCCCAAATTGTGCTCGAACATATTGACTTTCCCTCATAGTCCAATAATTTACGGTTATTGGGTAGAAACTTATGGGCCATATCCCCATGGATATACGAGGGTAAAAGTAATTTCTTAATTAACTATCATTATCATACCAAGAACTTCATTTAAATGTCAACCAATAAATCGAACATTACTTTAAAACAGGTCAGGAATGTTCGTGTTTTACTCAACTAGCATTGCCTCAAAGACGATTTGGCGGCCAATTGGTTCATAGATAGTCTCTCCGCCCCTTTTTACTTCTTGAAAAATAGGCTTTTCTATTCGGCGGACAGGGGAGTACCCATCTTGCTTCATTCTATTCAAGCACTCCTCAATACTTTCATTTTCTTGGACTTCAAATTGCACTTTCTTTTTACTCATGAAAATAGCTTCCCTCTTTTCACCGATTTCACCCAGAAGCCTCCATGAATCGACTTGGGCTCATATGTAATGATAAACGCTTTTGGGTCTAAACTTTTTATCGCTTCATATAGCTTTAATTCAAATTTCCTTGGCGTAAGGATTTGCAGCGCCATTCGGTCGCCCTCGAGTCCATTTGCCTCCCAATTGGTTACGCCATATCCCTTTTCTCTTAATATTCTAGGCAGATTTTTATCATACTCCTTCGTAATTACATTCACCGTAATATAGCCTAACGCTAGCTTTTCCTCAATTTTCATCCCAACAATCACACCAATACCATAACCAACCGCATACGCAATGAGATTTTGAATCTCATTAAGATTATTTAAGACAAGGCCGAGCCCAAGTACATAAATGACCACTTCTATCATACTGAGCGATGCAGCTAAATAACGCTGCCCCTTCAGCGTCAAGATCATCCTTATGGTAAAAAAAGAAACATAAACAATATTAATAATTAGGATAATCGCGACCATCATAAAACTATTTTCTAACACATGAAGTCCTCCCTATTATTATGCCTTCTCCACTTTATCACAAATGTTCTTAAATTCCTGATGAATTTTACTCATTTGCACACAATATATATACCCATCTCTAACGTAAAAAGAGGCGATTAGATGAAAAAAATAGTACTACTAACTATTTTACTTGTTTCAGTTATTATTCCATTCCACTCGATAACATACGCAGATAATAGACATGACACTTTAAAAGCGGCATTTATCCGCGGTGATAATTTGTGGATGAAAAGTGGAAATGTGGAAAGAAAGCTTACACATGAGGGCTTTATAAGGTATCCAAAATGGTCACATGATGGGGAATGGGTTGCCTACTTAAAAGAACAAAGGAAAATGGACGGCTCCATCGATAATGGTGAACTATTTTTATACAATATCCCCTTGAACAAGCATATAAAAGTTACATCCAATGTAACGAGCAATTTCCAGTGGTCTCCACAGCAAAATAAACTTACCTTTCTTATAGAGTCTGATCTATTTGTTGTTAATACAGCAGATCCAGCAAAGCCATTTCTTATCAATCACCTGGCAGATAAGGTTGAAAACTTTTCTTGGTATCCAAACGGGAAAGAACTATTGATATCCACTAAGGAAAGTCCAACGCTTCATACAGATATCCAGTTATCAAAACTCTCACTAGGAATGGACCGGCAAAAGCCAATTGTAAAGCCGGTTTTTACCATTCAAGTTGGAGCGAAAGATTACTATGTAAGCACCAGCCAGTTTAAATGGTCACACGACCGTAAGTGGATTAGTTTTTTATTAAATCCTACAGCTTCATTGTCAGCAGACAGTAATACTCTTTGTGTGCTTTCTGTGGATGGGCAGGTTTTTCAACGAATAGATGAAATGTTAAATCATGAAGAATGGCTACAATGGGCGCCAAACAGGAATGCTCTTGGCTATATTAGCGGGTTCGGCAGGGAAGTGTTGAAAAATAAACAATTCAAGATACTGGGTGTTCCGGCCTTCCGGAAGGAACGGTTAACTCCTGCGGGGTATGCAGATCGGGATTTTTCTTGGAAAAATAACCATGTATTATACGTTTCACGTTCGCCTGAGAGTGAATTAGTGGAGGTTAAGGAACGGCCATTACCAAGCATATTCGAAATATCGGACAATCAAAAACAGGTAACCTTCCCTGCAAAAAATGAAGGTGACTTTGCCCCGCAAGTTCATCGCAGGCAGCTCATTTGGATTAGGACCGATAGGGCGGCTGCCAATATAATTGTAGCGGCAAGTAAAGATATGAAAGAAAAACAATGGATTAAAAACCTTACGATGGCAAGCTGGTATTATGAAAAGTGGAATTGGGAAGAGGTTTTTAGTTTATATAGGGGGTAAGGAATTTTTTATTACTATCCAGTTTATTGCCAATCCCCCTTTTATGCATAAAAAAAGACAATCTTTTCAGATTGTCATTTTTCTGCCTGGCAACGTCCTACTCTCACAGGGGCGCATGCCCCAACTACCATCGGCGCTGAGAAGCTTAACTTCCGTGTTCGGTATGGGAACGGGTGTGACCTTCTCGCCATAATTACCAGACTATTTTTTG